>CAZOIS010000015.1:0-51587 GCA_964579865.1 uncultured Lentisphaeraceae bacterium | reverse complement strand
TGCAGCCGGAACTGCCCCTGTTCGCGTCAGGCTGAAAACTGGGGATAGTCCACTTAATGTCTCAGCTTGCGTGACCGCGGCGGGCTTGGATATCCCGCCCTACCCTACCCGGCCTGGACGGCGTTTTCCATGAGGGATTTGGCGGCGGCGGAGAATGCATTGAACAAAACCGGATTACGGCCTTGGCATCCGCACCTGCGGCCCTAGCGGTTTGTCTCGCCGGCCCGACAAGTCCAATGCTGCTTCGCGTCCCCTGTTGCTCCCACGGGGTTGACAAACTGTAGATTCGGCTTGCGGATATTGAACTAACAGTCTTATAGTGGCTCACCCTCCTCGAGAGGGGCGAGCGTCTGCCCGTCTGCACGTAGGTAGACGTTTGCTCCGCGTGTGAGTTGCGGGGCGATTCAGCTTGCATCAGGAGACAACAAAGGCAATCGGGAAGGAGACGGTCATGAAGCGGCGAATGACAGGCTTGCTGGCGTGTGTGTCGTGGACGTTGCCTCTGGCGGCGGCCGAGCAGGTGTGGCTGGATGGCGGACCCGACAACGTGTGGAGCGTATCGGCGCTCAACTGGGACGCCGGCGCGGGGTGGGTGAACGGCAACACGGCTCGCTTCACCGGCGCGGGCGGGACACTTGCCGGCGAGACGGTCGATGTGTCGGGCGCGGTCACGGTGGCGGGCATGGCCTTCGAGACCAACGGCTATGTGATCGCCGACGCGGATGCCGACGGCACGCTGACGTTGGTCGGCGCGCCCGTGTTGGACGTGCCGTATGCAGGCGCCACGGCCACCGTGAGCGAGGCGATCTCAGGCAGCGCAGGCATGACTAAAACGGGCAGCGGACAGTTGCGGCTCACGGCGGCGAATGCCTATTCAGGGACAACAACTGTCCAAGCGGGCACACTGAGATTGAGTCCCAATCTGCTGACGGTTCTTGGTGCGACCGGTACCGGCAATGATACGGTTGTGGCGGCTGGAGCCACGTTGGACTTCAACGGTGCGTACGCAGGCAGTTCGACCTCTGAAAAATTCACGATCGCGGGTGAAGGTGCCGATGGCAAGGGCGTTCTCGTCAACACGGGGACCGACCATATCAACAAAAATCTCGGCGAGGTGATCTTGCAGGACGACGCGACGATCGGCGGCCCGTACCGTATCGATGTCCTGAAGTTGACCGGAAATGGCAAGACCCTGACGAAGGCCGGCAGCCATCAGCTTTGTACGCGCGAGGTAGTCAACGCGGAGATCGTGATCAACGCGGGAAACTTTACGCTGTTGTCCGACTGGCGCGGCTTGGGCGGCAACACGGCGGGCGACACGACGGTCAACGGCGGATCGCTATACGGGTATGGCACGATGACCGTTCCCGAGCGGATCACGTTTAACGGCGGCACGCTGTCGGAGGGAGGGGGCGGGACCAACACACTGACGCTGACCGGACGCATTACATTGAACAACCGGATCGCGATGTCGCCAGGGAATAATACGATGGTGATCGAGCTAGTTGGCCCGGTCGACGGCCCCGGCGGTTTCGCGCAGAGCGCCTCAGGATGCACGATCCTTTTCTGCGAAACGAACACGTATTCGGGGGCGACGGCCATCAGCGGCGGCAATCTGTGGGTGGGGCGCCCTGGATCGGGCAAGGGCGCGTGGGGAAGCGGCGACCTGACGAACAGCAGCAGCGTCTATTTTTATTCCGGCAGGTTCGGCTCAGGGATGATCGTGAATTCAGGCGATCTCTATTTCGATCGTCCGGGGAGCTATGTGATGTCCAACCACGTGTCGGGGACTGGCACGTCTCGCGTGCGCTGCAAGAGCGAGCCGATCTTCAGCGGGAATGTGTATTCCAACGGATACATGCGCGTGATCGACGGCACGCTGACGCTTACGAACGGCGCTGGGATTGTCGCCACCGGCGAACTTTCGCTGGCAGACCCTCAGTCGGCTAATTACACCAATTCGGTCGTTGATTTCCCCGTCACCGGTACTGTCAATATCACGCAAGGCACGTGGATCAACGCGCGTGACATCGTCATCGGCAATCCCGCCGCGAGCGGGTACGGCCAGATGCTGGTGGGGGTGATCAACCACTATGGCGGCCATGTAAGTACATACGGGGCTACGGCTGAGAGCAACGGCATCAGGATCGCCCACTATCCGTTGGCCCTGGGCACGTACAACATGATGGGCGGCACGCTGACTGTGGACAACGGTTGGGATCTTTGCATCTCGACGGACGGCACGGGCTGGGTACATCAGACCGGCGGCGAAATCTTCGCCAGCCGTGTGATGCTCAACGAAAGGACGAATACCGACAGAAGTTTTGGCCGGCTCACCGTGTCAGGGGGCGTGCTGAACATCGGGTTGACCAACTGGATTCCCAACATCGAGCAAAACGGTATCGCGGCTGATGGTCCGGCCTTGTATTTGGTTGAATTCGGTGGCGCGGGCGGCGTGGTCCGGGCGCAGACGAATTTCAACTCGTCCGTGAAGGCAACGCTGTTCGGAACGGGCGCGGATGCCGTGACCTTCGATACGAAAGAGTGGGCCATTACGCTCTCCGGCAACCTGAGCGGCGATGGCGGGCTGAACAAGGCTGGGACCGGCACGCTGACGCTCTCGGGCAACAACACCTATGCCGGCCCGACGCGCGTGTTGCAGGGGCGGCTCGTGCGCGGTGCCCTCGCCGGTCTGCCTGATATGGGTGAGGTGCTTTTCGGCGTGACGTCGGACGACGCGGGTGGCCGGCTGCATGCCGACGGCGACCTCGCGCTGGAAGGCCTGGTGGTCGGCGTCGCGAATCCCGAGGCGCTGGACAAGTCGAAGCACTACACGATTGCCACATGGGGCACAGGATTGGCTTCAGGTTTCAACGGATCGGTCCTGCCTGCGCCGTGGTTCGTGTATTACGACTGGCCCAACAAGCGGGCACAGCTCCGCGCGGAGACAGGCACGGTCTTCTGGCTGCGCTGAACGCTCTGCGGCCCTGCCATCGATGGCGTTAGGAAGAGGCTTCAAGGCCAGCACGAATTATTAAAGCAGGTATTGGTGGCTCGCGTGAGCGGGACGGACGATCTGTCCGTCCTTGTCTGGCGCCGGGGCAAGCGGGTTACTCGCCCTGCCGCCAGATTCGCGCCTCGTCGGCTTCGAGCCAGAGCACGCCGCCGTCCGTTTCGGTCACATAACGCCGATCGAAGCGGCCATCCTTCGAAGCCGGCAGCACGCTCGCGACGAGCCTCTCGTCGTCCGCCAACCCCTGCAAAAAGATCGTCCGGCCCTTGCCGACCGCGCGCGCGAGCGGCGCGAGCGCCTGCGGGTCGACAACCATCCGCAGCTTCGCGATGCCGGCCGGGGCCTCCCCCGCCCCGGCTCGGATCAGCTCGATCTGTCGCACGGAGACGCCCAAGTCGCGCGTGTCCGTGTTGCCGGGCTGATGCGCCGAGGGTTTCCACGCCGTCACAGCGAGCTCGAGCCTCGCCACCGCGTTCGAGCCCAGCAGCGCCGCGGGCACGGCAAACGCACACTCCTGGCGTCCCGCCTTTGAGATCTTGCCGACCGCCTGACCGTTCACCGTCACCGCCAAGCCCGAGACGCCCAGCGCCAGCCCCGGCGCGGAAAGGCTCATCCGCAGCGTGTGGTCCGCGCCCGGCGTCACCGGCAGCCACACGGCCGGACGCGCGCCGCTCCAGCGCATGGTCGCGTCCGGTATCTCCCACCACTCGCGGCCTTTTTCGCACCCGTTCCAGTCGCCGTCCAGCCACTTCTCGTCCTCGCCGCTACCGACCCGCAGCGCCCAACGCGCCGGTGCCGCGCCCACCAGCTCCGGCTTCAGCAACATGCCCTCGGGTGCAGCATCCGCGAAGAGGCGCTTCCGCCACTCCGCCTGATCGTAGAGCCGCCCGCCCAGCACTTCGCCTTGCCGCGTGGCCGCGATCAGCGCGCCGCCCTTGTGCACCCATTTCTCGAGCGCCTTCGCGCTCGCAGGCTCCAGCACCGACGACGCGCCGATCACCAGCGCGTCATACCCTTTCAAGTGGCCGTCCGCCAGCGAGCGGCGCGTCACGAAGTCGAGGTCCGTCACGTCGCGTAGCGCCCGCGACAGCGCGAGCGTCCGCCCCACCGCTTCAGGCTCCAGCGCCCACGTCTCGCGCGAGAGGTAGAGCGCCGCCCGAACGCGTGGCTGGCGCCACGCCAGCCACGCCGCATTCGTGCGGAAGTTGGACAGCGCCTCGACGCCCTGCCCCAGCGTGTTGGGAATGTAGTCGTGCAGCTGGCGCGCGCCCGAGGCCGTCGCATTGTAGACCCGCGCCACCACGCCCTTCGCGTCCACCTTCGACGCGGGCTCGAAGCCGCAGAAGGTCCCGTAGTGGCGCGTCGCCGTGCCCACCTCGCGCGTGATCGAGAAGTTGTGCGCGTAGTCGCTTCCCTCGTTGGTGATGCGCATGCCCGCGCCGTAGCGCGCGACCGCGGCCGTCTGCGCCGTGAAGTCCGCGCCCAGCCCCGGGGTGCCGTCGCCACCCGTGCAGAGGTAGATCTCGGTCTTCGGAAAAACCTTGCGCGCGCTCTTGACCCAGAACACGGCCCACTCGGTCATCGCCTGCTGATACCACTCCACGAAGTCCGCGCGGGCGCGATCGTTCGGCGCGCGGTCAGGCAGGAACGTCGCCACTTCGTCGAACGACGCGTAGGCCGTGTCCCATGCGGCATTGAGACGCTTGATCCGGCCGTACTTCCCGTCCATCGCTTTCCGGAACGACGCGACCGCGTAAGGGTCGCCCGCCCACCAGCCGAAGTGGTTGTGGTAGTCGCCGGTGAGCCGCGCGGTCCAGCCGCCCTCCGGTCCCGCCGGATAAATGCTCTCGCCGTAGATGCCCGTCACGCCAAGCAGTACCGACTCGATGACGCCCGTCTCGCGGTAGCGCTCGGCGAAGGCGCACAGGAAGCGTTCGACCTGCGGGCGCAGCGCGGGGTTGAAGAGGCTCTGCACCTTGCTGTCCTTGCCGTGCTCGAGGCAGCGGTAGACGTGCGAGCCGGGCGAGCTCTGGAACCAGAGCGGCGTCGCGTAGGCCGGCCCGGCGATGAGGAACGGCACCCACTTCAGCCCCGCCGCCTGCAGCACCGCGACCTGCTTATCCCACTTGCTCCAGTCCCACTGGTCCTGGACCGGCTCCACGCCCGCCCAGTCTACATAGCTCTCCACGCTCGACACCGAGAGCGCCTTGAACAGCGCCGCGTCGGCTGCGCTCGCGTCGTTGCCGAAAGTCAGCTCCATGCCCTGCGGACGCGTCACCGCGATGTGGCGCAGCGCCTCGGGATCGATGCCCAGCTCGGCGCTGAAGCCCGCGGGCTTGCTCGTGCTCACGGTGACCCTCTTGAACGCGACGTTCGGCGCGCCGAACCGGAAGTCCGCATTATGGTTCTGGCCGTGGCCGAGACGCGCGCGCGGCAAGAAGAAATACAACGTCCGCCAGCGCCCCGAACCGACCAGCAGGTAGGTTTGCTCCGCCGCCGTGTAGCACGTGCCGATGTTCGGCCGCTCTGCCGCTTGGTCGAACTGCGCGGTCACGCGCGTCACGCCGTCGTCGAAAACCTCGGCCGACACGTACAGGTCAGCGGGGCACTGTCGGTACGACGGATGATCGACGATCACGTACAAGTAGTGCGCGCCTGCGCCGATCACCCGGCGTGCCGTCTGGCCGTCAATCGTCGCAGGCGCATTCACGCCGTCCCCGCCCGAGGGCACCCGCAGCCCCGCGCCCTCGTTGCGCGCGCCCAACGAAACGCTCAACGCCGGTCTGTCTTCCGCCACGATTCCCGCCGAACACCACAAGGCTGCGATCAATAAACTCGTTCCGATTTTCATTAAAACAATCCTTCACTCGGGATTCCATCAGCAGACGGCTATTGTTCTAATAAGTCAAGCCCAGTCACGGAAAAAACTACCGCAGGGCCATCCGCCTGTGGCCTATAGGCGCATGATCAAGAGAAAAAGGCACGTGAACGAGTAACCCCAAGGTCTATAAAGACAGGCTACACCATCCTGCAACAGATAGTCCAGTGCATTCCGGGGGGGACAAGGACTCGCGACTCAGGCGTCTTTTGGGGCCCGGCGTTGACGGCAAGGGTCCAAAAAACGTATAATTCGACCGTTTTCCGGTCGGGAAGGGAAAACCGGTAGGACGTGTGGGCGCGGGTGCGCCTGCACGGAGGACAGAGGCGGATCGGATGTGTACGACGGGCACCTACGCCTGCCTGCCGGACGACAGGAAGGCATCCGCAGCGATCGTCGAAGGCGAGAAGCCCTCGCCCGCCACGGCGGCGGCCAAAGAGCTTGCGCGATATCAGCCGGTCTTCCTCTGACCCGTCTGCCGCTTGTTTTTCCACACATCTCTCGCTGAATCGTACCTGTAACTCCCCTTGAGGCAAGCTGAATCCCCTGATCAACGGACAAGACGAGCCTTCCATGAAAAAAACCCTGTTCTCGCTGGTGATCGCTCTCGTATCTGGACCACTTCTGGCGGAGGTGATCGACGTCAACGGTCGCTTTCAATCCCCGACGCCCGGCAGTTTCCCCGACGGCTGGGTCCTGCACGAATGGGGCGGCTACAAACCGTTTCCGACCGTCACGACCATCCCCAACGCCCGCGAGGGCGACACGGCGTTGAGCATAACCAACGTCCTTGGCGACGATGGCGGCGCTATCCAGACCCGTGCGAAATTCTCGGCCCGCTCCGGTTCCATCGGCCGCATTTCACTGATGGCAAAAGGAAAGGGGCTTGCATGGGTGACGTTTTACCGATGGGGCGAGAAGGGCCAATGGAACGGGGTCATCGTCAGTTCTCCGTTTGCCCTCTCCGACACCTGGCAGCCGCACGTCTTGACGATTCCCATCGACGACGGGCATGCCTGCGAAACGCATGCCGTCTCGCTCGCCATTGGCGGCAAGATGGGGGCGGAGATCCAGATCTGCAAGTTGACTCTCGACATCCGGCCGGCGACAATCGTCGGCGACAACCGTCTGCCGAAAATCTGGACGATCTTCGATCCCGTCCCCGAGGATTTCAAACCATCGTCGGCACAACTGCAATCGATTCCGGACACGCTGGGCAACGCAAAAGGCGAAACGGTTAATCTGATCTCCAATACGCTGGTTTTCTCGCCCTTGGGCGGTCCCAGCCCGAATCGATGCGCGTGGGCGGTGGGGCGCATTGAGGCCCAGTACGATTGCGAAATGACGGTCGGCGCCGGTGCCACTGGGTCGATGCAGTACTATCTCAACGGCGAGCCGGTTTTCGAGATCGCCGCGCCAGGCAACGCCCCATCGGCGGTCGAGATCGACAACCACGTCAAGACCGTCCGGCTCAAGCAAGGCACCAACGTGATCGCCATCAGGATCGTCACGGGCAAAGCCGGCTCGGTTCTGAAAGTCGCCGGTCCGCTGGACCTGCGCGGCGTGGTCCGCCGATTGCAGCTTGCCCGCCGCGCTTTCGAGGAGAATTTCGACGGCACCTCGGTCCAATGTTCCGGAAAGCCGAAGTTGATCAAGGGACATCCGACTCCGGGGCTCCTGGCGGTCACCGGACAGGGTGTCTTCCGGACGGACGCCAAACGGGCGATCACCTGCCCGAACAACGTCGAGCCGCTTCCCGATAAGTCGGACGAGAACCTGTTCGCCGCCGCGGGGGTCCGGATCCAGGATCTCGGGTGCGAACCATCCCCGCACCGAACCGCGACATTCGAGATTGCCGCTTCCGACCTGGCGTGCCGCATCGTTTCCAGCAAGGACGAGGTCCTGATCGTCTCGGTTCTCGAAGACAACAGTCAACTGGACACGCTGGAGATTCCCTCGAGCTGCCTGCCGGCGGATTTCGTGTTTGGCGTCAACGGCCACGGGAAATGGACCGTATCGATTCACAGCCTCGTGGACAGCAAAACGGCGACACTGAGCGGGAAGCGCAGGACGCCCGGATCCACAACCGTCGAGTTCAGCTACTGCCTTCTCGCCGGCAACGCCCCGGCCGAGGCGACGCTCGACAATCTCGCCATCGGCCTCGCCAGGCTGGAATCGAAAACGTCGTCGACGCCGTTCCGAATCGATCTCGCCCCCCTATTCGATCCCGTCCAGGCGGGCTGGAAGAAGGTGTTTGACGAACAGTTTGACGGCCAGGGGGTAGATCCCCGCAAATGGTATTTCAGCCCCACGAGCGAAAGGGACTACGCCAAAGTCCACGACGGACTGCTGGAAATCGTCTGCAACTGGGCGACGCCGGACAAGACGAAAACCAAGAGCGCCAGCCTCTATTCCCACGAGGTCTTCGGACACGGCTACTTCGAGACGCGGGTAAAATTTTGCCAGCAGCCCGGTTGGTGGTCCGCCTTCTGGCTCTGCACGCACGGTCCTTCCAACCCGTTCCTCGACGGCTGGGAAATCGACATCTACGAAGACTATTACATGGGCCCCAAGAATCCGGGCGAACCGCCCCGCGGTGTCCTGGACCATAACCTGCACGTCTTCGCCTGCGGCACGCTGAGAAGCTGGAATTACCGCTCACAACTCCCCGGCAAAGTCGACGATTGGTACGTCATCGGCTGCAAATGGACCCCTTTCGAGGTGTCGTATTACCTCAACGGCAAGCTCATCCAGTCGGAAGCCAACCATAGCCCGTACAACTCGGTGACCTTCGACCCGTTCAACCACGCGGCCGGTTACGTTCCGCTCCACGCGATTCTTTCCGGTTGCTGCGGCAAATCCGGCGGCGACCCGACGAAGGGGAAGTTCCCCGAGAGCTTCTTCGTCGATTACGTCCGCATTTATGCATATCCGCACGACTCCGACCCGGTGGTCAGGTTGGCCAAGAAGCCTGACGAATCCACCTTTATCCTCAAGCCCGGCGAGGAACTGGATTTCGAGGTGGAGGTCAAACCGTCGAGCAAATCCGGGGCGAAGATCAAGCAGGTATATCTCTTCGACAGCGGCGCGCTACTGGATCACCGTTCCGCTCCGCCTTACCGTTTCCACGTCAAAATCACGCAGGACTACTACGACAGCTCGAATTTCGTCAAACCGGGGCGCACGGGAATCCGGCCCGATTGGGATCGCGGGCTGCATGCTTTCTGCGTGTTCGCGCAAGACGAAAACGGCAACGTCGGCCGCTCGGAAAACGTCGTTCGACTGCTTCGGAAGCAGGGCAAGACAGGCCCGTACCGTGGAAAACCGGCGCAGCTGCCGGGCGAGATCATGCTGTCGCATTACGACGAGGGAGGTCAGGGATTCGCCTATTCCGACAGCACGCCGGGTAACAACGCCAGCAAGACATTCCGCGTCAACGAGGACGTGGACGCCGGCGAGACCGTGATCGGCGGAGTCTCCGGCGGCGAGTGGCTCAAGTATACCGTCCACGTCAACCAAACCGCGAGGTATACGTTCACGCTCGATTACGGAACTCCGTCGCCTAAACAGCGGGGGCCGAAACTGATGGTCGACTGCAAGGCCGTCGGCGACTTCGAGACCCCCGCACACGAATTCCCCGACTGGCGCCATACCAGCAAAGCGGTCCTGCGAGGAGTCCCGCTCACGGCAGGCGAACACGAAATCGTTCTGCTCATGCAGGGATCTTACAACTTGGGCGCGCTCCAGGTCGGCGCGGAGCAGGAGGTCCAAGGGCCGTAGTTTGACTTTGCAACCGTTTAGCGGATTTCGGCCCGCTCACGAGGAGTCGGTTTGGGGAATACAGGCTGGGTCGTACATGGCTGCGGGATCGGTGATTCCGCCCTACCCGACCTGGACGGCGTTTTCTTTGAGGGATTTGGCGGCGGAGAAGAATACACTGAACAAAACCGAATTATGGCCACGCCACCCGCAACTGCGGCCCTAGCGGTTTCGCTCGATGTCCCGATACGGCCCCTGCTGCCTCCGCACGTTGCCGCTTCCGCCTCCACTCGTCTCCGGTGCGTCACATCATCCTAATCAGTGTGCCTGGCCGGACGACGGAGATAATGCCGTCGGTGTTGAGCCGAGACGTGTTCCAGGCCAGCCCCCTCGACAGAGGCGGAAGACTCAGCGTGCCAAGAACGCCGACAACGCTGTCTGCGTCGAACAGGTCGAACGAATCCCCAGCCACGAGGTCGAGGGCACCGCTGATGTTGTGCACCGTTAACGCGCCGCCAAGTGTCAGCGAACCGGAAACGTCCAGCTTGTCGGCAAGCGGCGTTCCCCCGTTGCGATTAACCTCGACCTCAAGCGCGCCGCCCAGGTTCGCCGATGCAACCGACAGCGTGCCGATGCCGCCGTCGCCGGGCGCCACCGTCCCGTTGCCCGCAACAGTCAGCGCGCCCGCCAGCGAGCCGGTTCCCGCCAAGGTGCCGTCCTGAACCGTGGTGGCGCCGGTGTAGGTGTGGGTGCCGGAAAGGACGAGGCGGCCGCCGCCCTTCAACACCAGCGCGAGGTTGTTCGCGTTGGCGCTGCCGCCTCCGAGCCTGCCGGCGTAGGCGTTGGTCGTTCCGGCGGCGATGTTCAGCGTCAGCGTGGAAAGCGAGGCGCTGCCGCCGACGACCTGGTTTGAGGGGCCGGTCCCGCAGGTCACGAGTCCGGCCAGTTCCTGGTTGTAGCCCCCGAGGACCAGCCGGCCGTTGCAGCTGACGTGACCGACGCCGCCGGTGCTGCCGCCGAGAATCACGGTCGTGGCGACCGGCAGGCGGTCGTTGCCGTTGGTCAGCCGGACGATGCAGGTGAATGCGCCGGTGCCGTCGGCTGCGCGGTTCGCCGTGATGTGGGTGTAGCCGCCCCAGGTGTTGGTGGCGCTGAGGATGAACTCGCTGGTCTTGCTCAGGCTGCCGGTCGCGTTGTCTGTCGCGGCATCAAACATGAAGTGGTTGTCGCGGCGGTTGCCGTCGTCGGAGATGACGCCGGAAAAAACGGTGTCCATCTTGCGCCCCGGTTCGATGGGGCTGTTCCAGGGAGTGGAGGAGAAACAGCCGTTCGCCTTCAGCGTCACCGCTCCGGCGAGATTGACGCCCATAGAAGCCGTGTTGTTGATCGAGCCGCTGCTGTACCAGCCGTTGACGGTGACCGGCTCGTTGACGGTGATCGCCCCGAGGTCGCGCAGCCGCAGGCGACCGCCGTTGATGGTGATGCCCTTGTCCGTCGACCCGAACGCGTTCGCGTTGCCGCCGCGGAGTTCGAGGGAACCGCTTTTAACGACGAACTCGCCGGTGAAGCTCGTCGCATTGTTGCCGCGGACCTCTAACGAGCCGGACTCGAGCGTGATCGGTCCGCTGCCGGTCAGGGTGCTGGCCAGGTTGATCGTTCCTGAGCCGGTCTTGGTCAGGCCGGCCGTGCCGACGTCGACCGTGCCGTTGAAGTTGATGCCGGCGCCCCCCGCGGTGGTGGAACGCGAGTTAACGAACGGGGCAGAGCCGCTGAAGGTCAGCACGGCGCCGCCGGCGGGGCGGATGGTGAGCACCACGTCGGTGCCGCTGCCGGTGTCCTCGAAGTCGATGCCGTTGACGGTGATGTTGACATCCTGCGTCGCATCGAAGTTGGCCGCAAAGTCGGCGGTGAAGCGCGCGACGTCGGTGGCGGAGTTCGGAACGCTGGGGCTCCAGCTCGCGGCGTTCGTCCAAAGGCCGCTGCCTGGGAGCTGCCAGTTGTTCGTCGCCAGTTGCGCACGTGTGGAGCCGGCCATAAAGGCCGCGAGACACCCCGCAACGAAGAAACCGCACCCATTCAAACGACCCAAGTATTTCATCGCCGTCGTCTCCTCTTTTTAGCCACAACAAAGGTCCCATGCACTCCGCCCCGCCGCCGTTCTACGTGCAGGTGCGTCCGCATCAAGACTCCTGAATGGATTAACCTAGCCGATCTAAATTTGGTGCCATCTTAGGGCTTTCAAGGGCCATCGTCAACATTTGTCGCCCTACGCGGCGCGGGCGGCCATGGTCAGGGAGGGACTCGAGGGCATCCCCTGCGTCAGAAGCCTCTACTACGCCGTCGCCTCTGGCATTCTCGGTATCACGCGCAAGTCGTTGCCGTACAGGAGGGACGGGAAGAGGAGGGCGGTGCTCCAGCGGGCGGCGTCAGCCGGCTTCCGGTGAACGAGCCAGTCTACGGTCCGTGTCTGGCGGTGATCGCCGTTCACCGCTATCCCGGCCTGAGCGGGAACCGGTACCGGGCGAAGATCGTGGATGACGTCCGGCAGGTCAACCGGTGCAACCGCGACGAGGTGACGCAGGCCGGTTTGGAAGAGGTAACGGACTTGATTTCCAGGGTATGCAAATTGGCGTTTGCCAACCGGATATGGACATGATGCGGAGACAGAATGGGACGGCGGGGCTACCTCTTGCCTGCCCTGACTTCGCCCTCCGTTCTCCCGCCTCTGCGTTAAAATCCAGTGCCCCCAACTAATGCACTAACGCGCTTCTATGAGAAGGCATGTCAAGGGCACCCGCATGGCGGATTCCGCTTTTCCAGAACGCAGTGACGTCTCGCTTCTATTCGCACTCGTATTGGACAGTGTTTTGTCCGGTGCATGGAAAGGTCCGTCTTCGGGCTGCCACCTAACGGTCGCACGTGATGTGCCAGTGCGTTACCGCAGTCACCGGGACGGGACGTCTGCTGTTCATCGAAAAACGGTTTCTTCCGTCAGCGCATGCTCCTTGAAAGTCTCCTGTGAAAAAACGCTCTCCGTGGCCGCGGGGGGCGGGCGGTCCGGCGGGGGCCTCAAGAAGCACCGAAGCCGGAACGTCCGGCCCGCCCTACGCCACGTCCTCGACATCCTTCAGAGGGCGGTAAGCGGTCCGACTCCTCAGGATCGCGAGCATCAGCACGGCCAGTTTCCGGGCCACCGCCACCTTGGCCCGTTTCCTCGCGTTCTTGCCGCCCCGCTCCGCGATCCGCATGCCGTGGCGGCGGAGGTCGCTGTCCTTCCCGAACGGCCCCATGATGTAGTTCGCCGCGGTCACCAGCAACCGCCGGACCACCTCGTTGCCCTCCTTCGAAATCCTCAGCTGCCGGTCCGTCTGACCCGACTGGTCCTGCCTCGGCACCAGTCCGAAATAGGGCCCGGCGTCACGGGCGCTGCCGAAGGTCGCCACGTCCCCGACCGCGGCCAGGAACGCCGCCGCCGTTACAGGCCCGACGCCGGCGATGGGTTCCAGCAGCGCCGCCTCTTCGCCGTGCAGCCTCTTCACGGCGTCGGCGATCATCGTGTCGTACAGCCCGATTTTCTTCGCCAGCTCCTTGAGCACCGCGAACAGCGGCTTCGCGACCTCCCGGACCGCCGGGGGGACTTCGTCTTCCAAACGGGCGAACGAGGCCGCCGAGCGCTTAGGCAGCCGGGCACCCTCGGACTTGCAGAACCCGCGGATCTGGTTCACGATTCCCGTCCGGGTCTTGACGAGAAGGTCGCGGGATTTCACCATCCGCATCAGCTCCTGGTCTCCCTCGCCCCTCAGCCTCACCGGCGAAAGCAGCGACCGGTCCGCGCGCGCCACCTTCGCCAGCATCTCCGCGTCGCGCCAGTCGTTCTTCCGGCTGCTGTCCCAGATCATCCGCAACTTCCGCGCGTTCCCCACCAGAACCTCGTGCCCCAACTCCAGGCCAATGCGCGACACCCAGCGGCAGTGCGTACCGGTCTCGATCACCAGCAGCGCGCCGGGATGGCTCTCAAGGTATTCGCGCACGTCCTCCGGCGTGCACAACACCTCGGTGCGGTCGACGACCTCGCCGCCTTCCGAAAGCCCTACCGCCTTGTGGTTTTTGTCTCCCATATCCATGCCGATTACGCTAACCTTTTTCATCGCCGTTCTCCTTGTGTTTGCACCTATGAGTGCGTGTTTACGGTTTCCGGCAGTTTGCCAGAAAACCTTTCACAAGGAGAACGGCCTTCTCATCTTACCTAATGAACTAATGGACTTCTTCCCCCTCCGTCCTCCGGCGTTCTTTCTCGCAGTTCATTGCCGATTGCGTATTGCCTCCCGTCCTCTGGCCGGGCGCAGGTGGCATTGGCAACCCGGCGACGAGTCTGCTACACTGGCGCCATGAAGGATTCCGACGTTTTTTTCGTGCGGTGCGGCGATTACGGGCCGACTCTGACCGGCGCATTGGACCGGCTGCTCGGGCTCACCGGCTGGCTGGCGGACAACGACCTGTCCGGCAAACGGATCCTGCTCAAGCCCAACCTGCTGACCGACCGCACACCTGAGCAAGCGGTAACGACCCATCCCGAATTCGTGCGGCAAGTCATCCGCCATTTCAGGGCCGCGGGCGCGCAGATCACGGTCGGCGACAGCCCCGCAAGCACCGCCAATCTCCAGCGCGTGTGGCAGGTTTCCGGCATCGGCGCGGTCTGTGCCGAGGAAAACGTGCCGCTGGTCGCGTTCGAACAGGCGGGCGTCCGGACCTTCGAGCGGAACGGCTTCTCTTTCTCGGTGGCGAGCCCCGTGCTGGACGCCGACCTCATCGTGAACCTCCCCAAGGTCAAAAGCCATTCACTCACCATGTTGACCGCCGCGGTCAAAAACATGTACGGTGCGATCCCCGGGTATTCTAAAACCACACTTCACCGGCTCCATCCCAAGCCGGAGGTGTTCGGCCGGCTGATCACGACGCTCTGGCAAATTCTCCCGTCCACCTGGACACTCGTTGACGGCGTCGTCGGCATGGAAGGCCAAGGGCCCGCCAACGGCCGTCCGGTGGGGCTCGGCTTTCTCGCCGCAGGGAGAGACCCTTTCGCGCTCGACCGCGCGATCTGCGACGTGCTGCACATCGACGCGCGCCACGTTCCCTACTTGGCGGCGCAAGATGCCTCCGAAAAAATGTCGCCCGTCGTTTCCGGCGACGCGATCGAAGTCGCCTCGTTCGAAATCCCGTCAGGCGCACACCTCCTCAGCCTGGCGCCCGACTGGCTGGTGAAATGGGCCGGAAGCATCGTCTGGGTGAGGCCGTCCTTTTCCGAGGAGTCCTGCATCGGCTGCGGCAAATGCGAACAGGCCTGTCCCGTCCGGGCCATCGTCCTGTCCGGCCCCAAGCGCCGCCCCGTGCTCGACCCCTCCCGCTGCATCGCCTGCAGCTGCTGCCATGAGATCTGCCCGAAGGATGCCATCCGCATGAGCCAGTCCCGCATCCTGCGGTGGCTGAAAGTGTTCAAAGGCATCGACTGATCGGCGCCTGCTAAAAATCGATGTCCCTCATTGACAACGATCCGCCAGCAAGGCATGATTATCAGCCATTGAAAGCCGGGGGTACGGACAAGCGTCTGCGAACCGGCAACAACAGTAAGGAGCTACAGTATGGCACGCGTTTACAATTTCGGTGCGGGACCTGCGGTCCTGCCCTTGGAAGCATTGCAAGAAGCCCAGGCCGATCTCGTCGATTACAAAGGCTCCGGCATGTCGGTTCTGGAAATGTCGCACCGCGGCAAAGAATACGATGCCATACATAACGAAGCCATCGCCAACATCAAAGAACTGATGGGGCTCAGCGATGATTATTCGATCCTGTTCCTCCAAGGCGGCGCCAGCCTCCAGTTCGCCATGATTCCGATGAACTTCCTGGGCGAAGGCCAAACCGCTGACTACGTGAACGCCGGTTCGTGGGGCTCTGCGGCCGTCAAGCAGGCGCGCCTGATCGGCAACGTGAACGTTGTCGCCGACTGCCAGAAGGATATCCCCACCCGCATGCCGGAAAGCAGCGAGATGAAGTGGAGCGCCAACGCGGTCTACAGCCACATCACCACCAATGAAACCATTTCCGGCGCGCAGCTGAAAGAGATCCCGGAGACCGGCTCCCCCCTCATTGCCGACATGTCCTCCGATATTTTGTCGCGGCCTCTGGACTTCAACAAGTTCGCCATGATCTACGCGGGCGCCCAGAAGAACCTCGGCCCCTCCGGCGTGGCTTTGGTCGCCATCCGCAAAGGGTTCGCCGAAAAGGGCAACATCGCTCTGCCGACCATGATGCGCTACCAGACGCACATCGAGAACAACTCGCTCTATAACACACCGCCCTGTTTCAGCATCTACATGCTCTGCCTGACCACCCGGTGGCTCAAGAAGGTCGGATTGCTGAACATGTACAAGATCAACCGCGACAAGGCGCAGATGCTGTACGACGCCATCGACGCGTCCGGCTTCTACCGCGGCACGGCCAAGAAAGAATTCCGCTCGGACATGAACGTGACCTTCCGCCTGCCGTCCGAAGAGCTCGAAGCGCTCTTCATCAAGCAGGCTTCGGAGTCCGGCATGAAGCAGCTCAAAGGCCACCGTTCCGTGGGCGGCATCCGCGCTTCGATCTACAACGCCTTCCCGGCGGCCGGCGTCAAGGCGCTGGTCGACTTTATGAAGGACTTTGAGAAGCGCAACGGCTAAGCCTGCGCCACACGCTGTGCCAAAAAAAGGGCGGAGTTTTCTCCGCCCTTTTTTTGTTTTTTTCCCGCCGTCCGGACGCTTATTTCGGCATCACGTCGGGGCGTTGCTTCTCCATGACGGCGCGATGCGCGACCTTCTGGAGAACCGCCGCGTCCTCTGCCGTCATCCCTTTGGGCACGAAGGTGTTGCCCACGGCACTCTGCCCGAAAAAGAACTCCAGCCAGACGCAGCCGAGCAGATATTCGCCTTGCGTGTTGGCGTGAAACTTATCGCTGCCCAAGGCGTAGGCCCCATTTTTTTCGTTCTTCTTCCAGCCGTAACCGCCGTGCAACGAGCGTTTCTCGTTCGTCGGCAAGGCGGGATAAACCGCGGCCTTGGCGTCAAAAGCCGGATCCGGAACAAACTCGCCCCACGCCGGGTCCAGCCGCGCCAATTCCATCGCGTCGCCGCAAGGAATCAGCCGGAAACCGGTGTCCTTTGCCAACCCGTCATAGGCGGCGCGGACTTTCGTGTACATCTCGGCGCGGTTGGCCGGCTGGTCCGGATACTTCGCGTGCTCTGAGAACCACCGGTGGTCGTCGCGGTAGGCCCACGTCTGATGGATCACAATCTCGGCCTGCGGCGCATATTTCTTGATGCAGGCGATGAGCCGGTCCGCATGCGGGTGGAACGTCTCCGGGCGGAAGCTTTTGGGGCTGGCCTGCTGGATCGTCACAAAATCCCATTTCGCGGAGGTCAGCAGCTCCTTGAGGCTCTTCTTGCCGGGATAGGGCCGTCCCTGCGGATCCGCCGGATTCGCCTCGAACGCATCGGCGTGTCGCATGTGCCGCTCGAAGTCGCAGCCGCCGATCATGGCATTCACCGCCACCGTCCGGTGGCCCGAAGCCTGGACGATCGCGCTGAAATGGCGTTGCGCATTCGCCGAAAAGCTGTTTCCCACCGACAAGACTTTGACCGTCTTTTCCTCCGCCCGCACGCCGCCGCAAAGCATGGACAGCACCGATAGAACCGCAACAAAGCGCATGATATTTCCTTGCTGTTAGATTGAGTATTCGATTTCCATTGTAGTTGACTTTCAGGTTCACCTCAACGACAATGAGACGCCTGTTTTGCGCACCCCTTATCGGGAACCATTATGATCGCCATCGTCGATTACAGAGCAGGCAACCTCACCAGCGTGCAACTGGCCTTCAAAGCTTTAGGCTGCGACGCCCGGATCACCTCCGACCCCCAGTCCATCCTGAGCGCCGAGCGCGTGGTTTTCCCCGGCGTCGGCGCCGCCGGTTCCGCCATGCAGAACCTCGCGGAGCTTCAGCTCGCCACGGTGCTGAAAACGGTCGCGGCGCGCGGCACGCCCTTTCTGGGCATCTGCCTCGGCACCCAGATCCTGTTGGATTTCTCGGAAGAGGACGGCGGCACGCCGACGCTCGGCATCCTGCCCGGGCGCGTGCCGCGCTTCCAGCCCGCCGACCGCTGGGACAAGGTCCCCCAGATCGGCTGGAACCAGCTCAAGATCGTGCAGCCGCACCCGCTGCTCGACGGAATCGACGACGGCAGCGAGTTCTATTTCGTCCACAGCTTTTATCCTGCGCCGTCCGATCCGGCGATCGCCATCGGCACCACCGATTATGCGGGCGTGACGTTCGCCTCGATGGTCGGACGCGCCAACGTGGCCGCCACCCAGTTCCATCCCGAAAAGTCGGGGCGCATCGGCCTGCGGCTACTCGGCAATTTCATCCGCTGGAGCCCGTAACACGCCATGCTTACGAAACGTATCATTCCCTGTCTGGACGTCATCAAGCGCCGCGTCACGAAAGGCGTGAAGTTCCAGAACAACGTCGACCTCGGCGATCCGATCGAAATGGCGGTGCGCTACTCCGACGGCGGCTGCGACGAACTGGTCGTCTACGACATCACGGCCTCCGCCGAACGCCGCCCCATCGACATCGAAATGGTGCGCGACGTGGCTCAGGCCATCCGCATCCCCTTCGCCGTGGGCGGCGGCATCGCGAGCGTCGCGGACATGTCGCGCGTGCTGCTCGCGGGCGCAGAAAAAATCTCGGTCAACTCGCTTGCCGTCAAAAAGCCCGCGATCATCGCCGAGGGGGCGCGCGCCTTTGGCGCGCAATGCATCGTGCTGGGCATGGATCCGGTGGCGACGGCCGACACCGCGCACTGCCCCAGCGGCTATGAGGTCACCACGCACGGCTTCCGCGAGCGGACCGGCATGGACGCCGTGGAATGGGCCAAGCGCGCCGAACAGCTCGGCGCGGGCGAGATCGTGGTCAACTCGGTAGACGCGGACGGCACGCGCGCGGGCTTCGAGCTCACGATCACGCGCCTGATCGCAGAAGCCGTACGGATCCCCGTCGTCGCTTCGGGCGGCGCGGGTTGTCCGGCGCACCTGCGCGACGCCTTCAACATTGCACATGCGGACGCCGCCATCGTGGCCGGCATGATCCATACCGGCGAGCACACGATCGAGCGGATCAAGCGCGAGCTGCTCGCGGACGGCGTGCCGGTCCGCATGCACTGGTAACGGGCGGCGCGGACGGCCCCGCCTCGTTCTCTCCGCCTTCGGCCACGGGCGGACTCGCTTTGGCTGCGTCACTTTTTCGCCGCGGCCATCATCTGCATCAGATTGCGCTTCTCCTGCCATGTATCGCGCAGAGAGCCGATGCGGATGAGTTGGCGGAACTGATCGAGTTTGATGCGCGACGAGGGCGTGATGCGCACGCGGAACGGCTTCTCCGGCTCCAGGCAGAAGAAATTGTCGTCGTACCGCGCATCCAGCCCCTCAAGCGAGATCCACACCCACAGCGCCGGGTGGTGGCTCGTCAGCGTAACCGCGAACGAGTTGTCGTCCCAGTTGCGGATCTCCGCCCGCATGCGAGGCGGCAGAGAGGTCAACTCCCGCCACGCGCAGAAAGGCACGATGTTCCACGCCAGCTGGTTTCCCTGCTCATCGAGCAGGTAGAGCCACATCAGGAGGTTCGACGCACCAAACTTACGCAGGGCGTCCGCGACCTTCACCGTCGTCGGCTTCTCTTGGGAAACCGACGACAACGAGACCTTCTTTGTGCCCTCAGCCACCACCGACCCCTCCATCTGGGCCACGCGCCACTGGATCTCGCCCTTGAACGGCTTGACGCCGTCGTTGACGGCAAACACGTCGACCGTTCCCGCGTCGACGCGGTATCTGCCGAAGAGGGTCAGCGACGCGAAGAAACGCCGCGCCATGTAGTGCAACGCTTTCCAGCGGCCTTCGAAATCCACCGACGACGGGCTGCACCCGGGCCAGCAGTCGTTGAAATGCCAAAACATGAACCCCGCCGCCGCGGCGTCGTCCGTCCGGACCTGCGTGATCTGGTTCTTCACGGCCAAACCTTGCTGGATCTGGCTCAGCCACAGAACGTTCTCAAAGCCCGAGGGCAGCAGGAACTGGTCCAGAAACGCGTCATAGATCCGCTTGGTTCCGTCGCCCGGCGCCACATGGAACAGGCAGGCCGGGTGCGAAACGTTGCGCTCCTCCTCGTTCAGATAACCGGCCACAACCCGCGGCTCGGGGTAAGACGGCAGAGGCCGATACTCCGGCACACTCACCCCCAGGGAGAACGGGACATGGGGCGTGGGCGAGAGATACGGCCGATCGGGATCAAGCGACTGCGCCAACGCGGCCGCCTGCCGCGCATACGCCGCATCGGACCCCGTCCCGTCCCCATCGCCGCCGCACCATATCACCACGCAAGGATGGTGCCGCACACGCTGCACCGCACACCGAACGTCCCGCTCAAAAGCGGCCAACGCCGCGTCGGCCGGGATCGCAGGGGAAAAGCCGGCATGCATCATGTCTTGCCAAACGCAGATGCCGTATTCGTCGCACAGATCATAGAATGCGTCACTCTCGTACACGCCGCCGCCCCAGACTCGCAGGCAGTTCATGTTGGCAACCGCGGCAGCCTTCACCAGACGCGCATATTCCACGCGCGTCAGCCGGGCGACGTACAGATCGGCCGGCAGCCAACTCGCCCCTTTCAGGAAGATGGGGTGGCCGTTGATAAAGAATCGGCGGGACCCGCGGCCGTTCGCTTCGGCCGACTCCTGGCGGAACTGCCTCAGGCCGATTCGGCGCGAGACATGCTCGTGACAGGTCCGTCCAGCAAGAACATCGACCGTCACCTCGTACAGCGGCTGTTCCCCCATCCCCGCCGGCCACCAGAGCTGGGGGTTCTTGATGTTGAGGTGCAGGGTCGTCTGGTCCTTCGCGAGAATATCGCGGGCCTCGTGCAGGATGTTCCCCTTATAGCAGACGCGCACCAAGACTTCCAAATGCTGGTCGGGGTGATACCGCTCGGCCAACACCGAGACGTCCAGCCCCACAATCCCGCCCGCGGAGAAATCCTGACGAATCAGGACGTCTTTCACACGCACGCTGGAGAAGGCCAGAACCGAGACGCCGCGCCAGATGCCTGCCGTCGGCGATGCGGGGCGGCCTCCGCCCGCAGACGCAGAGGGCAAACACCGGACAGCGCCGCCCTCGCACGCGCCGTCCCGGCCCGCCGGAACAAACGTCACCGTCAGCCTGTTCTTGCCGGCTTTGACAAGCGACTTGACTTCGAACTCCACAGCCTCGAACGCGTCAGAGGTTTTGCCCAGAACCGTGTCGTTCAAGCTGATGGAGGCGCACGTATCGAGACCGTCGAAACGCAACACCACGCTGTCGAACGCGGAAAAGTCCTCGGAGACAAACAGCTTTTCGTACACCCACTCGCAGGAGGCAACCCACGCGACACTTTCCAGGTTTCTTCGGGGAAAGGGGTTCTCGATTTCGAGCGCCGCCAACAGGTCTGCGTGGACACAGCCCGGCACCTGAGCCGGAATGCTCTTCTTTGATCCCGCCTTATGCACACTCCACTCGCCCGACAAATCGATTCTTCTCATCTGCGCTCTTTCGCTTATTTTCTAAACGTCAACTGCCCAGAATTGTCGCAGACGGCCAAGCGAAAGTCAACCCGCCTGATAGCGATTCGCGCGGTTTCACCTTGCGGCAGATTCCCGCTGTGGTTTATACTTTCGCCAATCATCGTATGAGATGGCGTACGGTGGGACCCCACGGAGGTTTTTCCGCATCATACACTGAAGACGGATGATAGTTATGACCAAGTTGAAAGTAGGCATGATCGGCGGCGGCGGCGGTTTCTTCGGAAAAGTCCACCAGCGCGCGATTTCTCTCGACGCCACGCGCGAAGTCGTCGCCGGCGCGCTCCATCAGGACCCTGCGCTCAGCGCGAAGTTCGCCGATGAGTGGGGCGTCAAAGGCTACACCGACTATAAGTCCATGATCGGGGACTGGAAGGCCGGCACGCTCGAGCTCGACTACGTCACCATCGTCACCCCGAATTTTCTC
This sequence comes from uncultured Lentisphaeraceae bacterium, assembly GCA_964579865.1. Classification (GTDB taxonomy): domain Bacteria; phylum Verrucomicrobiota; class Kiritimatiellia; order RFP12; family UBA1067; genus DAOPZC01. The sequence goes on along the minus strand of CAZOIS010000015.1, from coordinate 29,814 downwards.
CACGCCGAGCAGGCGCTCGCCTGCATCAACGCCGGACTGCCCGTGCTCTGCGAAAAGCCGATGTGCTACACCCTCGCCGAGGCCGAGGCTCTCAAGAAGGCGGTCAAGGCGCACAAGAAAGTGCCCTTCGCCCTTTCGCACACCTACACCGGCCATCCGCTCATGATGCTGGCGCGGGAGCTGATCAAGCAGGGCAAAATCGGCAACATCCGCAAGATCGAGACCTATTACAACCAGGGCTGGCTCGCCACCCTCATGGAAAAGGCCGGCAACCAGCAGGCCTCCTGGCGCACGGACCCCAAGAAGTCCGGCATCTCCGGCTGCGGCGGCGACATCGGCACCCACGCTCTCGTCAACGCCCTCTGGACCACCGGCCTCGGCCTGAAGTCCGTCTCGGCGCTCCTCACCGCCATCCCCGGCCGCCAGCTGGACGATGACTTTAACGTCTTCGGCAAGCTCTCCAACGGCGGCACGCTCGTCCTCCTCGCCTCGCAAATCGCGATCGGCCACAAGAACGACACCGGCTTCCGCATCTACGGCGACACCGGCACGCTCGAATGGTTTCAGGAGCGGTCCGAGGAACTCCACTACTTCGACGGCACCACCCGCGTCACCTATTTCCAGAACGCACCCACCGCCGAGGTCCCTGACATCCTCAAATCTTACGGCCGCATCCCCTCCGGCCACCACGAGGACTTCCTCGAGGCGCTGGCCAACCTCCACACCTCGTTGGAGCGGAAGGTCCGCGCGATCAAAGGCGAGAAGAACGTGTTGCCCTCCTACGACCACCCCGGCGTGGACGAAGGCGTGCTCGGCATGAAGTTCCTCAAAGCCGCCGTCGAAAGCTCGAAGAAAAAAGGCGCCTGGACAAAAGTCTAAACGCGCCGTGCAACAATCCGACAAAACGGGCGGAATCTCCGCCCGTTTTTTGTTTAAAATTCCTCTTGCAGATCACGCACCGTTCTGGTAATTTAATTTTGATGATTGGAAGAGTGTTTATCTTTGTTTGTTGTCTCCATGTGTATCCCTAGTATCCCCCCAAGACCGGCTTGCAAAAGCCGGTCTTCTCTATTCACAATTGAATCGAGAGGCCGGGATTCGAAATTCCACCCATGCGCCCCGAAATCCTATCCCCCGCTGGCGGATTCGACGCCGCCCTAGCCGCCTTCCAATACGGCGCCGACGCGGTCTACCTCGGCCTGCCGCGCTTTTCGGCGCGCGCCGATGCGGACAACATCACCCCGGAACGGCTCCGCACGCTACTCGCCTACGCGCGTTCTTTCACGCCCGCCAAAAAGATCTATGTCACGTTCAACACGCTCGTGCAGGACGCCGAACTGCCGCAGGCGCTCGACACGCTCGACGAACTCGACGACCTGGCCCCGGACGGCGTGATCGTCCAGGACCTCGGCATCGCCCGCCTGATCCGCGAACGTTTTCCCCGGCTCGCGTTGCATGCCAGCACCCAGTTGGCGGCGCACAACCTCGACGGCGTCCTTGCCCTCAAGACGCTCGGCTTCAGCCGGGTCGTCCTCGCGCGCGAACTCACGCTCGACGAGATCCGCCACATCGTGCGCGAGAGCGGCGTCGAAATCGAAATCTTCGTGCACGGCGCGCTCTGCTACAGCTACAGCGGACTCTGTCTCTTTTCCTCCCACACCGCCGGCCGCAGCGGCAACCGCGGACGATGCGCCTACTGCTGCCGCGAGGCCTTCACCCCAGACCACGGGACTGGCGCGCGCTACCCGTTCTCCATGAAGGACCTCGCGCTCGCCCCCATCCTCGATGCCGTGGCCGCCACCGGCACGCACTCGCTCAAGATCGAGGGCCGCATGAAAAGCCCGCTCTACGTGGCCTGCGTCACGGACTATTATCGCCGGAAACTCGACGGCCTCCTCACCCCCGAGGAGGAGCGTCTCCTGATCCAAGACCTCCAGACCATCTTCAGCCGTCCTTGGACATCACTCTACGCCGAAGGCCCGGACGCTTCCGCCGATTCGATCATCGATCCCATCGCCGTCGGCCACCGCGGCGCCCTGATCGGCCGTGCGGAAGCCGTGATCAGGGACCGCGACGGCACCCGCTGGCTGCGCTTCACTTCGGACCGCGCCCTTGAGAAACACGACGGGCTTCAGGTGGAACCGGAGGGCGGCGGCAAGCCGTTCGGATGCGCCATCGACGCCTTTCGCGCCATCGGCAGCGCACGTCCGGCCATCACCCTCCCCGCGGGAAAGACCGTAGAGGTCGCCCTTCCCAAAGAGGACGTCCCCTTGATCCCTCCGGGCACGCCGGTCTTCTGCTCGGCCTCCCAGGCGGTCCGCCGCCGCTATGCGATCCAAAGCATCCGCGATTCGGCCTTGCCGTCAGGCCACCCCGTCCGTATCCGCGTCGCGCTCACGCCGGACGGTATCACGGCCCAGGCCGAGGCGTCCTTTGCGAAGAGCGGCGACATCCGGGCCGACGTACATGTCCCGCTCGTCTTGACTCCTTCGCGGCAGCCGGAGCAGACCGCGCCTGCCGTCCGCAAGGCCTTCGAACGGCTCGGCGACACCGCGTGGCGGCTTGACTCGCTCACCCTTGACGACCCCCAAGCCTGCTATGCGCCGCCCTCCAAACTCAACGAGGTCCGGCGTGCGGTGCTCGACAGGCTGGCCGCCGCATGGGCCGATGCCCGCGCCGACCGCTGCGCATCGGTCTCCTCCGAATGGGAACTCGACACGCCGGCGGCCCCAACCGGAACGCCCGCCCCCGACCGCTGGTCGCTCAAACTGCGCTGCAGCGCGCAATGCCTGCCGCCGGACGCCTTTGGCGGAATCGACACCCTCGTGCTCGCGATCGGCCACCTGCCGTGTTCCAGCATCGAACGGCACCTGGACATCTGGTGTTCCGCCGTCGACCGGCCCCGCATCCGGCTGGCGCTTCCGCTCATCACCCGCGGAGCCGAAACCGGCGTGCTGAAACGGACCCTCTCGACGCTTGCCGCCAACGGCTGGAACGAATGGGAATGCGCTGATCTCGCAGGACACCGCCTGCTGGCCGGACAGGGTTTGACGCCAGTCTCGGCCGACTGGAGCCTCTATGCGTTCAACCGCGTGGCACAGTCCGAACTTGCCCGCCTCGGCGTCGCCTCGCATGTCCTTTCCGCCGAGAACAGTCTCGACAACATCCGCGCCCTCGGCGTGGGACGGCGGGCCGCGCCCACCGCCGAAATGATCGTCTATCAGCACACGCCGCTCTTCATTTCCGAAACCGCGCCGTGTCTGCCACAGGCGGAAAACGGCGAAGCGATCCCGCTCGTTAATCGCCGCGGAAGGGCCTTCACGGCTTTCCCGATCGACCACCGCTGGGTCACCGTCCAGGCCATGCCCTTCTGCATCGCCGACCGGATCGCGGAAACCGGGCTCCGCGCGTTCCGCATCGACCTGTCGTGGTCGCCCGATTCCATTTGCACCGTTCCGCTGATTCAAACCGTCCGCAGCGGCCACCTCCCGCCCGACACGCACAACGCCAATTTCGCACGGGGCCTCGCCTGAACATGAGAAAAGAAATCGACCTCTCCCTTTCGCCGCAAGACGCCGACACCCCCGGCCGCCTCAACGCCCTGATCGCGCAGGCGCTCGGGGTCGAACCGCCGCGCCTCACCGCCGTGCGGATTGTGCGCCGTTCCGTCGACGCCCGTCGTCGGCACATCGAAGTCAACCTCCGCATATGGGCAGTGGCCGATGAACCCGCGCCGGTTTTTGAAACGGCGCGGTTCGATTACCCCGACGTCTCGCGCAAAGAGCCGGTTCTCGTCGTCGGCGCGGGGCCGGCCGGACTTTTCGCGGCCTTGCGTCTGATCGAACGCGGATTCAAGCCGATCGTGCTCGAGCGCGGCAAGGATGTCAGCAGCCGCAAACGCGACATCGCCCTGATCCATCGCGAACATGCGCTCAACCCGGACTCCAACTACTGCTTCGGCGAGGGCGGCGCGGGCACCTTTTCCGACGGCAAGCTCTACACGCGCTCGAAAAAGCGCGGCGACAACCGCAGAGCCTTGGAGCTCCTCCATTTTCACGGCGCCTCCGACACAATCCTTTATGAGGCGCACCCCCACATCGGCTCCGACCGGCTGCCCAAGATCATCGCCAACATCCGCGAAACCATCCGCCATGCCGGCGGCGAGATCCGCTTCGACACGCGGGTCACAGGGCTCATGATCCGCAATCAGGCCGTCACGGGCGCCGCCACCCAGCACGGCGACACGCTCGACGGACGCGCCGTCATCCTCGCCACGGGCCATTCCGCCCGCGATGTTTACGAACTGCTGCACCGCGAGCACGTCCTGCTCGAAGCCAAGGCCTTCGCGATGGGCGTGCGCATCGAGCACCCGCAGGAGTTGATCAACGCGATCCAATACCACCGCGACCCGCAGATGTCGCACCTGCCGCCCGCGGCCTACAGCCTCGTGCACCAGGCGTCCGGCCGCGGCGTCTACTCCTTCTGCATGTGCCCCGGAGGATTTATCGTGCCGGCCGCCACCGGGCCTGGGGAAGTTGTGGTGAACGGGATGTCGCCTTCGCTCCGCAACTCGCCCTTCGCGAATTCGGGGCTGGTCGTGGAGGTCCGCCTCGACGATCTCGGCGCGTACGCGTCGCATGGCCCGCTCGCGGGCCTGCGCTGCCAGCAGGCGCTCGAGCACGCGGCCTTTCAACACGCCGGCGGCGGACAGACCGCGCCCGCCCAACGCGCCGCCGATTTTGTCGCGGGCAAAGCATCGGCCGACCTGCCGGAGAGCTCTTATGTCCCGGGCCTTTATGCTTCGCCGCTGCACGCCTGGCTGCCGAAGTCCATCGGACCCCGTCTGCGCGAAGGGCTCCAGGCGTTCGACCAGAAGATGCGCGGCTTCTTGACGCGCGAGGCGGTGCTCGTCGGCGTGGAATCGCGCACCTCCTCGCCGGTCCGCATCCCGCGCGACCGCGAGACCCTGCAGCATGTGCAGCTCAAAGGGCTGTACCCGTGCGGCGAAGGCGCCGGCTACGCGGGAGGGATACTCTCCTCCGCCATCGACGGCGAGAACTGCGCGACCGCCGCCGCCGCCTGGCTCGCCTCCGGCAGAGACGGCACCGCCCCCGTTTCGCTCACCCCCACCGCCTCTTAGCCCCCGACCCCACCTTCACACCTTTATGAAACCTCCGCAGAAACCTCTCGACCCCGCCAAGCGGGCCCAGATCCAAGCCGAACTCCGCCGCGACCTTGCGACGCGCCAGGAGGGCTACCGCGAAAAGGCGCTCCGCATCCTTCCGCACGTCTGTGCGAGCTGCGGCCGCAGCTTTGACGGCAAACGCCTCAAAGAGCTGACCGTTCACCACAAGGACCACAACCACAACAACAATCCGCCGGACGGCAGCAACTGGGAACTGCTCTGCATCTACTGCCACGACCACGAGCACGAAAAAACGTTGCTGGGCGGTTATTACGAAGGCGCACGCGCCCAGAAGGAGAACCTCGCGCCTTCAATCTTCTCCCAGTTCGCCGCGCTCGACAGCCTTTTGCCGCCACAGCCCGACGCACCCGAGCCCCCGCGATAACCGAGCCGGCATTTTTCGCCGCCACCGCCGCCCGCCCAGATAATCGCAAATCGGGATTGGCAAATATAGCGCCAGACGGTACGCTATATACGTCAATCTTTTCCTGGCCGGTTAAGACAAGCGAAAGGACAGAACAATGAAACCGCACTTGCCTTGCCTCGTTTCTCTTCTCTTATCCTTCACGGTCGCCGCCGCCGAAAAACCGGCCGTCGAGGGCGCGGCCCCGGGCCTGTGGACAATGGACCTGGAGGCGGCCCGCAAAGTCGCCGCCGAAAAGAAGTTGCCCATCTTGATCAACTTCACCGGCTCCGACTGGTGCGGCTGGTGCAAGCACATGGACCAGGAGGTTTTTTCCCACGACGAATGGGAGACTTACGCGAAGAGCCATCTCCTTTTGGTCTGGATCGACTTCCCGACAGACAAAAGCCTCGTCCCCGAAAAATTCGTGCCCCGCAACAAGGCGCTCTCGGAAACATACGGCATCAAAGGATATCCCACCTACATCGTATTAGACGACGACGGGCAGTCCGTACTCGGCCAGCTCGGGGCCGACAGCGAAATCACGCCCAAGAAATTCATCGGCAGCCTAAACGATCTTCTGCAAAACCGCGCGACGGCTGTTGCCGAACTGCTCAAGGCCCTCCCCAAGAAGACGGTACAGGACTACCACACGGCGCTTTCCAAGAAGGCCGCAGCGAGCGCAGCCCTGAAACAAACCAAGGCCGAACTCGAAAAGAAAAGCGAACAGCTCGAACAGGAGATTGCGGCACAGGAAACGAAGATTGGCGAAATCCGCCTCGAGGCGCGACTCGCGAGGCTCCCGAAAGACAAGGCGGATGCTTACCGGTCCAAAAAAGCGCAACACGACAAAATCAAGAGCGAACTCGACGCGTGGATTGCGGCCAAACCCGAACGGACGGATGCCAACATGAAGAAATTCACCGACTGGCGACAAGAGCTGGAGGCGCTCGCGAACGAATTGGCCGCCCTGCTCGACGCCCCATGACCCGACTTCCTCGCTCTCGTTTGCGCCCCGGCAAGCCGACGCGCGGGCGCGAGACCAAAAAAGCAGGGACTCCGGCAGAAACCACTTGCATCCGGCGGCCCGTAAGAGTACAAACTAAGGCCGTTTGTACCGGGAAAGGAGGCGGCCATGTTCACAATTTATCACTGGGAAGGCGGCGGCCTGAAAGAGGTCCCCGCTCTTACCGGCGCTTGCTGGATCAATCTGGCCGACCCTTCCACCGAAGAAATTTCCCGCGTCCAGGAAATGACCCGCGTCCCGCGTGAATTTCTCACCGATCCCCTCGACAAAGATGAGCGGCCGCGCCTTGAGATCGACGAGGGCGTCACGCTGCTGATCGTGCACGTCCCCTACCACGAGCCGCACGAGAACCTCATCCCGTTCCACACGCTGCCGCTGGGCATCGTCCTCACCGAGACCAATGTCATCACCATCTGCAACAGACAGACGCCGGTGACCAGCACGTTTCTCGACCAGATCCGCCGCGTCTGCCCGCCCGAAGACCAGTTCCGCTTCGCGTTCCAGATTCTCTGGCATTCGGCGATCCTATACCTGCGCTACCTGCGCGACATCCGCCAGCGGGCCGACATGGTGGAGCAGGACCTGCACGAATCGATTTCCAACGAGGCCTTGATGCGCTTGCTGAACATCGAGAAAAGCTTGGTCTACTTCACCACCTCGCTCAAAGCGAACGACATCCTGATCGGGCGCCTCGAACACACGCGTCAGCTTGAGATTCCCGATAAAGACCTGGACGTGCTGGAAGACGTCGCCGTCGAATACCGCCAGGCGCTGGAAATGGCCACGATCCACAGCAACATCCTCACCGGCACACTCGACACCTTCGCCTCGATCATTTCGAACAACCTCAACAACGTGATGAAGTATCTGACATCCATCACGATCGTCCTCATGTTGCCGACGTTGGTCGCCAGCATCTACGGCATGAACGTCCAGCTGCCCATGCAGCAGTACCCCCATGCCTTCGCGATCCTGATGGGAGTCTCGATCCTGATTTCCCTGGTCGTGGTGATCGTTCTCGCCCGCAGGCGTTTCTTCTGAAAGGGTCCCGCATGTCACTCCTGAAAAGCAAAACCTCTTGGCTGAGCGCCCCCCTGCTGTGGCTGGCGGGCATACTGGCGTTAACCCTCACATGGTCTCTGGCGACACCGGAGTGGATCGCCGCGCATTTCGACAACGAAGGCGCATCCCCCGTCGAGTCGGCCACCATCGGCTTTTTCTTCTTCGTCATCGGATACCTCTGGCTCGTTCCGCCGTTGCGGCCCGGCCCGTTGCGCAAGCTTTGGCTTGCCGACTTTTCGCTCCTGACTTTCTTTGCGATCTGCCGCGAGCTCGATTGGCACAAACTGCTCGTGAACGTGTCGGGAATTCCGGGCGCCACACACGGCACGCCTTTCAAAATGAAATTTCTGACCAACGCCAACAACCCTCTCAGCGACCGCATCATCGTCGCGGCGTGTTTCACGCTGGTCATCGTGTTCTGCGCCGGCACCCTGCTTTATTTCCTGCGCCGGCTGCTGACCGGGCTTTTCAGACTTCACCCCGTCTGCTGGTCGGTCGGTTTCTTCGGCGGCACCATCATCCTGATCCAAATCGTTGACCGCCTGCCCGCGGTCGTGCGTCACAAGTCCGGCATCCGCATCTCCGACAGTCTGCACGCGCTGACCACCACGCTCGAAGAAGGGCAGGAACTGCTGTTGCCCCTGTTCCTGATCCTGGCCATCACGCAGGCCCACTTCATCTACAACGACGATCCGTCCGACAGCGCCTCGCTGGCACGACACAAAGACCTGTAATGCGGACGCGGCCGATATCCGGGGGAGATTCTCATGCGCGTGTTAGTCATAGAGGACGACGAGAAAATCCAGGCGTTCATCAGCAAGGGTCTCCGCCAAGACGGGCACACCGTCGACACGGCCTCGACCGGTCCTGAAGGCCGCACGTTTTGGGAGGCGAGCCGCTACGACGCCGTCGTGCTCGACATCATGCTGCCCGAACTGAACGGGATCGCGCTCCTCAAGCAGATGCGCAAAAAAGGAGACCAGACCCCCGTGCTGGTGCTCAGCGCGAAAGTCGATGTGAACGACCGTGTTTCCGGCCTGGAATCCGGTGCCGACGACTACATGATCAAGCCCTTTTCTTTTTCGGAACTTTCGGCCCGTCTGAACGCCATCACGCGCCGCACCCAGACACCGGCCCCCAAGGGCAAGAACGCAACAACGCTCATCCTCTGCGATGTCAACGTCGACCTGCTGCGCCGCACCGTCGTGCGCGGCGACAAGAAGATCGAGCTCCAGCCGCGCGAGTTCGCGCTGCTGGAGCTGCTCATGCGCAACCCCAACCGCCCGCTCACCAAAACGCTGATCCTCGAGCGCATCTGGGACTACAGCTTCGACCCCCAGACCAACATCGTCGATGTCCTCATCTGCCGCCTGCGCAACAAGCTTGACGCCGGCTTTTCAAAAAAACTGATCCAAACCATGAGAGGGGTCGGTTATGTTTTCCGGGCGGATGAGTAAAAAATTCCGCTCGTTCGCTTTCTATTTGAGCATGGGGTACCTGATCGTCTATGCCCTGTGCACGGGGTGCATCTTTTTCCTCAGCAGCCGGATGATCACCAAATCCGTCCGCGGGTTTGACCGGCAAGACGTGCGGGCTGAAAGCGACGAGCTGGTGGAACTCATCGGGCAGAACACTGACGGCAACTTGCTCGCCGAGCAAGTCACCATGGAGCATTACCCGCCCTCGACGATCTTCATCGTGCGCGTGCTCAACCGCAACGGGCAGGTCGAATACACGATCACCTGGCCCAAAAAAATCGACCTGCCGGAATGGAGCACGTACACCCCGGATGGCGAAACGCCCCTGCCGCCAGCAGGGCTCAGCGAATACTATATCCGACCGCTTCACCGCCACATTCAGATCCAGACCTCCCACCTCAAGGACGGGCGCATTCTGCAAGTGGGCAAAGGCTCTTTTCTCGAGCTGGACCAAAAGAGCATGATGGCCCGCATGCTCTTGGTTTTCGCGGCGCTCTCGACGCTGTTCTCCTTCCTTTCCGGCGTATTCATGATGATCATCACGCTCCGCCCCATCAACCGCATTACCGACGCGATGACCGACATCATCGACACGGGCGCCTTTGAAAAAGGAGTGCCGCCCGTCAAAAGCATGATCGCGGAGCTCGACACGCTCGGCCGCCTCTTCACGGTCATGACCGAAAAATATGCGAACCTCATCCAGGCCATGCGGCAAACGATGGACAACGTCGCCCACGACTTCCGCACGCCGCTGACGCGCATCCGCGGCGCCTCGGAACTGGCCCTCAACGCCAAAAACCTGCCGCCTGACCTCGCCGAGACGCTGGCCGACATCATCGAGGACTGCGACCGGGCCAAGCTCCAGCTCCAAAACCTGATGGACGTCCGGGAGATGGAAAGCGGATTCGTCAAACTCAACATGCAGCCGTTCAGCCTCACCCAAGTCATCGTCGAAATCATCGACCTCTACTCGCTGATCGCCGAAGAAAAGCACATCTCGCTCGCCGCCGATCTCCCGGCCGAAGAAATCTTTCTCGATGGCGACCGGCAGCGCCTCGCGCGCGCCTTCGCAAACCTTGTCGACAACGCGTTGAAATACACCCCCCGCAACGGTTCCGTCACCCTCACTTTCGGCATCCAGACCGACACGGCCACCGTCTGCGTGAAGGACACGGGCATCGGCATTCCCAAAGAGGAACAAGGGCTCATCTGGCAACGCCTGTTCCGCGGCAAAAAGGCCCGCGAGGAGGAAAAGGGGCTGGGGCTGGGGCTGAACATCGTGCAGGTCATCATCGCGGCGCACGGGGGATCAGTCAGCTTGGACAGCGTCGCCGGGCAGGGCTCCACGTTCTGCGTGTCCCTGCCGAGGCACGCAAAAAACGCATCGCCGCTCTGACACCTCGCGGCGAGGACTTGGCGGAGTGCCGCAAACACGCCAGCACCTTATTGCGATTGCGCGCTTTCATCGGACGCGCAAATTTGCTATTAATAAAGTTTAACTTTTGAACCTGACTGGCGGATGGCATCTGCGTGAATGCGAAAACCATAGAACAGCACGGATACGAACTACTTGATCTCGTTGAGGAAACCAGCAAGTCCGTCGTCTGTAAGGCACTCCAAAAGACGCTCGACCGGATCGTCATCCTACGCATTCTGAAGCAAGAGGCGGCCAACCGCCCCTCGGAAGTGGAGCATTTTCTGTCGACCGCCCGCAGGATCGCCCGCATCAAGAGCGATTCGATCGCGTCGGTCTTCGACATCGTCAGCGAAGGCGACCTCCACTACGTCGCCATGGAGTACGTCGAAGGGCCGACGCTAGAGGAGCTGGTCACCGCCTGCGGACATTTGCCCGTCGAGCAGGTGCTCAGGATCGCGGCGTCTCTGATCGCAAGCCTCCAGCAGATGTGGGAAACTTCGCACATTGTCCACCGCAACCTCAAGAGCGCCATCATCCGCCTCGACCCCCGCGGGGTCGCGAAAATCACGGATTTCAGTCTGGCCATTGTCGCCGGGCCGGGCGTCGACGCCACCGCCATGGATGGCGGCCATATCGTCGGCACCCCCTGTTTTCTATCTCCCGAGCAGGCGCAAGGTTCGCACACGCTCAACACGCAATCCGACATGTACGCGCTCGGCGCGGTCCTCTACCATTTGGCGACCGGCATCGTCCCCTTTGAAGGCCGGGACGTCGTCGCCATCCTCGCCGCGCACGTCAAACAGCAGATCCCGCCGCCGCATCATCTGAACCGGAACATCCCGGTTTTCTTTTCCTGGTTCATTCATCGTCTCATGATGAAGAACCCGAACAACCGTTATCCCACCTGGGATGACGTTTTGCAGGACATCCGGTTCCAGCTCGAGGGGGCGGCGCCTTCCTGCGTGCGGCCCGACGAAGAATACCTCAGCACCATCGAGGCGATCATCGACGACGCGGACGAGCCGCGGGAAAGTCCCGAACAGACCCCGGCACGTATCCGGCTGAACAGGAAAGAGAAAGATGAGCGGATTGCCGCGTATCAGTCCAAAACGATCGCGGACGAACACGCCAAAGAAATCCGGAAAGACACGTTGATCAAAGAGTTGGTCTGCTGGGGCATTCTCGCCGTCTGGCTGGCGCTGGTCTTCTGGTTCCGCGCCGTGTATCAGCAGGCCCCCGACTACACGACTCCGGCCGAGCAGCTCTCCGACGCGGTCACGCAAATCTCGGAGTCGATCGAAAACATCCGGGTCCAACCGGAAGCGCGTGAAGTTTCCGCGGCGCCCGCGCAAGAACAGGCCGCCGTCGATCGAACGCCCTCACCGCCGCCTGTCGCCGCGGCCAAGCCTCCGGCTCCGAAGCCGATCGCCGCCGCGCCGGCAAAGCCCGAAACGCCGCCCCCCGCCACTCGCGCCGTCGTCCAAGACGCGGCGCCCTTGCCGTCGGGCATCCCGGCGACACTGGCATCGGGGCTCGCACAAGCGTTCGCCAAAGGCGACCTGCCCGCAGCCCGTCAGCTCGCCCAGGCGGACACCTCGCGTTTTCAGGAAAAGGACGAGTTGGCGGAGCTGTTGAACCGAATTCCCGACCCCGACACGCTCGTCGCCGAGTACCTGCAAACGCAAATCGGCAAGCCCCTCATTTTCGAACACAACGGGAAACAGCGCACGGTCATTCCGCGCGGGGTCGAGAACGGCGTCATCCATATCGAATCCAACGGACGCGGAGCCGAATTCCAAATCGGCAGGCTGGCGGCCGACGAAAAACTCCGCTGGATGGACAGACCCAAAGATGCGGCACAGGCCGCGGCGCATTGCCTGATTCTCATGCAATCCTCACGCCGTGCGGAAATCCACGCGCGCGCTTCGGCCTGTCCGCTGCTCGCCTCCGTCCTGATCGAGGCGGCGGGTCTTGTGCCTGCGGCTACGGCTCGCGTCGAATGACGGCCGCAGCTTTCAGCTCGTCAAATTTGGCGTGCAGCGCGTCCTGACACGCCTGTTCAAAAAGCACGCCCGCCAGGTGTTCCTTGACGGTTTCAAACGCGACTTTCTCCGGCTCCAGACGGGCCAGCAGACGGAACAGGTGGAGCGTCCCTTGCCCGAAGTCGATCACGTCGCTGATCTCTCCCGGCTCAAGCGCAAAAAGCTGTTTCTCAATCTCGGCCGGCAATTCGTTTCGCGCCACCGTGGCGAACATTCCCGAATCCTGACGGAACGTGTCCGAACAGGCTTCAACCGCCTCGACCCATGTCACCTTGGACTGCGACAGGTCCGTCTTGATGCGCAACAGATCCAGCAACACGTCGGAGCGCGTCCCCGGATCGACATAGCGGCAGAGGTGCGACAACCGCAGGGCTTCCGGCGCCACGAACTGTTCCGGGTGCTGATCGAAATACGCACGGACCTCCGCCTCGCCGGGATGCGCGATCCCTTTGCGGATCTCTTTCATCAGCCGCCGTTGCTGCAAAGCTTCCCGGCCGCGGACAAAGCGTTCCTCTTCCGCAACGTCCTTGTAGGCCTCCGCATGCGCGTCCAGCTCTTGCCGGACACGGTCATCCGACGGAACCGGCTGCGACGCGACCGCCGCCGCGCGGAACAAGGCCTCCTCGATCAAATCTTCCTCCGCCCACTCGCGCAATTGCGCCTCGTCCGGCACCCCGCCGTTCGCCGACACATAGGCCTCGTATTCCGGACGCAGGCGTTTCATCTCAGCCTGGATGTCCGACGCTTTAACCTCAACCCCATTCACGGTCACTGCCATAAGAAACCTTTCCGGATAGGCCGGCCCTATTTGCGCCACTCCACGACACGGACCGGGCCAAGAAGCCCAGAGTCTCGCACAGACCATTGCCGCGCGTCAAACCCCTTATACCGGATATCGACGAAATTGATGTCTTGAAAAATGCGCCACGGCACTTGCCGCCTGTCCAGGTCGCGGATGCGGTTCGCCCCCAGATTGGTTACCTCCACCTCCAGTTCGTTGCGCCCGGGACACAGCCCTTCCGACAGCAGCAGGCGGTATGGCGCCATGATCGCGTGCCCCGCAGGCTTGCCGTTCAGGCGCACCCGTGCGCTCACCTCCACGCCTCCGAGATCCAGCACGACCGGCATGCCGACACACGGCGAGGGCGCAACGAAGGTCGTCCGGTACACGGCCGTACCGCCGAACCGCTGCGTCTCCGGGTCGCCGTTGGCGGTCCACGATGCCGCCTCCGGCGCTTCATATGACTTCGGCAGTTCGGGGCCGCCCGCCACGAACCGGACCTGCCACGGCCCCGCCACCGCGAACAGCACCTCGCCCGGACGCGCGAACCGGAACCCCCGCCCCTCAACAGCCCGCGCATCGGAGGTCGCGAGCAGAATGGAGCCCGCCGGTTCCAGATACACCCGCACCTCGGTCCCCCCGTCCGCCGCGCTCCGCGATTCGGCAACGCCCGTAGCGCCGCTCAGGGCGTCCATCGCGACCACCGCCCGCGAAGGCACAGCCAGACGGACCCATTCGTCGAGAGGACGTGTGCCGTGGTTCACGAGCAGATAACGGTACCCGTCCTCCGTCCGCCGCCGGATGCACCGGACGCCCTCTTGCACGCCGGCCAACTCGCGCCGCACGCCGCACAGCCTCAAGGCTTCGTCGCCGCGCCCGACATAGACCGCACCTTTGCCCACCGATGCTTTCGCGACGCCCGCCACGCCGCTCTCCTTCAGGACGACCCGGCCTCTCACGGCAGCAAACCGCGCGCGTTTCGCCGCCAGCCCGCCCCACCCCGGCGCATCCTCCGGCATCCGGTCGCAGAAAATCACATTCGCGCCGGACGCCGCAAACGACAGCGTCCTTTCCAGCGTCTCCGGCGGCATCCGCCGCGACGACGGCACCATCAGCACACGGTAGGACGCGCCCTCGTCCGTCCGCAACGTGCCGTCGTCCGCCACATGGACGCGCGCCAGCAACCGGTCCGACACATAGTCGAAACCATATCCCAGCCGCCACAAGGAAGCCGACGTGCGGCCGACCGGCTGGTTGGTCATCCACTCCGAGCCGTGCACCGTCAGCTGCCGGACGCACGGCCCATCTTCGCCCAAAAAATCGTGAATCGGCCAATACAGCAGCACGTCGTTGGAAGGTTTGCCGGACTGCAACACCGCCTGCGTCCGCGCAATATATCCGTTGAGAAGCGGCGCATCGTGCCAGATCGGGTTGCGCGGGTTCATCTCCGTCGCGGCATAGAACAGCCACCCCGGCCACGCCGCATCGTCGGCCGAGAAACACGTGCCGTGATAGAACACGTGGTTGATCCCGCTCAAAAACATCAGGTCCGCCAGGCACTTGAGTTCCTCGGGCGTCTCGTGAAAATGCTCGGCGAGCCACGTCCCGAACTCGGCCGAGGCTAACCGCGAACCCTTCACATGTGCTGCCGACGATGCCATCTTGGCGATGAACGGATTGCGGTCAGCCTTTCCGAAATCGGCATCGTAACGCGAAACCAGAGGATCTTTTCCGCCGTGTCCGAACATTTCGGTTTCGGGAATGTCTGCCAGTGCGTAAAGGTCGAGGAGGTTGGCAGGAGCGCCGTGCGCCTCGTTGCGCGTCAGGATACCGCGGGCGCGGCACCAGGCGGTCCACTCCGGGAACACGTCCTCCACCATCAGGTCCGAAAGCGTTTCGCGGTAATCGGCCTTCACGCGCGCCGCGCGCTCGGGATCGCCCAGTCCCGCAAACGCGGCCAGCTCGTCCGTCAGCTTGTATCCGCGTTTGCGTTCGAAGGCCTCCAGGAACCCCTCGCACCACGAAGTCCCGTAGTATTCGTAGGAATCGTGGTACATGGCCCGCGGTTTAGAACCCCCTCCATCCGCCGGGAACACCCGGGAAAACGGCGCCAGAAACTGCGTCATCGCCGCCGGATCGAACGGATTGATCATCAGGCCCTTGCCGCCCGGTCCCGCCCGCTTGACCGGCTGGCCTTTGGAGAAATCGGCCAGAAGCGCCACCACCTTCATGCCGTCCCGGTCCGCTTTCCAATCGAGCCGCCCCTGCGCATCCAGCCGCGGCAGCAGGTCGACCGCGGAGCCATCGGAGCCGACCGCGCACAACCCCTGCAAAGCCTCCCGGCGGAACACGTTGGTCACGCCACCCCCCGCGCCGACCGCGAACACGCCGACGTCATGCTTCCATCCGCCGCGCGCGGGCGTGACCTGCGGCCCGCCGAAACACCAGCCTGAGCCGGTGGTCATGTCCAGTCCCAGTCCGTTGCGTTCTGCCTCGGCGACCGCGACCGCGAAAAGCGCCATCCACGCGGGACTCAGATAGTCGACGTAACGGTCCTCCGCCCCCTTGGCCCCATAGATCGGAATGAGGTGAACACCGCCGAGTCCGGCGTCGGCATAGCGGCGGAACTCGTTGCTGATGCTGCGCGGATCCACCGCCGACCCCGGCCACCAATTATACGTCCACGGTTTGCACTCGCGCGCGATCGCCGGCCACGCCAGCGGATCCGCCGCGAACGCCGCGCACACGACTCCGAAAAAAGCGACGGCGTTAAAAAGAAAAGTCTGCATTCTTAAATCCTTCCCCGCTTGTTCTCCCAACACTTTTATAGTAGCCGAAGACCGTCCGGCAGACACCTGTTTTTTGGCAAGTGCAGAATCGTCTTTCCACGCGCGCGTCTTAAGTGGATAATCGATGCCCATCATGGAGGGGTAAATCGATGCTTTCACGCTTTTTTCTGTTCTGGCTTTTCGCCTTTGTCGCCCGAGCCGTCTGCGCCGACACCCGGATCTGGCTCGACGAGCTCGACCTAGACACGATGACCTGCGGCTGGGAAAAGCCCTGCGCAAAAACGGCGGTCGGCGGCAATCCCTTGAAAATCGCGCGCACGAAATTCGAGCGCGGCGTCGGCACGCACGCCGAAAGCTGGTTCACTCTCGAGACCGGCGGGAACGCCCTCGCTTTCGAGGCGCAAGTCGGCGTCGACGACGAGGAGTTGATCCGCGGAAAAGGCTCCGTCTCATTCCGGATTTATGCCGACCGCAAACTCGTGGCGGACAGCGGGATCATGCGCGCACGCCAGCCCGCGAAAACGATCAAGGCCGACCTCGCCGGCGCAAAGCGGGTGATTCTGCAGGTGTCGGACGCGGGCGACGGCAACGCGTTCGACCACGCCGACTGGTGCGACGCGTTCTTTACCGTAAAAGAGGGCACGGCCCTGAAACCCGCAACCGGCGAGCTCTCCGAGCAAATGGGGATCCTGACTCCGCCGCCGCCCCTGGAGCCGCGCATCAACGGTCCGCGCGTTTATGGCGTCCGCCCCGACAGTCCCGTGCTCTTCACCGTTCCCGTCACCGGCGAACGTCCGATGACCTTTGCGGCGAAGAACCTGCCAAGCGGTCTCGCGCTTGACCCGGCGTCCGGCATCATCACCGGCGCCGTCGAAAAACCCGGCGTCTACGATGTCACGCTGGCCGTCGCGAACAACAGAGGGAAAGCCGAACGGGCGTGGCGCCTCGAAGTCGGCGGCAGGATCGCGCTCACTCCGCCCATGGGATGGAACTCCTGGAACTGCTTCGCTCACGCCGTGTCGGACGAGAAGATCCGCCAGGCGGCGGACGCCATGAAGCGCAGCGGGCTGATCAGCCACGGATGGTCTTACATCAACATCGACGATTACTGGCAGACGAAACCCGAAGAGCAAAGCGATGCCACACTCATGGGCCCCGCGCGCGACGCCGCAGGGCGCATCCTGCCGAACAAGCGGTTCCCGGACATGAAGTCCTTGGCCGACCACGTCCACGGCCTCGGCCTGAAGATCGGGCTCTATTCGTCGCCGGGCCCGACCACGTGCGGCGGCTGCGTGGGCAGTTGGAGCCATGAGGGGATCGACGCCAAGACCTATGCTGAATGGGGCTTCGATTATCTGAAATACGATTGGTGCAGTTACTCGCAAGTGTCGGGCAGCGGAGCGCTGAAAGACCTGATGCGCCCGTATCTGCTCATGACGCAAGCCCTGCGAGCCCAGAAACGCGATATCGTTCACAGCCTCTGCCAGTACGGCATGGGCAACGTCTCCACGTGGGGCGACAAGGCGGGCGGCCAGTGCTGGCGCACCACCGGCGACATCACCGACTCGTGGGACAGCATGAGCAAAATCGTCGACGCGCAAGACGGGCTCGAACTCTTCGCGGGACCCGGCAACTGGAACGACCCGGACATGCTGATCGTCGGCATGGTCGGCTGGGGCAACCTCCACCCCACGCGTCTCACCCGCAACGAACAGTACACCCACATGTCGCTCTGGTGCCTGCTCTGCTCGCCGCTGCTGATCGGCTGCGACATGACGCAGCTCGACGCCTTCACGCTGAACCTGCTGACCAACGACGAAGTGTTGGAGGTCAACCAAGACCCGCTCGGGAGGCAGGCGGCACGCATACAACGGGACGACACGCAGGAAATTTGGGCCAAGGCGATGGCGGACGGCAGCCTCGCGGTCGGCCTCTTCAACCGCAGTTATCTGACCGGTCCGGTGACATTGGATTTCAAGACGCTGGGCCTGACCGGCAGCCAGCGCCTGCGCGACCTCTGGCGCCAGACGGACATCGGAGCCGCCAGCGGCCGTTACACCGCCGACATTCCCGGACACGGCGTCCTCCTTCTCCGCCTCGCCCCGGAAAAAGGACCCTGACCTGTTCAACGTCCACATCCTGATCAACGCCCCGTGACGCTCAACAAGAGGAAAAGTGAACATGAAGCACGCTTACGTTCATGGCTATAATCATCGTGAACAGCTCCGTTTGCAAGACCAGGCCTCCACCTTGGTCGAGCTGTTGCATTCCGACACGTCCTATCCGCCGGGAAGCCGCATTCTGGAGGCGGGATGCGGTGTCGGCGCACAAACCCTTACGCTTGCGAAGAACAGTCCGGAGGCCCTGTTCACGTCGGTCGACATTTCGGCGGCCTCCGTCGCGGAAGCCAAACGGAAAATCGCGGAGGAGAGACTGTCGAACGTGCAATTCGCGCAGGGAGACATCTTCAGCCTGCCTTACGGCACAGACGCATTCGACCACCTTTTCGTCTGCTTCGTCCTGGAGCACCTCCCCCATCCCGACGAGGCGCTACGCACGCTGAAGAAACATCTGAAGCCAGGCGGCACCATCACGGTCATTGAAGGCGACCACGGCTCGGCCTATTTCCATCCCGACAGCGCAGCGGCACGTCAGGCGATCCAGTGTCAGGTGGAGCTGCAGCGGCGCGCGGGCGGTAACGCCATGGTGGGACGCGAGCTTTATCCGCTGTTGCACGGCGCGGGCTATCACGCGGTCCGGGTATCGCCCCGCATGGTCTATGTCGATTCCAGCAGACCGGAATTGGTCGAGGGTTTTACCAAGAAAACTTTCACGGCGATGATCGAGGGTATCCGTGATACGGCCATTGGCGCAGGCATCGCCGAGCCGACCGCCTTTGACATCGGCATCCGTGACCTGTACCGAACGGCAGAAGCGGACGGCGTTTTCTGCTACACGTTTTTTAAAGCTTTCGCAATCAAATGATGAAATGACGGCATCGGAAAAGGAATGGATATGAACAAGCCGGTAACGCTGCAAGCGCTTGCAAAAATGATCGATCATTCGTTGCTCCACCCGACCCTGACCGACGACGATGTCGCGAAAGGATGTGCGCTGGCCAAAAAATATCGCGTGGCCACCGCCTGCATCAAACCGTATTGCATCCCCATGGCCCGGGACCTTCTCGCGGGATCCGGTGTCGGGATCTGCCCCGTGATCGCATTTCCGCACGGAAACAGCGCGACGGCCATCAAGGTCAAAGAGGCGGAAGCCGCAGCCCAAGCCGGCGGCAACGAGATCGACATGGTCGTCAACGTCGGAAAGGTGCTGGGCGGCGACTGGGATTATGTGTCGGCGGAGATCAAGTCCATCAACGAGGCGGTCGTCGCGAACGGAGCCTTACTGAAAGTGATCTTCGAGAACGACTACCTGCAGGACGTCCACATCATCCGGCTCTGCAACATCTGCTCCGAGCACCATGTGGCATTTGTCAAAACGTCGACCGGCTACGGTTTCGTCAAGCAGCCCAACGGCTTTTACAGCTATCAGGGCGCCACGGATCATCACCTCCGGCTGATGCGGCAGCAGGCGGCGCCCGAGGTCCAGATCAAAGCCGCCGGCGGCATCCGCACACTCGACGATCTGCTGCGCGTCAGGGAGATCGGCGTCAGCCGGATCGGTGCCACCGCCACAGAGTCGATCCTTGAGGAAGCAAAACGGCGCGGTATCTCTTGAGCGCGGGACTTTGTTTCTCGCGAAACCGCAGCGCCGCGGAAAATCAGCGCAACGCCATCCGGCGCGCGAGGGCCTCGATCGCGCCGTCAATCGTGGCCTCGGCGGCGACGACATCCGGCGCGCGGCCGAACGCCGCCAGCGCGGCTGAGGTCGGCTTGCCGATCGTCACTACGGTCTTGCCCTCCAGCGCCCCGAGCGGAACCTGCGCCAGCAAGGCCTCGACCGCCGAAGCGCTCGCGAAGAACACGGCGTCAAACGCGGGCAGCGCCGGATAGGTCACCGGCTCGTTAACATAGAGCCGCACGTCGTCGACCTCAGCGCCCTGCTGACGCAGCACGTCGGCCAACAGCGATCCAGCCTTCTCGGAGCGCAGCCGCAACACGCGCTGTCCGCTGAAATCGTGTCCCCGCAGCAGCGCGGCCAAGCCCTCCGCGCTGTAATCCATGGGCGGCGACAGTTCGGGCGCGAGCCCATAGCCCTTGAATGCCGCCACGCTGCCCGGGCCGCAGGCCATCAGCTTCGGCAGCGTGCGGAGATCGACGCCCGCCGCCCGTGTAAGCCCCATGAAAAAATGAACCGCCGAAGGCGACGTCAACACGACCCAGTCATACGATGCGACCCGTGCGACCGCATGCTCCGCCTCCGCGCACGGCGACAGCCGGATCAGCGGACGCAACAGAGGCACGCCGCCGAAATCGGTCACGCGCGCCGCGGCTTTCTCCGTCAGCGCCTCGCTGCACGTCACCAGTACGCGGCACCCGCGCAGGGCACCCGCATCGCGCCGAGACGCGCCGGCCACGGGGCCGACGAGCAACAGCCCCGGCGCATCCGTCTCGGGCAGGGCCGCGTCGCCGTCGCGCAACGCCCCAATCGACGTACGGAAAATCGCCTCGTCGTCCGCGCCGGCGTTGAACACGATCGCCGCAGGCGTGGTCGCCGCCCACCCCTCGTCGAGCAGTTGGCGAGCCAACACGCCGGCGACCCTGACCGACATGAAGAGCACCAGCGGCAAGCGCTCACGAACTTCGCGCGTGACACCGGCGATCGCGCCGCCCTCGGCGCGCGGGGTCAGCGCCGTGAAACCGCGCGACACGCCGCGCCGCGTCAGCAACATCCCGGTCCCCGTCGTGGCCACAGTCAACGCGCTCACACCCGCCCTCACGCGGTACGGCAAAGACAGGCGGTCCAGTTCGTCCGTCTCTTCGGCCAGCCGGCCGAACAGGCCCGGGTCTCCGCCCTTGAGACGCACCACGCGCTTGCCCTGCCGCGCATACCGGGCGATCAGCGAGGTGATCTCCGGCTGCTTCACCGTGTGCTCCCCGCACCGCTTGCCGACAAACACACGCTCCGCGTGCGGCGGAAGGAACGACAAGAGCTGATCGTCCATCAGCACATCGTAAAGGCACACGTCGGCCAATTGCAGATCTTTGATGCCGCCCCACGTGCAGAAATCCGCCGAGCCCACGCCCGCGCCGACGAACCGCACGGCCTTCACGAAATACGAGCGCAGCCGCGTCACAACCGGATCGCCCACGCGGAACGTGACCGCCAGATAACCTTGCCCCGCTGGCACGGCGAGCTCCGAAAGCTCGATCCACTCGGTGATTCGCCCGGAGAGCCCCAGACGGTTCAAAGCCGCCCCGGCCATCAAGACCGCGTCGAATGCTCCGGCGTCGAGTTGCTCCAGCCGCGACGGGATCGTCCCGCGTATGGGCTTCAGCACCGCATGCGGGAAACGCCTCCGGCAGCAGACCTCGCGCCGCTCGCTGCTCACGCCCACGACCGGCGAATCAGGCAGATCGGCCCACGTTTTGCCTTGCGGCAGGACCCATGCGTCGCGCGGGTCTTCGCGCCACGGCAGCCAGAACCAGTCAAGGTCGGACGGCACGGGATCCGGCAGATCCTTGGCACTGTGCACGGCGAGGTCGATGAGTCCCCCGCGCAGCGCGTCGTCCAGATCGCGCGTAAAGAAATCGCCGGGACTGACGCGCAGGTCGGTCGTCAGGTCGCGGTCGCCGGGCGTCGCGACAGGCACCGACTCGAACACCAGGCAGGGGAAGAGTGCGGACAACTTGTCCAGCGCGTCCCGCGTCTGCATCAGCGCCAAGCGGCTGCCGCGCGTCCCGACCTTAAAGACCTGTTTGTCCATATGCCGATTCCTGTTGAGTCTCCGCGCCCTGAATGCTGCGCCGCATCCGTTCGTAGATGTCGCGGTGCTCTCTCAGAATCGCACCGCACACCTCGAGCACCTTATCCAACGTCCCGTTCGCCGTGCGGTACCACCGCTTGAGAGCATCCAAATCCGCCACGCGCACGCGAGCCCCCTGCGCGCCCATCGCGGGATCGATGTTATGCGGCATCCCGAGGTCCACCATCGTGACGCCGGCGGGATTCAGCACGCCCTGGTGCAGGGCGGCGGAGAGGACCGGCTCCTGCACGTTCACCGCGCTGACGACCACGTCGACCCCGGGCAACACGCGCGCCACGTCATCCAACTGGATCACCTCGATCTGGCGCGCGTCTTCCGCGCTCAAGACCGGCGCATTCCGGTAATAGGCCCACACGCATCGGCATCCGCGCGCCCGCAGCCCCGCGACCATGCCTTTCCCGACCATGCCGGTACCGAGCACCAAGGCCCGGCAAGAGGCCAACTGCGGAACCGCGGCATCGAGATACCGCAAACAGACCTCCTCGATTTCGGCAATGTCCATCAACGGCTCCACCTCATGCCGGATATCCTTCGAGACATGCAAAGCGGCATCGCAGAGCTCCCGGATGATCGATCCGGCCCAACCGAAGGCCTGCGACTCGTCGACCGCCTCCTTCAGCTGCGACACCACATGAAACTCGCCCGGCGTCTGGGAATCCATGCCCGCTGTGACCAGACAGAGGTGGGAGAACGCCTCGAACCCGTGCTTCATGTAATAGAGATCCGGGCTCAACTGGTCAAAACGCAACAGCCGGCGCAGGATGCCGCACGTGCCGGCCTCTTTGGAAACCGCGGCCACCACTTCGACGCGGTTACAGGTGTTGAGGATAAAAAACTCGTGCACGCCCCACACCTGCCGGATCATCTCCCCGACCGTCTCGCGATCCCGCTGCAGCAGATGGTAGGGCGCACGCGCCTCGGCGCTCAGGTACTCGTGGCTGGTCCCGAGCACCAGCAGGTCCGAGCTTTCGATCGAATCCAAGTGCTTGCGCAGATTGTCTTTGATCAGCCGCGACTGGCGGCAGGACTTGCCGCTGGTCGAAACCGCGATCAGCACATCGCCCGTGCGGATGATCGCGGGCGTCACGAAATCGCCGTCCGGCCAATTCCCGTCCGCACAACAGCAGGGAATTCTCGCGGCTTTCGACACCTCCAGAACATGGCGGTTGACATGCTTGTCGTCCGTGCAGGCAAACACCAGTGAACACCCCGCGACATCGTCATCCGAAAACACCCGCACGTCATGGCGAATCACGCCCTTCCGGATCAAAGCCTCCAGTTCCGCCACACAAGTCGGGCAAACCAGATGCACGTCGGCGCCGGAAGCCAGCAGCAATTCGACTTTGCGTTGCCCTACGCGCCCGCCCCCCACGACAAGCACGCGCCGGCCCTCCAGCATCGCATTGATCGGAAACGTTTTTTTTACAGGTCTTGTATCTCTCATAAATCCGCGACCACTTTAACATATTGAGTGCCCATTCGCCACTCACCAATATTTGCGCGAAGGATTGACTTATACGCTCAGGACCGAATACTATCAGACCCATTCTTTTGATCTCGATTTCGACTTTCCGTGAACGTTATCGTTTTAACATTGGACGCGATGATATGAGTGCGACTTTTTCAAGGCGGGATTTTCTGGCGGCAACGGCTTGCGCGGGCGGGCTCACTTGGTGTGGCGATAGTCGCGGAGCCCCCGCCCCGACCTCCGCCTCCGGCCGTTTCCGGTTCGCCTTGAACACGGGCACGATCCGCGGCTACAAGCTGACGCTCGCCGAGCAGATCGACCTGACGGCGCATGCCGGGTACGCGGGAATCGAACCGTGGATTTCCGACATCGCGAAAGCTGGAGAAGGCGGCGGCTCGCTCAAGGACCTCGGCAAGCGTTGCGCCGACCTGGGGCTCTCCGTCATCAGTGCCATCGGGTTCGCGAGCTGGGCCGTCGACGACGACGCCGCACGGGCCAAGGGGCTTGAGCAGATGAAGCGCGACATGGCGCTCGTTGCGCAATTGGGCGGAACGCACATCGCCGCCTCGCCCGCCGGCGTCAATCAGGCCGGCGTGAAGCTTGACCTGGACCGGGCGGCGGAACGTTACCGCGCCGTCTTGGATCTCGGCCGGACAATGGGCATCATTCCGCAGCTTGAGTTTTGGGGCGCATCGTCGAATCTCAACCGCGTGGACCAGTGCCTCTTTGTGGCCGCCCGCGCCGCCCACCCCGACGCCTGCGTGCTGGCGGACGCGTTCCACATGTACAGGGGCGGCAGCGAGCCGGCCTCGCTGCGCCTGCTCGGACGCAGCGCCGCCTACAGTTTCCACATGAACGACTATCCCGCGCAACCCGCCCGCGAGACGCTCAAAGACGCCGACCGCATCTGGCCCGGCGACGGCATCGCGCCCCTTCGCGACATCCTGAGCATCTTTGCCGAAAACCGTGCAGAGCCCTGGCTCTCCGTCGAGCTGTTCAACGCCGGGTATTGGCAGCAGCCCGTCAAGGAGACCGCCCGCACAGGGCTCGCGAAGATGAAGGGCGTCGTGGCCTCACTCTGAGTGCCTGCCGGCGCTCACCTTTTCGTCGGATTCAGGTCGGGGCGGTGTTTGAGGATTTCGTTTACGATGCCCGTCATTCCCGCGAAGTGCCAGCCGTCAAGCGTATGCCGGGCACCGGACGCGAGCGTCAGCGTGACGATCCCCTTTTCATCCCATTTTGCCCACTCGATCCGGGAGATCGCCGCGTAGGGAACGCGTTGGCCGCCCAAGCCGCTTCCGCCCAGTCCCTCGTCGTCGGCGAAATACCGTCTGCGCGCCTTCAAGCCGACCGCCAGAAACGCGCAGAGCCCCAAGGCCAGCGTCACCGCCGCCTGCACGAACTGCGTCTGGAGGTCGTGCGCACTGTACACGGGGATTTCCAAAACCTTTCTTACCCGTTCGGTCTGCGCCGCGCGCATGGCGTCCCTGTCCGCCGCGGTGCTGGGAACCCGCAGCTCGCCCAATCGTTTGACCAGTTTCGACGGCACCTTGAACCCCCGCGCCGAAAACGCGTTCTCGAGCGGCGAACCGCGATCCACGTCCCGCGCAAGCCACGCCTCGGCTGTCAGATTGGTCGCCAGCAAAACAGGGCGCACCGTCTCCATGTTCCGGTTTTGCCGAGGCCACGCCACCCGGCCGTCATACAGCGACCACACGCACATGCCGACCATCAGCGCGCCCACGCCAAGGACACGGACCGCATATTCCCGATTCAGTTTCGCTTCCGCCATGTCCGCCCCTGTCCCTTACCAGAACCCGTATTGCCGCGATACGATCACATACGCCCCCAGCGCGAAATTGGTCACGCCGTGCGCCACCACAGCCGCCCACACGTCGCCGGTCCGGACCGCCAGCCAGCCATACGCCACGCCAGCCAGCACGCCTGCGAACCAGCGGTCATGCTCCAACCCGAAAACGGCCACAACCGTCCAGAAGGCCTGCGCGTCAAATGCCGCCAGCGGCACCTTCCAAAATTCGCCGCGCCGCAGCCACCGGTAAAAGAAACCGCGGAAAAAGAACTCCTCGACCACCGCAATCACGCAGGCCGATCCCGCCAACTTCATGAGCGTCAGGCCCCATCCGGCCTCTTCCGGCGAGAAGGCCAGCGAGGGATGCCCCGGCGGCAGCGCCGGATAATAGTCGGGTGCGAAATAGCTGGGCAACGCGCCGGGCATCAGAATCAGCCACCTGTGATAGAACATTTGGAATCCGGGAACGAACCGCCCGACCCACGGCGTTTCCGGCAAAATCCAGACAGCAGCCATGGCCAGTCCCACGCCGACGGCCAAAGGCACATGGCCTGTCCGCAACGCGGAATAGATACGCCAAGGCCGAAACCATAAAAACAGACCCGCGCAGGCGATTGACTTGACCGCATAGCTCCACGGGTAAACCCAACGGGGAACGAGCGAGACCGTCTCCAGCGCCTGCAGCAGCAGAATCGCCCCCACCCACATTGCAAAGGGGACCACGTGTCCGGCCAGCGCGTTTCTTTCCGTCCAGTCCTTCACCTGACCTTCTTCCACTCGTCCAGCTGTTCTTGCGTCGGTGCGGAGACGACTTCAAACAGCCGCCACGAACCAAACGTTCCCGCATACAACAGCCGCTCGGCGCCTTGCTCGTAAATGTCAGGATACTTCCAGAAAACGCTTTCGGCCCTGACCTGGCCCACGGGGCGGGGCACGAGCACGTAGAGGTTCTGCCCCTTGTACGCGCGCCGCTGCGAGCCGACATGCAGGTCCATGTTCGGCACCAGCCGTTCGCCCGTGTAGTCGCGCAACAGATCAAGGCCCGCATATCCGAGCACAAAAACGCGGCCGTACTGCGTGCGGGCATTCACGTGGTCCTCAACCTCTTTGCAGATCTGGCCCCGCGACTCCGGCACGGCCACCGGTGCCTCGCCGGCCAGCCACAAGGTGCTCAGCCAGACGAATAAGACCAGTGAAACGGCCAGGCGGAAAAACGGCTGGCGCAGCCGCGCCAACGCGATCATCAGCACCGCCAAAACGCAAACCGAGAGCTTAACCGTATCCCACCCGAGCCCGAAGAGGCGGTAGACCTGGGCGCTTGCCATCAGCACCAGGGCGAGAGAAATCAGCAGCGCCGAAGCCGCCGTCCCCCCCGAACCCGGAGTCGCTTTCCGCGCATCAATCGCCCACGTAGCGATCAGGGCCGGCACCAGCAGAAAACCTGGAGCCAAGACCGCGGGCAGAAACAGGTACACGCGGGGGACCAGATGCTGTACCGACCGGAGAAAGTAAAAAGGATCGCCCAGAATCAGACGGTTCATCAGCAGCCACACGACCGCGGTGTAAACCATCGGCAGCCATCCCAGCAGCAGCCAAGCCTGGAAACGCGAACGCGTCTCGCGGTGGCCGCACGCCGCGAACGGCAACAACCCAACCGCCAGCGTGGCCGGCCCGAAAAAGGAGATTCCGCACAGCAGCAGAAACGCGCCCGCTGCGCCCGTCGCCACCACATCGCGCAGCCGCCGGAATGCCGCCCAATCCGCCAGCGAAGCCGCCGTCAGCAGCGCCAGCCCCGTCGTCAGCGCTGTGGCGATCTGCAGCGTCTGCGGCTGCCGCGACACCACCATCATGCCGGCGAGCGCGGCCTGGGCCAGAACGATGCGCCAGCCCGACACTCCGGCCGCCTTCACCGCTTCGCGGACGGCCCAGAAAACAAAAAGCCACGCCGCAAAGAATGCCGTCCAGCCGGCCACGGGCTCCGGCAGCAGCCACGCGAACGGCAGATAGAACAGCACCGGCAGCGGCGCCACCCAGCACGAGCCGAACAGAGCCTGCCGCCCCTCAGTGGTGCCCGCGATCAGCTCACGGCAGATGCCTGACACCTGTGCCCCCGGCTCCCACGCGCCGTCGTGCAGCCGCGCGAAAGCCAGCAGAGCCCCGGCCAGCAACACCGGCGTCACGCCGCCCGTCAGCAACCTCACCAGCCGATACGTTTTCCGATCCTGATCCATGTAAAAACCCCTGACCTGAAAGGCGTTTCCTTTAACTCTTCTTCACCAACCCGTGCTGCGTCTTTTCCCACACGAACGGATCGCGGAAAAACTGGATGAAGGCACGCCAGCCGCTGTAGCTCATCATCACCCAGTAGACCGGCGTCAACAACGACCACCACATCAGGCCGTCCCGCTTGCGCTTGCAGCACCCCAACAGGTTGATGTAGATGAACACGAAGTTGCCGAGAAACAGGCAGGCCGCGCCCGCCGCAAAAACCGGCCCGGGGAAAAGCTGCGCCACGCCCTCAGGGCGAAACACGAACCAGACCAGCGCCATCGCCCAAAACAGCGGATTGATCAGCACGGAAAAGGTCCCGCCCCCGACCAACAGCTGATAGTGCAGAAAGTTGACGGCGCCCAGCTCTTTGATCAGCCGCAGCGGACTGCGCATGTGTACGAACCACGTCTGAATATACCCTTTCTGCCACCGGGTGCGTTGCTTGATCCAGAACCGCAGGTCGCTGCACGCTTCCTCCCACGTCGTGGTTTCCAGCATCCGCGTCGCATAGCCCGCACGCCCCAGCCGCACGCCAAGGTCGCAGTCCTCCGTCACATTGTACGCGTCCCACCCCATCAGCGCCTGCAGCGTCTTGGTCTTGAAATGGTTGGACGTGCCGCCCAGCGGGATCACGGCCCCCAGCGCCGCCAGTCCCGGCAACTGCAGGTCGAACCACGCGGAGTACTCGGCCGTGAACCAGCGCGTCAGCACGTTCTGCTGAGGATTGTAATAGTTGAGGCGCGACTGCACGCACACCACCTTTTCGGGCGAATTTTCGAACGCCAGCACAGCCTTCTTGAGCTGATCTTTTTCGGGCAGGTCTTCGGCGTCGTAAATCACCAGGTACTCGCCCTTCGCCAAATGAAGGCCGATGTTGCAGGCCTTGGGCTTGGTGCGCGGAAACGACTTCGGGATCTCCGTCACCCGGAACCCCGACGGCAGCGTCAGCGCCCGCGCCGCAGCCAAGGTCACTTCATCGTCCGCCTCGAGCAGGATCTGCACGTCCTTCTTGTCGGCGGGATAATCCATCGCCGCCAGCGAAGCCACCATCTGCTTCACCGTCTCAGGCTCCTTGTACATCGGCACCAAGATTGAAAAGACTGGCCACTCGCGCGGCTCGCAATCCGCGATCTCTTTGGCTGAGAAGCGCAGGATGGCGGACGGCGACAGCGATGCGCGGATCACAACGAACTTGTAAAGCGTGCTGACCACATAAAAGAGAGTGCAGACCGCGATCAAACCCTGCGCGGCCTTGAGCGGCGCGCAGATGAACGACACGGCGACGAAGGCCAACAGCACCACCAGAAACGCCTTTTGCGGCCGCGTCATAGGCTGCGACGCGCTCCACTCCGGACGCTGGCGCGACAACTCAAGCGGATCGATATCCGCCACCGTCTTGTGATCTTCCCCTTGCCGCCCGGTCACATCGCTCATTTGCCCCCCATCCGCCCCGATACCCGGTTATAAATTGTGTTTGATTATACCATAACGGCCCGCACCTGACAAACCGACCGTCCGCACCGCGCCTACGGCTCGACCGGGATCTTCACGCCGTTCTCATCCACGCGCACAAACGTGACATCCGTCGAGAAGATCAGCTCGTCCTCGCGCTGGTGCAGTTCGCGCCGCGACACCATGGCCTCGTACGTCACCGACGTGTGCCCGACGCGCTGCCGCACGATCTCGAACCGCAGAATGGAGCCGCCGGTCACGCCTTTTTTGAACTCCACGCGGTCCATGCCGATCGTCACGAACCGCGCCCCCGGATAGTCCAGGCTGACCGCCATCCACGCGATCTCGTCGATCCATTTCAGCATGTTGCCGCCGAACAGCACACCGTACTGGTTCATGTGTTCCGGCATCACCAATTTGTACGAGATCATCGCAGCTCCCCTCTCGCTGTTGAGGCCGAATTATCCGCTCTCCCCATCCGGATGTCAACGGCCGTTCCTCACATCAGAGACGGACAGGCTTGACACTGCGGGCCAGTGCGGTCACGCGCTTGGGATCGAGGTCGGCGGGCGTCAGGCTCTCGACGTTCGCGCTGCCGCAGGCCAGGCCGTAGCGGACCGCCTCGGCCAACGTCTTTCCGCGCACGAGCGCGTGGGCGATGCCGGCGGTCGTGCAGTCGCCACTG
>CAZOIS010000014.1:0-52153 GCA_964579865.1 uncultured Lentisphaeraceae bacterium | reverse complement strand
GGTGCACGCGGTTGCGCTCGCCGCCGGAGAGCACGCCGACGCGCTTCTGCTGGTCTGCGCCCTTGAAGTTGAAGCGGCTGCAGTAGGCGCGGCCGTTCATCATCGTCGTGCCCGCGAGGTTCACGAATTCGGAGCCGCCGGTGATCTCCTCGTAGGTCGTGTGGTTCGGGTCGAGCTCCGAGCGGAACTGGTCGACATAGGAAAGCACCACGGTGGGCCCGACGGTGAGTGAGCCCGCGAGCGGTTTGAGCTGGCCGGTGATGAGCTTGAAGAGGGTGGTCTTGCCCGCCCCGTTGCCGCCGATCACGCCGACGATGCCGCCGCGCGGCAGGTCGAAGCTCATGTCCTCGAAGAGCAGGCGGTCGCCGAAGCCCATGGAGACTTTGTCGGCCTTGACCACGAGGTCGCCGAGGCGCGGCCCCGCGGGGATCTGGATGCGCAACTCGTCCTCGCGCGTGTCGACCTGCTGCGCGGCGAGCTCCTCGTAGCGGCGCACACGGGCCTGGTTTTTGGCGCGGCGGCCCGAGGGGTTGGTGTGGACCCAGGCGAGCTCGTTCTCGATGAGGCGGCGGCGCGATTCGGCCTGCTTGGCCTCGCGCATCATGGCGTCTTTCTTCTGCTGGAGCCACGCCTCGTAGTTGCCCTTGTAGGGATAGGTGCGGCCGTTGTCGAGCTCGAGGATCCACTCGGTGACGTTGCTGAGGAAGTAGCGGTCGTGGGTGACCACGATGAGCGTGCCCTTGAAGCCCTTGAGGTAGGTTTCCAGCCAGGCGACCGACTCGGCGTCGAGGTGGTTCGTCGGCTCGTCGAGCAGCAGCACGTCGGGGTTGGAGATCAGGATGCGACACATGGCCACGCGGCGGCGCTCGCCGCCGGAGAGCGGGGCGACCGGCGCATCGGACGGCGGCAGGCGCAGCGCCTCCATGGCCATCTCGATGTGGTGGTCGAGGCTCCAGAGGTCGTTGTTGTCGATGGTGTCCTGGAGGCGTCCCAGCTCGTCGTTCAGCTTCTCGGACTCTTCGTCGCTGAGGTCGCCGCCGAGCAGGTCGCAGATCTCGTCATAGCGGGCGAGGATGGCTTTGGAGCCGGCCACGCCCTCCTCCACGCACTGCATGACGGTCTTGGTGTTGTCCAGCTCGGGCTCCTGCGAGAGGTAGCCGATGCGGGTCCCCTTGGCGATCTGGCATTCGCCCATGAACTCGGTGTCGAGCCCGGCGAGAATCTTGAGCAGCGAGGATTTTCCGGAGCCGTTGGCGCCGATCACGCCGATGTGCGCGCCGTGGAAAAAGGAAAGGTTCACATCCTCGAGGATGGTCTTTTTCTCGTGCTGTTTGGTGACACTGATCAGATTGAACGCGTATTCGCCGGCCATGGGTGCCCTTTGGGGAGGAGGAGTTGGGAATGAGAAGTTCGGAGTTGAAGAGGA
Source organism: uncultured Lentisphaeraceae bacterium (assembly GCA_964579865.1). Lineage (GTDB taxonomy): Bacteria > Verrucomicrobiota > Kiritimatiellia > RFP12 > UBA1067 > DAOPZC01. Next base: position 50,727 of record CAZOIS010000014.1, on the reverse strand, counting down.
AGGTTATATGGGATAAACGGCCGAAAAGAATACCAGCGGCGGGCCAGAAAGTCTAGAGGCGCTGTCGAGCGTTTGGCATTTGCGTTTTGTCGAGTTCACACGTCACACGTAGCGGCGCTCGACGCGGTTGCCGAACGAGCAGATGATCTCGTAGGGGTGGGTGTTCTTGAGCGCGGCCCAATCCTCGACCGTGAGGGCGTGGATGCCCTCGCCGCCGAGGCAGATGACCTCGTCGCCGATGTTGGCGCCGGGCACGCTTTCGAGTGAGACGGTGGTGTAGTCCATCGAGAGGCGGCCGAGCACGGGGCAGGGGACGCCGTGGATCAGCAGGTAGCCGCGGTTCGAGAGCGCGAGCGGCAGGCCGTCCGCATAGCCGGCGGAGACGGTGCCGACCAAGGTCGGTGAGTGGAGCCGGTAGGTGTGGCCGTAGCCGATGCCGGTGCCTGCCGGAAGCGTCCGGATGGCGGTCAGGCGCGTCTTGAGCGTCAGCACCGGCTTCACGCGCAGGGTGCGCTTGCCGGCGGTGTCGAACGAGCCGTGCAGGTTGATGCCGGTGCGGACCACGTTGAACGGCTCGCGGCAGGCGCGGGGAAAATTGTTGATGGCGTCGCTGTTGGCGATGTGGCGCTTGGCAAAGGTGATGCCGTCGCGGGCGACGTCCTCGAGGATCGCGCAGAAGAGGTCCATCTGGCGGTTGGTCAGCTCCGAGCCCGTCTCGTAGGCGTAGGGAAAATGCGAGAAGATGCCTTCGCAATACAGGCCGGGCAGCTTCCACGCCTCGCGGATGACGGCGGGCGCTTCGCTGGCGAGGATGCCGAGCCGGCCCATGCCGGTGTCGAGCTTGAAATGGACGGTGGCGGTTTTGCCGAGGCGCGTCGCGGCTTCGCTGATGAGGCGGGCCGTGGACGGGTCGGTGACCGGGAGCGTGACGCCGGCGGCGATCATGGGCTCGATCTCTGCCGGCAGGATGCTGCTGAGGATCTGCACCGGCTTGCCGAGGGGCAGGAGCTGGAGCGCCTCATAGGGCTCGGCCACGCCGAAGCCGGAAGCGCCGGCCTTGGCCAGCGCCCGGGCGATCGGAAGGACGCCGAGCCCGTAGGCGTTGGCTTTCAGAACGGTGAGAACATCCGCGGGCGCGACGGCGTCGGCGATCTTGCGGTAATTCTGGGTCAGGGTGTCGAGGCTGATCTCCAGCCAGACTCTACGCGGGATAGTATTCATGTCCACATCCTGTTGCCGTTGCGGCGAACAGTAAAGAATATCGGAAACACGCCTAACGATAGCAAAGCGGGGCATGCGATTCAAGGTGGAGTTAGACAATGAGCTGAATCGCCCGGCGCATTCCGTTCGTGCAGAAGCGCCGTCAACATGGCATACTAGGGCACTTGAAACGATGACCCTCAGCCTTGAGATTTTCTTATGACATTTTCCGATATTCATGTGCGGCCCGATCTGATTGCGGCGTTGGCGAAACAGAAGATCACCGAACCGACGCCGATCCAAGCCGTGGCGTACCCCGTGCTGTTGGAGGGCAAGGACGCCTATCTGAATGCGGAAACCGGGACCGGCAAGACCCTGGCTTACCTGCTGCCGCTCTTCTGTCGCATCGACCCCAAGCTGGCGGCGACGCAGCTCATGATCGTGGTCCCCACCCACGAGCTGGCCCTGCAGATCCAGAAGCAGTGCTGCGACCTGGCGGTGAACGCGGGTTTTCCGGTCCAGACGCTGTTGCTGATCGGCGGGACGCTGATCGACCGGCAGATCGAGAAGCTTAAGAAGAAACCGCAGGTGGTGGTCGGTTCGCCCGGGCGCATCCGCGAGCTGATCCAGCTCGGCAAGCTCAAGGCCCACCAGGTGAAAAGCCTGGTGATCGATGAGGCGGACCGCTTGCTGGTGGAGGAGAGCCTGCCCGCGATCCGGGAGCTGCTTCACGTCCTGCCGCGCGACCGCCAGCTGGTGTTCGTGTCCGCGACGCAGCAGCCGGAGAGCGCCGCCATCGTGGCGGCGCTCTCGCCCGGCCTGGTCATGCTGCAAACCGCGGCCGCGCCGATGAATCCGAACATCGAGCACCTCGGCCTTGTCTGCGAGGAACGCGACAAGCCGGACCTGTTGCGCAGCCTGCTGCACGCGCTGCAGCCCGAACGCGCGATCGTGTTTGTGCACCGCACGGAGACGGCGGAGATCGTGGCCGCCAAACTGGCCTATCACCATATCGCCGTCGCTCAGCTGCACGGCGCGTTCGACAAGGCCGACCGCAAGCAGGCGATGGCGGACTTCCGCAGCGGGCGCGCGGCGGTGATGATCGCGTCGGACGTCGCGGCGCGTGGGCTCGACATCCCGGGGGTCACGCACATTTTCAACCTCGACGCGCCCACGCTCAGCAAGGCCTATCTGCATCGCGTGGGCCGCACGGCCCGGGCGGGAACGTCGGGGGTGGCCGTCACGCTGTTCGCCGAAGCCGAGACGCCTCTGGCGCGGCGCTACGAGGAGGAACTGGGTATCGTCGTCCAGCGCGTCCGCCTGCGCGAGGGCCGGCTGCTGAAAGTGTGAGAAAGGAAAACGGTCATGCAGATTCAACGATGTTTTCTACCCGTCTTGATCTCGCTCCTGTGGGTCGGTGTGTCGGCTGCGCAGGACGGGGTGGCTTCCGCGGACACCCGGCGCGTCGATACGGTCAACACGGTGCTGGGGACGCAGACGATCGGCATCAAGTACACGTTTACCGATCAGACGGGGCTGGTGGAAACGGCCGAGCGGATTCGCGAGATGGGCTCCACCCTTCTGAAGTTCAGCTTGGGCCGGCGCATGACGGAAACGTACGGTCTGCCCCCGCGTGAGGACATCCGCTCGCTCACGGAGCTTGCGAGCAAAGAGCCGTCGGTCAAAAAGGTGCTGGATATGCCTTTTGCCTTCTACCACATGTGGGTGTATCCGTTTGCCAACAGCGACTCGTCGTGGAAAGACGGGCTTTCGGAAAAAGAGCGGAAAGAGACGTACGATGAGGTGCGCGCGCTGGCCGCCTATCTCCTGCGGACCTACCGCGGCACGGGGAAGACGTTCTTCTTTGGCCATTGGGAGGGCGACTGGTGCCTCCATCCCGACTACGACCGGAAACGCGACCCCGCGCCTGAAGCCATCCGGGGCATGATCGACTGGCTGAACGTGCGTCAGGCGGCGATCGAGGACGCGAAGCGCGAGGCGCAGGCGAAGGACGTCAACGTTTATCAGTACACCGAGGCCAACCTGGTCCAGAAAGGCCTGCAGGGCGGGGCTTGCCTGGTCAATAGCGTCCTGCCGTTCACAAAGGTCGATTACGTCTCCTATTCCTGCTACGACACGATCAATCCGCACAAAGGCGACACGCGGAAAGCCCTGCAGGAGGCGCTCGACTACATCGAATCGAAGTTGCCGCCCAAGCCGGAGATCCGGGGCAAGCGCGTGTTCATCGGGGAGTATGGGTTTCCGCTCGAAATGACGAAAACGCAAGAGGTCCAGGACCTTTATTCGCGGGATGTCTGCCGGGCGGCTCTGGAGTGGGGGTGCCCGTTCGCGCTGTACTGGGAGCTGTACTGCAACGAAAAGAAGGACGGCAAGCACCGCGGCTTCTGGCTCATCGACGATAAGAATCAGAAACAAGCGTTCTACTATACGCTGCAGAAGTATTACGAAAACATGGGGCGGTTCGTCGAGGCCTTCAAGAAAGAGCACGGCCGCGTGCCGACGGATGCGGAGATCAGGGAAAAGGCGCTCGAGATTCTCTGACGCTGCGTCCGCAGAGGGCTTGCCGCATGAAACGATTCGTGGGAGAAGCGCTGAAGCCGGTCGCCGAGACGTTCGACACCGGGCGGATGGCGGCGGGCGGGCCAGGTCTGCCGCGCGAATTCGTCTGGCGTGCTCAACGGGTGCGGATCAGCCGGGTGCTCGACGCGTGGCGCGAGACCGCGCCGTGCCGCCACGGCAGCGGCGAGCGCTACGTGAGCAAGCACTGGTTCGATTTGGCGATGGAGGACGGGCGGTTGATGCGGGTCTACTTCGAGCGCCGCGCCCGCGGCCGTGCGCTTTCCGCGCGCTGGTGGCTGTTCAGCGTGGAGACATCGGGCGCGGGCCCGTCAGATTGAAGCGGTGAAGGAAGCGCGATCCGCGCCGCCTCCGATGCGGCCCTCAACTTGCCGTGTCGCCCGAAAACAGGCATGCGCCCCAGAAGATCAACTGGTAGCCGAACAGCTCCAGCCCTTCCTGCATCGAATTCTTGAGCAGAGCCGCCACATCGTGGGCAAAAACGTGGCGCCAGATCAGATTGCCGCTGCAGAGCGTCCGGCTGAGGACCAGTACGACGACCAAGCCGAAGGTGACGAAGAGCTGTGATCTTTGTCCGAGAAAACGGTACAGGGGCCGCATGACCGGAGACTTGGAAGAGATCATATAACCCACCGCGATGACGGCCGTGACGACGACCGGCCAGACCCAGAACCCCCGATAGAACAGCGCGTCGAAGGCGCAGTCCAGCTCACGGATGAAGACGCAGGCAAAAAAGCCGCTCATCAGCGTCAAGAGTCCCCGGCTGGCGGGCCGGCGGCGGGCCTTGATACCCAGAATCACCGCTGTCGCAAGAATCAGGGCCTCCTGGCTCAGTTCCGTCAATGAAAGTTCCGAGACGCCGTTTTTGAACACCAGGAGATCGAGCGCGAGAAACGCGGGCACGACCAGCGCGGCGGCCGAAAGAGCCAGAAATTCACCTACGGCAGAGCGTATTTCCTTGGCGACAAAGAGCGATTGGGCAAGTGCGGTCAGACGATCCGAAAACGAGTGCCCGAAGTCAGGCTTTGCCCATGGGCCGAGAACCTTGTTCACGATTTGCATGCGCCTGAAAATACCATACGCGCGGAAGGCAATCAAACAAACATTACAGTCTTGTAATGGTTTGGGGCGGCGCCTTGATGCGCATCGGACGAGCCGCGCGCAAACGGGGGGGCGGCGCCGCTGAAATTCGACTTAGAACCACGAGAATACGCGCCGCCAGCCGGCGGCGGGAGTGAGGGTGGCGTGGTAGAGGAAACGGGTGCCGGCGGGCGGCAATGGCGCGGGCGGGTGGGTGTACTGGTGGAGCGTGGCGGCGACGGCGACGGAGGTTGCGACCTCGGGGTTGGGGTTGAAGCCGCCGATGCGCCAGAGGGTGCCCCAGCCGTCGAGGCGGTAGCCGCCGATAAAGCCATTTTCGATGCCGGCGACGAGCACGGTCGCGGGCGCGGCGGCGGTCGACGGCGTGCCGCGGTTCACGGAGCTGGCGTTCTGCGCAATCTGGCTGGCGAGCGCCTCTCCCAGCCACGCTTTGCCGGCTTCGGTCACGGTCAGCGGCTCGGCGGGCAGGTCGACATCGCCGCCGCCGATGGGCAGCCGCAGGTGGTCGAGCCCGGCGTTGGCCACCTGCTCGGTCTTCCATTTTTCACCTTCGCGGAAGGCGGCGCGATGGAAGGAGTAGGCCGCGGTTTCCCACCAGATGCCGCCGTTGTTGACGTAGCCACGCACGGCGTCGAGCGTTTCGCGCCAGCGTCCGGCGCCGGGCTCCGGGAAGATCTCGCCGTAGGGGTTGATGATCGCGAAGAACTGCGAGGGACCGGCGGCGAGCGCGGCGGCGAGCTCCTCGCAGGTCGAAACCGCCTTGACGGTGAGCCCGTGCTGTTTCGCCAGCGCGGAGGCCTCGAAGGCGGCGCGCCACGCGGCAGGCGTGACGGAGGTCAGCGCGGGCGCGAGGCCGGGGCCGAGGTCGAGCACGCCGATGGCGGGCTTGTCGCCGGGCCAGTCGCGCGGGGCGAGGGCCGCGCTCGCGGCGGGCGGCGGGACGCGCGTCACGCTGCCGCGCTGGGGCAGGGTCAGAGTCAAGAAACCTGAGGCCGGAATTCGGAGGTCGGAATTCGGAGCATCTTCGAGGGCGACCCGCGCGAGCCCGGAGAGGGGCGCGGGGACGGAGACTTTGGCCTGCGACGGCGCGTAGATCCAGAGGTCGGTCTTGCCCTTGGCCGTCTCCGTGACGTAGCCCGTTCCGTCCGGGGCGAGGCCGGCGGTCATGCCGGGGGCTTCGGCGCGGAAGCCGTAGGGCGGGAGGGGGGTGCCGCCGACGGTGCGGGCGATGTCGCCGAGGTTGCAGGCGAGCTTCACGTCGCCGTAGGTCGCGCGGATGATGCCGTCGTCGGACTCGCGGCGCGGATCCCCGGCGGTTGCGAAGAGCGGGGCGCGGTCGTGCGTGAAGTCGCGCAGCGGCGTGCCGAGGTGGCGGGCGCAGACCGACTTCTGGAGGCGGTCGAGCCAGGCGAGCCACTCGCGCGGGGCATCCTGTGTGGCGAGGGCCGAGGCCGTGGCGCGGTAGCTGAGGCTGTAGCCGATGGCGAGGGTCCACGAGAGGACGCGGTCGTTGGTGACGAACTGGCCGAGGTCGTGGTGCATGAAGATGGCCTTGTCGCGCATGACGGCGAGGGCGAGCGGAAAGATCTCCCAGGTGTCCGGCGGGACAGTGGTCTTGAACAGGCGCACCCACTGCGGGCGGTGTTCGGTGGGCACGATGCCCCAGCTCAGGCCGCAGAGCAGGGCCTGGTAGTCGGCGACGCGGTCCCAGCCGTTCTCGGTGCCGAGGGGCACGACGCGGCTGTCCTCGTCGTTCATGGCGATCATGCCTTCGCTGTAGGCGGTGGGCGTGGGCGAGGCGGGGTTGGTGTCATACTGCCAGCCGCGGGCGCCGCACTGGTCCTGAAACAGGACGTCCACGGGGTAGTCTTTCGTGAACTGGCGGACGGTGGTCCGGTTGGCGGCCTGCACGGCGGGGTGCCAGAGGGTGATGGTCCAGCCGTCGTTCTTCGAGTAGCGCTCATAGTGCGGCTTGCCGTCGAGCCCTTTGAGCAGCGGCCCGTCGCCGTCGCGCTCGAAGGTCGGCCCCTTGGGGTGGTCGCACCACCAGGTCGGGTTGGTGTAGGGGCTGACGAGGTGGCCGAGGCTGTGGGCGCGGTCGAAGAAGGTTTTCAGCTCCTCGGGCGTGCCGAACTTCGCGTTCGGCGGCAGGTGGTCGGGGTACTCCTTGTCGAAGCCGCCCTTGAGGTAGTCCGCGAAGTGGACGAGGGTCGGGACGGGGAGCGTGTCGAGGACCGCGCTCTTCTCGCGGGCGGAGCCGCCGAGGAAGAGCAGGACCGACTGCTTGAGGCGGGCGAGGGTGTCGGGCTTGACCTTGTGGGCCAGCGGGCGGGTGAGGCCGTTGGCGGCGGTGTAGCGGGCGAGGTCTTCGTAGACGGGCGTGCCGAGGGTCAGCCGCACGGCCGGGGCGCGCCAGGTCTCGCCGGGCTTGACGTAGGTGCTGAAGGCGTGGTCGCAGTAGCCGCCCTGTTCGTCGCCGCCGCAGCCGAGGCTGCCGGGCACGAAGATTTCCGCCGGGGCTTTCGCGGCATCCCAGGGCTGCTTGACGGTGCGGGGCTGGACACGATAAAGCGCGGCGGTGCCGGCGCTCGACTCCAGGTGCATGAAGTCGGAGAAGGCGACCGGGTAGGAGAGGCTGTAAGACAGGTAGCGGTGCGGACGGAGCGTCTGGTAGAACGAGTAGCCGCCGACTTCAAACCAGTGGCCGCCGGCCTTGACGAAGCCGCGGATCGTTTCGAGCACGGCAGGCAGCCCGTCGTCGCTGGCGGCGGGGATGGCCTCGCCGTAGGGGTTGAGGATGCAGAGGCAATCGGGGCTGCGCGCGGCTTCGAGCAGGGCCTGGGGCGAGGCGAGTTCGACGAACGTCACGCGGCCGCGCGAGCGGGCTGCGACGGCCGCCAGCCGGTCGCGCCAGTCGGCGACGGCGGCGTGGGCCCAGTGGCCGCGTTCGGGGCCGCTGGTCAAGGAGACGAGGGCGATCCGCTTGCGGGGCGCGGCGGGGGTGGCGGAGAGATGCTCGATGACCGCGCTGACCGCCGCGAGCGCGGTCTCGGCGTCGTCTTCGTTCACGCCGGCGCCGATGCGCCAGAGCCCGCCGGCGGTGCCGCCGAGGCGGTGGGCGGAGAGGAAGGGGCCGTGGGCGGAGTCAACGATCACGAGGTCGGCCTGGCCGGGGGCCGGCGCGCGGTTGACGGTGGCCTTGGCTGCGGCGAGACGGTTGGCGGCGGCGGGGGAGAGCCAGCGGCGGCCCTCGTCGGTGACCGTGAGCGGAACGGCGGGATCGCGGGTATCGCGCTGGATGAGCGATCCGCCGTAGAGGGCCTGATAGCCCTTCGGGCCGCACGGGAGGGCGTTCCAGCCGGAGGGCCGGTCTTCCGGCTGCTGCTCAAAGAAGTGCCGGTTGAAGGCCGCGCCGAGGGCGGTGTTGCCGTTGTGGGGAAAGACGAAGCGGGCGACCGAAGCGGGGGCGAAGCGCAGACGGCCGGGGAGGTCGAGACGCAGGAGCGGCTGGGATGCGGGCGTGGCCTCGGCCGCGAGCTCGATGCCGTCGGGCCGCGGGCGGGCGATGACGCGCACGGTGAGGGCCGCCGAGGCGTAGGAAAAGGTCAGGGCGCCCCGGTCAGGGCCGGTCTTCCACGAGAAGGCGAAAAGCGCGTTGGTGACGTGGAAACGGCTGGCGTCGAGGACCGCGTTGTCGGAGAAGCGGGCGGACCAGAGGCCGGACTCGCCGTTCCGCCAGACCGAGGCGCTTTGGCCTGCGGGCGTGACGGCGGTGATCGCCCCGGTGTCGGGGCTGAAGGCGACGGTGCCGGCCGGCGTCCTGATGACGGGGGGTTCGGCAGATGCCGGAACGACGGCCAGCAAGAGAAAGGCGAAAAAAGGTTTGAAGTTCATAGAGAGTGGTTTACGGAAGGCGCCGGGGAAAGTCAAGCGATTCCGTTTCCCGAAGCGTTTTTGAGGGATCGAAGCTTGCTTGATCCCGTAAGGATGCGCTATACTTTATAACCATAAAGCTTTGGGACGATTCTGTTACGGAAAAGCCCATAGGGGACGTGGGCTGACGAAGCAGACGTTTCGGGCACCGTGTTGATTGTGTGACACCCATGATAGTTGATAAAAACAGCGAGGGGAACGGGTGCGGGCGGGTCGAAGCGGGCGGTGCGGTCTTTGGCGCCCCGCGGCTGGTCCTGATCGCCGGTCCCTGTACGGTCGAGAGTCGTGAGCAGATGCTTGAAATCGCGTGCGCGGTCAAGGAGGCCGGGGCATCCATGCTGCGCGGGGGGGCCTTCAAGCCGCGCTCTTCGCCGTATGCGTTCCAAGGCCTTTTGGGCAAGGGGCTCGACATCTTGGCCGAAGCGCGCGAGCGCACGGGCTTGCCCGTGGTGACGGAGGTTTTGGAGTCCTCGCATCTTTCCGCCGTCGCGGCCGTGGCGGATATGCTCCAGATCGGCTCGCGCAACATGCACAATTCCGTTCTGCTGCGGGACGCGGGGGCAACCGGCAAGCCGGTGCTGCTCAAGCGTGGCATGAGCGCCACCATCCAGGAGTTTCTGTATGCGGCCGAATACGTGCTTGACGCGGGATCGCGGCGGGTCGTGCTGTGCGAACGCGGGATCCGCACCTTCGAAACGGCGACCCGGTTCACGCTGGATCTCTCGGCCGTGCCGCTGCTGAAAGAGCGGACGTGGCTGCCGGTGATCGTGGATCCGAGCCATGGGACAGGCAAAGCGTCGCTGGTGCCGGCCATGGCCCGCGCGGCGGTGGCGTGCGGCGCGGACGGCATCATGATGGAGGTCCATGCCCATCCCGAACAGGCGCTCTGCGACGGGGATCAGAGCGAGACGCCGGAGATGTTTTTCAAGGTCGTCGGGGAACTGCGTGCGATCGCCGAGGCGGTCGGCAGGACGGTGTGATCCAGTCAAATACACGGGGCTCTTTTGCACATTGTGCAGGCGAGGAGATGTCGGGATGAAGGCTGTGAAGCGTGTTTTTCTTGGGGGTGTCGTGGCGGGGTTCGCGTTGTGCTCGGGGGCGGTCTCTTATCTGTCACCTGAATGCATGGCGGTCGCGCCGGACGGCAAGACGATGTATGTGACGGCCGCCACGGCGGCCAAGCTGCTGCTGTTCGATGCCGCCGCCGGCAACGTGGCGGGCGAGTGGCCCCTGCCGTGCAATCCGAGCGGCGTGGCCGTGGCCGCGGACGGGACGGTCTATGTGACGGGTGGCGGCTGCGACGGCGTCCTGTTGAAGCTGGGCGCGAAGGGGAACGTGTTGGCCAAGCTCGGGACCGGCCACACGCCCATGGCGCCGGTGGTGGGCTCGGACGGCAAGACGGTGTATGTGCTGAACCGTTTCGGCAACGGCGTGGCCGTGGTCGACGCGGGCGCGATGAAGATCAAAACGGTTGTGCCCGTGCCGCGCGAGCCGCATGCGGCGGTGCTCGGCGCCGGCGGGAAGCTGCTGTTTGTGGCAAACCATCTGCCCGCCTGCCGCGCGACGGACGATGTGGTGTCCGCTTCGGTTTCGGTGATCGACGCCGCGTCGAACAAGCTGGTCAAGAACATCTCTCTCCCCAACGGCTCGACCGGGGTGCGCGGCATCGGCGCGTCGGCGGACGGCAAGACCGTCTACGTGACCCACACCTTCGGCCGGTATCAGCTGCCGACGACCCAGCTCGAGCGCGGCTGGATGAACACGGCGGGCCTGAGCGTCATCAACGGCGAGACCGGCGAGTATGTCAACACGGCGCTTCTCGACGACGTGGATCTGGGCGCGGCGAACCCGTGGGGCGTGGCGGTCACCGCCGACGGCAAAGGCCTGATCGTGGCGCATGCCGGCACACGCGAGATCAGCGTGATCGACCGCGAGGCGTTCCACGCGCGGCTGGAGAAAGCGGCCAAGAGCGAGAAGGTCACGGAAGTCACCAAGTCGGCGTCCGATGTGCCGAACGACCTCTCGTTTCTCGTGACCATCCGCCGCCGCATCAGGCTGGGCGGCGACGGCCCGCGCGGCGTTGCGGCCGTGGGCGGCAAGGTCTATGCGGCGCTGTATTTTGCGGACGCGCTGGCGGAGATCACGCTGTCTGACGCCGTGGCGAAGCCGAACCTGATCGCGCTCGGGGCGCCGGTGGACTTGAGCCGGGACCGCGTGCGTCGCGGCGAAATGCTGTGGAACGACGGGGCGATGTGCTTCCAGCAGTGGCAGAGCTGCGCGAGCTGCCATCCCGACGGACGGACGGACGCTTTGAACTGGGACCTGGTGAACGACGGGATCGGCAACCCGAAGCAGAGCAAGAGCCTGATCTACACGCATCTGACGCCGCCGACGATGGTGACCGGCATCCGCCCCGACCTGATGGCCTGCAACCGGAAGGGGCTGACGCATATCCAGTTCGTGGTGCGTCCCGAGGAGGATGCCGTGTGCCTCGACGCGTATACGATGTCGCTGAAACCGGTGCCGAGCCCGTATCTCGTCAAGGCGTCGCTCTTTTCGGGGCCGCTTTCCAAAGAGGCGAAAAAAGGCGCCGCGCTCTTCAAGAAGGCCGGCTGCGCGGAGTGCCACCCGACAAGCAAGGCTGGCCCGAACGGCGAGCGGCTCTACACGAACCTCAAGAAATACGACCTGGGGCTGGGCGTCGGCAACGAGGAGAAGCGCGAGTTTGACACGCCCACGTTGGTCGAGGTGTGGCGCTCTGCGCCGTACCTGTACGATGGGCGTGCGGCGACGATGGAAGAGGTCCTTACGACGTGTAACCCGAAGGACATGCACGGCGCCACAAAGGGGCTGAAACCCGAAGAGATCAAGGCGCTGGCGGAATATGTCCTGTCGCTTTAAGCGTTGTCAAGGCGCATAAGACCTGTGTGATCACAAGAGGAATTTGCTCATGGGAATGAAGGGTGTTGTTCACGGCGGTGTGACGCGGCATCAGGAAATGGGGCTGCTGGATGTGGCGCAGGGCGTGCCCGCGGCGGTTCACGGCCGCGCGTTTTCACAGACGGGCTGGGGCAGCCGCGAGCAGCTGTTCCGCGCGGCGGTGGGCGCGAAGGGGACGTCGGTCCCGCAGCTCTGGCTGTGCGGCGGCACGGGCGAGCTGCCGCCGGTGTATCAGCGGTTTGTGGTCGGGGGCGTCGAGCCGCGGCTCATCCGCCGCCACGGTTGCACGGTCGGCGTCGCTTACCATGACGAGTACGCCGAGTACTGCCTGCTGACGGGGGTTCTGCCGCCCGACTTGAGCGCGTCGCGCGAGGCGCAGACCACGGCGGTCTTCGAGGGCATCGAGGATGCGCTGGGCGACGCGGGCATGACCTTCGCGAACGTGGCTCGCACCTGGCTGTACATGGACAAGATTTTGGAGTGGTACGAGCCCTTCAACCGCGCGCGCGACGCGTTCTTCCGCTCGCGCAAGGTGTACGACGGCCTGGTGCCCGCCAGCACCGGGATCGGCAGCGCCAACCTCTGCGGGTCGGCGATCACGGCGTGCGCGATCGCGGTGAAGCCGAAGGTGCGCGGCGCGGTCACGGTGGAGGCGGTGCCTTCGCCGCTTCAGTGCGCCGCGCTGGAGTATGGCAGCTCCTTCAGCCGGGCCGTCGAGATCGGCACGCCCGAATACCGGACCCTGATGGTGTCGGGGACGGCCAGCATCGAGCCCGGCGGCGCCACGGCGCACGTGGACGACGTCAAGAAGCAGATCCAGCTCACGATGGAGGTGGTGGAGGCGATCCTGACGTCGCGCGGCATGGGCTGGAAAGACGCGACGCGGGCGGTGATGTACCTGAAGAAAGCGGCCTACCTGGAGGTGTGGCAGGCGTGGCTGAAGGCGCACGCGTTGGAGTCGATGCCGCTGATCACCATCGAGGCGGACGTTTGCCGCGACGACCTGCTGGTCGAGCTCGAGGTCGACACGGTGGCGAAGGCTTGAACCTTTTTCTGAACAGAGTGGCCGGCTTGGGCGGCGCGGCGTGGCTGTGCTGGCTCTTGGCGCTGGGGGCCGTGGTGCTTGCGTTCCCGGGGCCGGAGCGGTCGGGCGCGTTCATGGCGGGCACCCTCATGCAGCTCTTGTCGGCCGGACTGGCGCTCCTGCTGCTGTTCAACGGCCTGCGCGCCGCCGGCCGCCGGCGCTTCGATTCCGCCCTGCTGCACCTCGGGTGCGCGTGCGTGCTCGCGGGCTGGCTCGCGGGACAGCATGCGGTCCGGACCGCGACGCTTGACCGTCCCGCTTCCGGCGCCATGGTGATGGTCGACGGCGACACCTCGGACAAGTTGTGGGACGGGCCGTATCTTACCAACTTCGTCGGCCGCGTTCCCTTTTCCGTGAAGCTGGAGAAGTTCTTCGTCGAGCGCTATGAGCGCAACGCGCTTGACCGCGACGCCGGGCGCGACGCTCCGGTGCGGGAGTACCGCAGCCGCGTGACGATCGCGGAGCCGGGCAAGCCGCCTTACGTGGCGAACGTCCGCGTGAACCATCCCGCGTATGTGCGCGGTTTCCACATTTATCAGATGAGCTGGGGAGAGAACGCCGACCAGTTCGGCCGGCCGGTGGTCTATACCGTGCTGCAGTTCATCCGCGATCCCGGCTTGCCGCTCGTCTATGCCGGGTTCGTCGTGCTCTTTGCGGGCGTGCTGCTGTTCGCGGCGAGGGTTTTCAGGGCGAAGACGCCGCATGGGGAGGTGCCGTCATGATGGTCAAGATGACCCTGCAGGGCGGACTCATCTACCTGACGCTGGTGTTGTTCGTGGCGACGGTGGCCGCGCGGCGCTGCGGTTGGCGGGCCGTGGGGCGCGGCTTTTGGGGCGCCGGCTTTGTGGCGGCGGTCGCCTCGGTCGTCTGGCGCGGCCTTCATACGGGGCATCCCCCGATGCAGAACCTCTTCGAGTTCTTCCTGTGCATGGCGGCTGCGCTCTGGCCGCTGTCGCAGTGGAGCCGCTGGAAAAACGGCATCGACACGGACGCGCGTGACGCGCTGCTCGGCGCGCTGATTCTTTTCCCCGCCGGGTTCGTTTTCGGCGAAGAGGTCCGGCGCCTGCCGCCGGCCCTGCAGAGCCCGCTTTTCGTGCCGCATGTGGCGAGCTATGTGGCCGGCTATGTGATGCTGGCGCGTGCCGCGCTGATGGCGCTGCCGCTGATGAGCGCGCCCGGAGACGCGGCGCGGGTGCGGCAGACCGACGTGGCGACGCGGCAGACCGCGGCGGCGGGCTTCGTGCTCTTGACGCTCGGGCTGCTCTTGGGGTCGCTGTGGGGCAAGATCTGCTGGGGCCACTACTGGCAGTGGGACCCCAAGGAGATGTGGTCGCTGGCCACATGGCTGATGTATGGCGGCTACTTCCACTACCGCCTCAAAAACGGCGTGCGCGCGCCGAAGACACTGGCGGCCCTGCTCTGGCTGGGCCTGCTCTTCGTGGTGTTGACGCTGACGTGGATCAACGTTTCGCGCCTTTTCGCCGGCATGCACAACTATGCGTGATTGCGCAGCTTCAGCTCCGCCGGGTGCGGATAGAGGTAGTGCTGCTGCATCAGGTAGGTGATCTGGTGCTTGAAGATGTAGTGCCGGAAAAGCGTGACCGGCACGATCAGCGGGACCTGTTCGCGCGCGTACTCGTCGGTCACGAAGGCCAGCTCCTCGCGCTCCTCCGGCGACAGGTGTTCCGTGAAGTAGCCCTGCATGTGCTGGAGCACGTTGACGTGCCGGCCCGGGGTCGCCCTCTCGGCCATCGCCGCGAGGAACTTCGCCTCGTAGGCTTTCAGCGTCTCCGCAAGGTTGGCGGGCGCGGCCGCGGCGGCGAGCCGTCCCAGTTCGCTCAGACCTTCGGGGGCGTGGGCCATGAGCAGGTATTTGGACTGGGCGTGGAACTCCTGCAGGACGCGGACGGACGGCGCCGCCAGGACGTCGTCGCGGAACCGTTTGAGCGCGAAGATCCGCTCGATGAAGTTTTCCCGCAGATCGGGGTCGTGCAGGCGTCCCTCTTCCTCGCACGGCAGCGAGGGAAACGCTCGGGTGAACGCGCGGGCGAAAAGTCCGGACGTGTAGCGGCTGGTGGGCTCGCCCTCTTCCGTGTAGAGCTTGACGTGGAACAGGCCGGAGGAGGGCGACTTGGATTTGAAGATGAAGCCGTGCAGGTTCTTGCCCTTCAGCTCTTCGACGGCCCCGGAACAGTAGTCCTGCATCTGCCGCGTGTAATCGGTGCCGGTTTTGTTGCCGATGAGGCGCGGCGCTTCGGGCGTGCCGACCAGGTGCATGGATTCGCGCGGCACCGGCAGGCCGCAGCCGACTTCCGGGCACACCGGCACGTAATCGAAATAGGGCCCCAGCGTGTCGGTCAGGTAGGCGTCGTGTTTGTGCTGGCCGTCGAAGCGGACCTTCTCGCCCAGCAGGCAGGCGGAGACGCCGATCGGGATTTTCGTGAACGTCGGTGTCGTTTTCATAATCAAGTCCTTCGGAGCCGCGTGCGGGCCCGCCGGCGCTATTCCAGCAGCAGCAGGCGGAAGAATTTCGAGGGCTCCGCGCCGACGGAAAAATCGTTGGTCAGAGGGGTTCCCGCGCCGGTTACGGGCGAGCCGACATTGACCCACGTCGGGGCGATGAGGTTCGTTGCGGACTGGAGCTGGTAGCGGAGCCCGGGGAGGGACCCCCAAACGAGCCGCAGGCCTTCGCCCTGCCGGCTGAACGTGCTCATGGCCGGCGGTCCGAGGACGAGGACGGTCACGGACGCCGCCTTGGCGTGAAGCGGGTAGAGGCCGCCGTAGCCCGAATCTTGCACGTTCACCGTGAGGGCGAAGAGGTTCTGGGCCTGGCTCGACGTGAGCGCCGTGCTCGCAAGGAAAAGGTCTCCGGTGTCGGGGTCGATCGCGAAGGTCGAGCCGGCATTGCCCGCCGTGATCTTGAAGCTCAGGGTGTCGAGCGGGCTGTCCGTGACGGCGACGCGGCCGATCCAGTGTCCGGTCAGGTTCGTGCAGCTGACGCGCAAGGTCTGGTTGGTGAGCGCGGGATCGCTGTTGATGTCGAGCGGGGTTAGATAGGTGCCGTCGATGATGTTCGTTCCGGTCAAGCCGGGGCCGGCCCACGCGACAGACACGTGGTCGCCGCCGCCGCCCTCTTTGTGCAAGGCTTCGAGGTAGCAGGTCTGCCCGGCCACGAGGTTGGTTTGCAGCGCGGAGACTTGGGCGGTGTACTGGGTGAAGACGTTCGCATTGACCCACCCGTTGACCGAGGCGATGGTCTGCGCAAGGCCGGGGTTGCCGGTCCGGCTGAACTTGAGCTGGCTGGCATCGTCCGACGCGATGAAGAAGCGGTAGTCGCCGTTGGTGGGCACGGTGATCAAGGCGCGGATACGCGAGCCGTAGGACTCGGCGATGTTGACGGGCGTGGCGAAGTTCGTGAGCGAGGCCAGCGCGTCCGGTCGGCCGGGGTATTTGGCGTTGCCGGTCAAGTCGCCAACGGCCGATCCGCCGCCGATGTTGTAGAAGAGCTCGCGGCGGGGCGTGGCGGACGACAGGGCGTTTGTGGCGAGGAGCGTGATTTGGGCGGTTGCTGTTCCCGAACGCGCGGGCGTGCCGCTGTCGGTCGCACGCAGGGTGAGGGTGACGGGCGATGCGGCCGTCAGGAGCGCGGCGTCGTCCCTTATGCGAACCCAGCCGTCTCCGTCCACGGAGAAGGTTTCGCCGGTGTTGCCCGCGGTGATGGCGAAGGCGGCGGTGTCGTCCGGGTTCACGTCGGCCACGCTGATCCGGCCAACCTTCGCGCCGGTCTGCAGGTTGCGCCGGATGGCGTTGGTGAAGCCGGACGGGTGCGGGACATAGTTCATGAAGTAGGGCGCGAGGTAAAGGCCCGAGATCACGTTCGTCTGGTTGGCGGTGGCGGGCCCCACCCATGCGACGGCCACGTGGTCGCCGCCGCCGCCCTCTTTCATGCGGGCTTCGACGTAGTAGGCCTGGCCGGCGATGAGCGCGCGGGCGGCCGATTTCTGGGTCGAATACTTCGTCCATTGGCGCGAGGAGGCGTAGCCGTCGAGGTAGGCGATGCGCGTCATGGCGGCGGGGTTGGTCGTGGTGCTCATCCAGAGCTCGCCGTTGTCGTCGGTGGCGATCCAGAAGGTGTAGGTGCCGCTCGCCGGCGGAATGAGATAGCCGCGCATCACCGCGCCGTAGGCGTCGGCGCGTCCGGTGGGGCCTTCGAACAGCGCGTACTGGCCTTCCCAGTCGGGGTCGTAGGGGAAGCGCGCGTGCTGCGTCAGATTGCTGACGTAGGTGCCGCTGCCGATGGCATCGTAGGCGGCATAGGAGATGGAGCCGGGGCGCAGTCCGCTCGCGTTGGGGACGACGGTGACGCGCGCCGTGGCGGTGTTGGTTTGGGCGGGCGTCCCGTTGTCGACCGCACGGACCGTGAGGGTGTAGACGGTTTGCGTGGCGGCGTCGATGTCGGCGGCGACCGTCAGCGTGCCGAGGCTGCTGCTGACGGCGAAGGCGTTGCCGCTGTTCCCGGACAGGATCGAATAGGTCAGGAAGGAGTAGGCGTCCGCGTCGCTGCCGGTGACGGTGCCGACGGCGGTGCCGGGCAGCGTGTGGGCGAGGATGGTGGCGTTGAATCCGGTGACGGCGGGCTGCTCGTTCACGTCGAGGATCTGGACCACGACGCGCCGGCCCGTTTCGGTGAGCGCGGGCGTGACGGTGTTGGAAATGGTGACGAACAGTTCCATCCGCACGGTGAACTGCGTGTTCGAGGCGAACGTCTCGTAGTTGAGCGCTGCCGCGTTGGCGACGCGCAGCGCACCCGTGTTGTCGAGCGAGAATGCGTTCGCGACATTGCCAGTCTCGATCATGTAGATCAGCGGATCGCCGTTCGGGACGGCGGGGGGCACTGCCCCCACGAAGGTTCCGCTGGCGCTGCCCTCTGAAACGGTAAGATAGGTGGCGAGCCGGGCTCCGCTCACGCGGCCGGTGACGGTGTAGTAGCCGAGGCTCGCGTAGTCCGAGAAGCCGTTGGTCAGCGCGCTGTTGCGCCCCGCGCCGGTGACGCGGAACGTGTAGGTGCCGGCCGCGAGGTTGGTGCTGATCGCCGCCGAGAGCGAGCCTTGCGGACTGTTGCTGGCGATGACCGTGTCGGCCGAATCGGCCAGCGTGGCCTGGATCGCGAGGTCGGCCCAGTCGCCGCCGACCGGCAGCGCCGTGAGCGTCACGGCGCCGCCCGCCGTCGTGAAGCGCAACGCGTCCGTGTCGCCTGTGGTTTCGATCACGCCTTCGGCGAACGCGCTGAAGTCGGTGGCGATGTCGAGGTGTCGCGCGCCGGCCAAGGCGCTGCCGGTGTCGTCGGGCCGGTAATCGACGCGGTTGTTGTTGGCCGTGATCTTGGCGAGGTCGTCCTCCGCGTTGTTGGCGTACGCGTATTCGCCCTTGCTCCACTGCGCGACGGGCTTGTAATAGCCCACGCCCATGATCGGCGCCCAGCCGGTCGCGCCGCTGCCGTGCCCGCCGAAATAGCCTTCGTTGTAGGGGTCGATGCGGCCGTCGTGCCCGAGCGTGAGCGTGTGGCCGGCCTCGTGCGAGATGACCTCCGCAGCGCTTTTGCCCGTGGCGTAGAAGGCCCAGCAGGGCGTGTCGCCGGTCCAGTTCCAGGAGTTCATGTAGGCGACGCCGCCTGCGGTGGGCGCCGCGGTTTTGGTCGGCGTGACGATCACGCGCTGGCGGCTGTTCTCGGGGGCGGACTCGTAGACGCGGATGTCGGTGGTCACGTTGACGTTGAAGGGCATGTAGTCTTCGGCGACGCGCTTCCAGACGTCTTTGATCTGGGCGTTGCTGGCGCTGGGCTTCTCATAGGCGATGCCGCCCCACGTCGGCGTGTAACCTCCGCGGTAGTCGATATAGAGAACGCCGGCCGCGCCCGGCAGGCTCTGGAGGGAGATGATGCCGCTGTTGTAGGGCGGCACGATGTCCGGCACATCCTGCGGCTCAAGCGGCGGGATCTCGCCGATGTCGAGCGCGTTGCGCATCCCGTCGTCGACGCACGGCATCATCAGGCAGATCACCTCGTCCAGCCGGCGTTCGACGAGCTCGGAAGCGCCGCCGGGACCGGTCGGCTCGATGCGGTAGGCTTTGAGGCTGGCGGGAAATTCGACGAGGCCGACAAAGTCGCCGGCTTTGCCCGGCAGGGGCTGCTTCTGGAAGAAGAACCGTCCCGTTTCGGGCGCGGTGAGGTGGCCGCTGATGCGGATCACCTCGCCGGAGCGGGTTTCGACCTGCTGCACGGTGCCGGATGCGAAAATCCCGGCGACGAGCTCGAAGCGGATGGGCGCGTTCTCTCTGGGGTGCCCGAGCGCTGCGAGGTAGCGGCTGTCCCACGCGCGTTTGCGCGGGGATGCCGCATCGGTTGCGGCGGCGTGGGCGGACTCCCGGTTTTCACGCGCGGGCAACGGGCCGGGCGGCAGGTCTTTGGCGTGCGGAGTGGCGGGCCGCGGGATCGTCCCCCCCGCGCCAGACGGGGCCGATGCGCCGGTGGGCGGGGCTGAGGTCGTCTGGCCGGAGAAAGGGGAAACAGCGGGGATGCGCAAAAGCAACACAACGCATGCGCTGGCCGCGAACGCGATACAAATCCACACACTGAGGGAGTGTTTATTCATTTAGATTTCCTCAGCCCGTAGGCAATACGTTATCAAACCGGCTGAAGGGTGTCGAGAAAACCGCAAAAGGCCACGAACACGGTTTTCCATGCCGCGCCGGCAGGCTGGCGAGAACGGTCCATAAAGGCGCGTGTGGCGACGGCCTGAAACGCGGCGGTTAAGGGTTGCCCGTGCGGGCCGGCGCGTCCGGCCCCGGCGCGGGGCTGAGCGGCATCCGGTCGAGCAGGTTCTGCAGGGGATCCTGGGGCACAGGGATGAAACGGCTCCGCGTGCGGTCCAGTTCGGCGATCAGCGTGATGACCAGAGAGAACGAGAGCGCCAGAATCGGCCCGGCCAAGGTGCGCTTTGAGCCGCCGATGGCGGTCTGGTAGCCGACGCCGGTCATGCTGAGGACGATCAGGATATAGAAAACCGTCCAGATGGCGGTGGGCACGCGTGTTTGCAGGCCGACGGCCAGACGTAGCCGGTGGACGTCGATCATTTCGCCCAGTGCCTCCAGATAGAGGGCGAATACGTCTGAGTTCATGTCCCTGCGGGCATTTTCGACCGCCATGCGCCAGAGCTCGAGATGGACCCGGTCGGAGTCGGCCAACATCGGGTTCATCTGGTTGGCGTCGCGCGACAGAACCGCGGTCAGCCGCTGCTTCGCGTAGGCCTTCAGCAAGTCGGTCGTTTTGCCGCGGTCCGGTTCCGGCAAGAAATCGGCCCTCAGATAGACGGCGTTGATCGCGTTGGCTTCTTGTCGCACCAGCTCTTTGCGGTCTTGATAACGGTCGGAAACGATCCCGAACGTGAAGGCGAGCATAAAGGCCAGCAGGCCCAGAATCGAAGCCTCGATCGATGAGACGGACGACTCCTTCTCGCCCTTTGAGCGCCTGCGGACGGCGCGCCCGAGACGGTAGCCCGCCTCCATCGCCATCACCACCAGGAGAACGGTGCCGGTTCCCAAAGCGACACTCGGTATGGAATCCATGCTCATGGTTTCCTCCTTGCCCTTTGCCGGGGCAAGCCGGAGATATCGCCGGCTGCCCCGCCGTCCGGTTTAGATGCGGATATTTTATCACCGGTAAGGATGGAAAACAAATCCCTTCATGCGGCACGGGCCAACGCGCACGGGCCAACGATATCATGTGCAAAAGGCGTTCTCCGGCATGCGAGTTTCCTTTTCAAATCGGCGAGAACATGGTTAACTATGCGCCGTTTTTCCATCAATTAAGCGTATTAAGGCGCGTTTTTGCGCGCGGTGTCCGGAGGGCGTTCGTGAAGCGTTTCATTCTTGCTGTTCTCGCCGTGTGCTGTCTGGCTTCGTTCGCCGAAGCCCAAACGAAGAAAACCGTGAAAAAGACGCCGGCGAAAAGGGCCGCGTCTGCTCAGCCGCAGAAGCCCAAAGGCTGCATTTCCAAGACGCCCTACATCGGCGCGATCATCGTGGACGCGGATGCCGGGACGGCGCTGTTCGAGGACAAGGCGGATGCTCCGGGCTATCCGGCCAGCACGCTCAAGCTGATGACGCTGCTTGTGATCCAGGAGAAGATTGACGCCGGGCAGGTGAAGCTGTCCGACATGGTGAAGGTCTCGGTCGAAGCCTGCAAGACGGGCGGATCGCAGGTTTATCTGGACCCGAAGGAGACCTTCTCGGTTGAGGATCTGCTGTACGCGATGATGATCCAGTCCGCGAACGACGCGGCGGTCGCGCTGGCGGAACACGTGGGCGGATCCAAGGATGGCTTTATCGCGTTGATGAACGCCAAGGCGCAGCAGCTCGGCATGGCGAACACGCGCTTCGCGTCGGTGCACGGCCTGCCGCCTTCGGCGGGGCAGCACCACGATGTGTCGAGCGCGCGCGACATGTCCGTGCTGGCGCGCGAGCTGTGCAAGCATCCGGCCGTTTTCGCCTACACGTCGGCCTCGTACCGGCAGTTCCGCGCCAACACGCCGAAACCGTTTGACATGCGCACGCACAACCCGTTCCTGAAAGAGGGCGTGGAGGGATGCGACGGATTCAAGACCGGCTTCACGGCGACGGCCGGCTGGTCGATCGTGGTCACCGCCAAACGCAACGGGCGTCGCGTGATCGTGGTGGTGCTGGGCAGCGACGAGCGCAAGATGCGCGACGCCAAGGCCCGCGAGCTGCTGAGCAAGGCGTTCGCCCTGTTGCCGCCGGCACCCGCTCCCGCGCCGGTGGTCCCGCCTCCGTCCGTATCGTCAGCGGCGGCACCGGCGCCCGCTCCCGTAGCGCCATAATGTGCCCCGTCTTTGTTTGCGGCGATTGGCCGCTCGCTTTTGAGGCCGTCTGATGGGCGGCCTTTTTTTTATTGTTGCCCGAAGCCCGCATCAGTCGAGATTCGTTTGTCCCAAGTTGCGGTAGACGGGGCCGCGCGGCGTGAGCCGGCTTTCGTAAAGGGTGATGCGCGTGGCTTCCCACTCGCCGAACTCGATGTCCTCGTCCGCATCCATCGCTCTGATCAGGTCATGGTTGCGGGCGCTTTCGCGGCACCGCCCGAGCGTGATGTGGGGACGGAAATCCGCCTCTTTGTTCTCGAATCCGAACTTTTTGAGCTGGGCCCAGAGATTCTCCTGAAGGGTTTCGAGCTCGGGCACGGGATCAACTCCCGCCCAGACCGTTTGGGGATTGCGTTTGCTCCCGAAGAAACCCAAGCCGTAGGCGTGGCACGTGAAGGCCGGCTTTCCCGAACAGACGCGCGCGATCGCCTCGCGCACGTGCGGCAGGATCGCGGGCGACACCTCGCCCAGAAACGCGAGCGTCAGGTGGAACTGGTCTTTGGTGCTCCATTTCACGTCGGTGGCAGCGGGCGCAAGCCGTTCGATGGCTTTCAAGAGTTGGGCTTTGACCCCATCCGGCACGGCGATGGCTAAGAAAACACGCATGGGGACAAGATACACGAAGGGCCTGCGTTTGAGGAAGCCAGAAGTAATGATTTTAACGTCGCTGAAGGCGGCCGGGTTCATTATAGTACTCCCTGTTTTTTGTTTTTAAAGCGGAGGAGGTGGCGGCGTGACGGTGGAATCTCGGCTGGTGGCGATCTGTAAGGAACGCGGCGTCACGCTCGCGACGGCGGAATCGTGCACGGGCGGGCTGATTGCGGGGCGGATCACGTCGGTGCCGGGGGCTTCGGCGATTTTCCTGGGCGGGGTTGTCAGCTATGCCAACGCGGTGAAGCGCGACCTTCTGGGCGTGCCGCAGGAGATCCTGGACCGGTCGGGCGCGGTCAGCGCCGAATGTGCCGAGGCCATGGCGTCAGGGGCGCGGGACCGGCTGGGGGCGGATGCGGCGGTCTCCGTGACGGGGATTGCGGGCCCGGACGGCGGCACGCCGCAGAAGCCGGTAGGGCTGGTCTATTTCGGGGTTGCGACGGCGGCGGGGACGCGGTCGGTCCGTTATCTGTTCGTAGGCGATCGCGCGGCGGTGCGGCGGCAGGCCGCAGACCGGGCGCTGGAGCTGTTGGCCGAGGCGGTGGGCTGAAGGCCTGCGCCGCAAAGGGCTTCCGGCGGGCGGCAGGAGCGCCAAAAGAGCCAGAACCCGTGCTTGCCGGCGTTCGGTTTGATGCGGTATGATTCGTTTTTTAAGGGTTTTTAAACAGGGGACAAGCATGAAGCGGAATGCGTTTCTATGTGTTGCGGCGGCGGTGCTGGCGGGTTGGACAACCGGATGGGCGGCTGAGGCGCCTGTTTACCGCGCGGTCAAGGCCGATGAGGTCCGGGCGCGGGAAGGTGTCGGGCACGTCATGGCGAAAATCCGGGCCGGCGAAGAGATCACGGTCGCCTACCTCGGCGGGTCCATCACGGCGATGAACGGCTGGCGCAACAAGACCACGGAATGGCTGAAGGCGACGTATCCGACGGCTTCCTTCAAAGAGGTGCATGCGGCCATCGGCGGCACGGGCAGCGATCTGGGCGTCTTTCGCCTCGGGCGCGATGTGCTGGCCTACAAGCCCGACCTGCTGTTCGTGGAATTTGCGACGAATGACGGCGGCCAAGCCCCGGAGCAGATCTGGCGCAGCATGGAGGGCATCGTCCGCCAGACTTGGAAGCAGGACCCGCTCACGGACATCGTGTTCACGTACACGATCACGACGGCTTTTACGAACGACTACGTCAACGGCATGTGCAACCGCTCGGCCTCGGCGATGGAGATGCTGGCGGACCACTACGGTATCCCGTCCATCAACTTCGGGATCCGCGTGGCGCAGCTGCTCAAAGAGAACAAGCTGATCATGGATGCGAAGGTCATCGAGACGGCGGTTCCGAAAGAGTCGCCGGACCGCGACAAGCAGGTCCGGGAGATGATTGCGGCGGACAAGCGCCTGCTGTTCGCCAACGACGGGGTGCATCCGCGCGAGGAGGGCCACGAGCTGTACAAGGCGGCCATCATCGCGGGGCTGACGCAGATGAAGGACCTGCCCGCCACCGACCACCAGGCCAAGCTTGCGAAGGCGTTTGTCGCCGACAATTGGGAGGCGGCCAAGATGATCCCTTTGAATGCGAAGATGCTCTCGGGCAACTGGCAGGCGCTGCCAAAGGACGACGGCAAACAGAAGGCGTTCGGCGACCGCATGGGCCAGATCTGGACGGCCGACCAGCCCGGCAGCAAGCTGCATTTCAAGTTCAAGGGCTCGGTGGGGAAGATCTACGACCTGCTCGGCCCGGACGGCGGCCAGGTGACGATCACGGTGGACGGCAAGCCGGGCGCCAAGCCGGTGCCGCGGTTCGACAGCTATTGCACCTACCACCGCATCGCGACGCTGGGGGTGGTCGCCGGCGGCGACATGGACAGCGTGCATGAGGTCACGGTCGAGATCCACCCGGAACAGCCCGACCGCCAGAGCGTGGCTTTCCGGCTGAAGGATCCGGCCAACGAGCTCAAGGCTCCCAAGTTCCAGGGCACGCGCGTGTGGATGAGCCAGCTCATGCTGCTGGGCGACCTGGCCGAATAGCTTGTGATTGGTATTAGGGAGGGGCACATGCCTGTTTCAGTGGGTTTCATCAGCCTCGGGTGCTCGAAAAACCTGGTCGATTCGCAGGTGATGGCGGGGTATCTGAAAAGCGGCAAGATCGCGCTCGCGCCCGCGCCCGAAAAGGCGGATGTGATTCTGGTGAACACCTGCGCCTTCATCGACGCCGCGCGCGAGGAGGCCGCGGAGGCGATTCTGGGCGCGTGCGAGCATAAGAAGAACGGCGGCTGCCGCGCGGTGGTCGTGACCGGCTGCATGGTGCAGCGCTACCGGAACCGCCTCAAGAAAGCCTTTCCCGAGGTGGACGCTTTTTTGGGCGTCGACGAACTGGAGCGCATCGGCGACGTGGTGCGCCAGGTGGCAGAAGGCACGCGCCTCGGCGTGATTGCCGCCCCGGGCGAACCGGTCAAGGTCTACACGCCGACCTATCCGACGCTGCTTTTCACGGGCGGGCCTTTCGCGTATCTGAAGATCGCCGATGGCTGCAACCACCGGTGCGCGTATTGTGCGATCCCGGATATCCGCGGCCATTTCCGCTCGCGGTCCGCCGACGGCCTGGTGAAGGAGGCCGAGGACATGGTGTCCGCCGGCGTCAAGGAAATCAATCTGATCTCGCAGGATTCGCTGCACTATGGGCTGGACCAGAAAGGCGCGCCGTCCATCGCCGAACTGATGCGGCGCATCGACGCGCTGGAGGGCGATTTCCGTTTCCGCATGCTCTACGGGTATCCGGCCGGCGTGACGGAGGAGGTCTTGGACGTGCTGAACGCCGGGCGGCATGTCTGCAAATATCTGGATTTGCCGGTGCAGCACAGCCACCCGGAAATCCTGCGGGCCATGAACCGCGGGAAGGCGGTGGCCGCGACACAGGACCTGGCGTTGCGCCTGCGTCAGGCGGTCCCGGGCGTCGTGCTGCGGACCACCTGCCTGGTCGGATTCCCCGGCGAGACGGAAGAGCATTTCGGGCATCTGTTGGAGTACGTGGCGCAGGCGAAATTCGACCACCTCGGCGTGTTTGCCTTCTCGCCGGAGGAGGAAACGCCCGCGTTCACGATGGACGGCACGCCGGATCCGGAGGTCACGGAAGACCGGTGCCAGCGGCTGATGACGCTGCAGAGCGCCATCGTGCGGGAGCACGCGCGGGCGCTGAAGGGCACGGCGGACACGGTCTTGCTGTTGAGGCAGGAGGGCGACGTGTGGTTCGGCCGGCTGCCGCGCCAGGCGCCCGAGGTGGACGGCGAGACGCGCGTGGCAAACGTTCCGAAGCGGGCGAAGGTCGGCGATTTCATGCGCGTGGAGATCACGGGCGGAAAAGGGTACGATTTAGAAGCGAAAGCGGTGTAGAAAAGCGATGATTATTCAGTCATTGAGAGTGGTGCTGGAAGAGGCCCAGATTGCGGCCAAGCTGAAGGACGGTCTGGCTGCGGCCAACCAGTTGAAAGACGTGACGTTCAGCCTGCTGCCCGGGACGGTCAAGGTGGGCGGGAAATTTCAAGTCGGCTTCGCCATCCCGTTTGAAACCCACTGGACGGCGGACGTCTTGGATCAGGGGCGCAGGCTGGGCGTGCGTCTGTCGCAGGTCTCGGTGGGGATGATCGGGCTGAGTGCGGCGATGGTGACGTCTCAGGTGATGAACGCCCTTTCGCAGAAACTTCAGGGCGTGGCCGGGCTGTCAGTGGAAAACGACACGATCCTGCTCGAGCCGGCGGTGCTGCTGGCCGCGAAAGGGATACGCCTCGATGCGCCGGTCAGGCGTATCGACGTGAAACAGGGAAGCGTCGAGATCGAGATCGGCTGAACGTCCCGTTGCCGGCGCAGGGAAAGCACTCGGTCAGCCGTCCTGTCCCGTTGAGGAACTCATGGATACGACGTCATTTTTTCAGGACCTGGCCGTTATACTCGTCGCCGTCGGGCTTGTGTCTGCGGTGTTCATGCGGCTGGGCTGGCCCAAGGTCATCGGGTATATTCTCGCCGGGACGGTGATCGGCAAATACACCTTCGGCGGCTCGCTCGTGATCAACCAGGGCAGCATCGATGTGCTCGGGCAGATCGGCGTGGTGTTCCTGATGTTCACGCTGGGGCTGGAGTTCAGCGTCCGGAAGCTGAAAAAGGTCGGCCACGTCATTTTTCCCACCGCGCTGTTGGACATGGCGGGCATGATCTGGGCCGGACATTTCGTGGGCACGAAGATTTTCGGCTGGGGGTCGGTTCAGAGCCTGTTCCTCGGCGCGGCGATCAGCGACTCGGCGACGACGCTCTTGGCGAAGACCATCAGCGAAATGGGATGGGGCTCGCGGCGGTTCGCCAAATACATTTTCGGGATCACCATCACCGAAGACATCCTGTGTGTCGGCGTGATCGCGCTGCTGACGGGGCTCGTGAAGTCGGGCACCATGCATGCGGGCGCGATGGCGCACAGCCTGGGCGGCTTGTTGCTGTTCCTGACGGGGGTGACCGTCTTCGGGCTCTTGCTGGTGCCGCGCCTGTTGAACCGCGTGGCGCGCCTCAAAGACGACGAGTCGCTGCTGCTGACGATGCTCGGGGTCTGTTTCCTTGTCTCGTTCATCGCGGCGAAGCTGGATTTCAGCCTGGCGCTCGGCGCGTTTCTCGTGGGGGTGATGGGCGCGGAGTCGGAACCGCTGAAGCGCATCTATCAGCAGTGCGTGCCGCTGCGGACGATGTTCAGCGCGATCTTCTTTGTGACCATCGGCCTGCTGATCGATCCGATGCAGATGCTGGCGCACTGGCAGGCGATTCTGACGCTGACCGCCGTGGTGATCGTCGGCAAGAGCGTCAACTGCACGGTGGGCTCTTTGTTAACGGGGCAGGACATCAAGAACGCGCTGCAGACGGGCATCGGCCTGGCACAGATCGGCGAATTCGCCTATCTGGTGGCGCTGATCGGCCTGACCATGAAGGCGGTGGACAGCTCGGTCTATCAGATCGCGGTGGGCGTTTCGGTGTTGACCACGTTGCTGAACCCCTTCCTGCTGCGGGCGTCGGAGCCCTTTTCGGATTGGGCCGAGCGCCGGATGCCGGCGCGCTGGAAAGAGTGCCTGGCGACGTATGCGAACTGGGCTGAGCGTTTTCTGCACAGTCCCACGCCCGGCGTCACCGCGAAGGCTATCCGGTTCAATCTGACGCTGGTGCTTTTGCAGCTGGCGCTGGTGGCCGTGATTTTCATCGCGGCGGGCATGCTGGCCCGCCTGGATTTCACCCGGCTTTCGCCGCTGATCGAGGCCAACAAGAAGACGCTGCTGTGGGGCGCGGCCAGCCTGCTGACGGTGCCGAACGCGATCTTTCTTTTTTTCCGCGCCCGCGCTTTGGGCGGGGCGGTTTCCGACACGCTGGTTCCGGTGAAGGTGGCCGAGACCTTGTGGGCCCAGTCCTTCCGGCGCGTGGCCGGCTTGCTGTTTGCCGTGTCCGGAATGGCCGCGCTGTTTCTCGAGAGCGTGTTGCTGAGCGGCACCATCATGCCTGAACAGGGGTGGGCGCGGGCGTTGGTGGGCGTGACCTTGCTGGTCGTCGGGGTGGCCGGCTGGAAACGGTTCCGGCGTGTCGGCGTGGAGTCGCTCGAAACGCTGAGAGGCGTGTTGACGAAAGAGGTCGAGACGGACCCGACAGAGTCAGCGGCGGATCTGCTGGACATCCACACGGATAAGATCAGGGTGGGGCGCGAATCGGTGGTGCGCGGGCGGTCGCTCCGTGAGATCAACCTGCGGGCGCGGGTCGGTGCGAGCGTGATCGGCATCGAGCGCCGTGGCTCGACCATTGTGAACCCCAGGGCGGAAGAGACGCTCGAGCCGGATGACCTGGTGGTGGTGTTGGGCGATGACGAGCAAATCGTGCGGGCCCGGGGGTTGTTGACGTGATCGGATGGGTGGATTTCGGCGGAAGGGGATGATGTTTCGTGAAGACGGCTTTGTTTGACCTGGATGGGACCCTGATCGATTCGCGCGCGGACTTGGCGCTGGCGATCAATCTGACGCGGCAGGATTTCGGCCTGTCTCCGAAATCGCAGGACGATGTGGTGGCGTGCGTCGGCGAGGGCGTCCGCCTCCTGATCGAGCGCGCGATCCCGGAGCGGCCGGATCTGTGGGACGCCATGCTGGCGCATCAGCGCACCCATTATCTCGCCCACTGCCTGGACAACACGGCGCTTTATCCGGGGGTGAGGGAGACGCTGGAGTCCTTGTGCGCTGCAGGGTGGCGTCTCGCGGTGGTGACCAATAAGCCGGGGCCCGTGACCCGCACGATTCTTGACGGGCTCGGCATCTCGTCGGCTTTTGGCGCGGTCGTGGGCGGCGGCGACTGTCCCGTGCTCAAGCCCGATCCGGCCCCCCTCCTCGTGGCCGCCGCGCAGATGGGGGTGACGCTCGATCGGGAGGACTGGATGGTGGGGGACAACTTCACCGACCTGGCGTCGGGGCGCCGGGCAGGGCTCAAGCGCTGTTTCTGCCGGTACGGCTTTGGCCAGTTGCGCGACGAAGCCTACGACCTTGCCGTCGACCGGATGACGGGTTTCCTCTCGGCGGTCGCGAATCCGAAAATGAACTAACCGAAAGCTCATAATCGGCTCACGTACCCCTGACACGCCCCATGCATGATGTGCGCCAACCGTTTGGGTAAACAGGCGGCGTTTGCCGTCAGACCAACGGGTGTCATCAGAAGGAGGAAGTGAGTCTTATGAAGAATATAACGCTGGCGGGTATTGTCTGTGCGGCCATGCTTGCGCCGCTGCTTGCTCAAGAAGCGGGGGCTGAGAAGCAAGCGACGGCGTGGGATTTCGACGCCGGTGCCGACGTCCGGTTCCGTTACGAGTACAAAGACAACTGGATGGACAAGGGCAAGACCTCTGTCAATCCGGACTACGAAGATTACTACCGGTTACGCACCCGCATTTGGGGCAGGGCGACCTATGGCGATGATCTGGGCGCATATCTGCGTTTAGGCAACGAGTTCCGCGACTACCGCAACAGCGAGGCGAACGCGCGCAAGAACGAGTTTCCGGACGAGGTCTACATCGACAACCTCTACTTCGACTTCAACAACATCCGCGACCGGGTCGACCTGCGCATAGGCCGCCAGAACATCAAAGAGGGAAGCGGCCGCATGATCAGCGACGGCACCGGCGGCGACGGCACGCGCACCGAGTATTTCGACGCGATCCTTGCGACAGTCAAGATGTTGGAACATAGCGATATCGACCTGATGGCGACGTGGAACCGATACCGTGATGACTGGACGCTTGGCAATCCGTACGAAGACTACGATCTCACCAAG
Organism: uncultured Lentisphaeraceae bacterium; assembly: GCA_964579865.1. Lineage (GTDB taxonomy): Bacteria > Verrucomicrobiota > Kiritimatiellia > RFP12 > UBA1067 > DAOPZC01. The sequence continues at coordinate 20,965 of CAZOIS010000014.1, read as the reverse complement.
ATCAAGAGCAGCGACCCCTACTCCAAGATGGACGAAAAAGGGCTGATGGCTTATTTCCATTACAACGAGATTCCAGATTTCCCGATGGAGTTTTACTGGATCTGGAAGCAGGAGACCCGTTTCTACGATAAAGAGACGCGCTATCCGGGTCGTGATTTCCACACGTTCGGAACGCGTCTGATGCCACGTTTCTCCGACACGTTCTCGGCCGAACTCGAATCCGCCGTGCAGGTCGGCCAGATCGACAGTCAGTCCGGCATGGAAAGCCGCACCATCGCCGCGTGGATGACCTACGCCGGGGTGACCTACGAGCGCAACGACTGGGCTGGTAAGCCGCGTCTGACCGGTGCCGTGCTCTACCTGTCCGGCGACGAGGACAGCTATTACAAGGAAACCGGCGGCAGCACCGCCACCGGCTGGAATCCGCTCTTCAACCGAACCGACAGCGAGGGACACATCTCCGCTGGAATGTATGACGGGTACCGCTGGTCCAATCTGGTCTATCCGCACCTCGAGGCCGTTGTCGAGCCGCGCGCCAAACACAAGGTCCGCGTGCAGGTCGGGCCGATGTATGCTGCGGAGAAGGACAACGGGGCGAACGATGCATATCGCGGACTATTCGCCCTTTGCCGCTATGACTTTCCGCTGCTGAGCAAGATCTTTGGCAAGCGCGGTGACCTCAAAGGCGCGGTGGTGGGCGAGGCGTTGGCCTATGGCGATTATTACGATCATGAGGTCGCGGACGCGGACATGGCCACCTGGCTGCGGTTCGAGGTGAACGGAAAATTCTAATCCGTTCCTAACGGCATCGACATGCGGATTTAACACGAAAAGGGTTTCATGATATGCGGACAGGCACGCGGTGTCTGCGCAGAAAGGTGGAAGCATGAAAAAAGTATTATTGGTGGCAGGGTTGGCCGTCGCGGGTGCGATGGCCCTGGCGCAGGAGAAATTGGTGCTTGACGGCTCGACGACGGTCGGGCCGATCGCCAAGGCGTTCGCCGAGTCGTACATGCGGCAGAATCCGGGCGTGAACATCATGGTGAGCGAGTCGGGCAGCGGCAACGGGGCCAAGGCCTTGCTGAACGGGACCTGCGATATCGCCAACCTGTCGCGCCACCTGAAAGACTCTGAGAAAAAGGCGATGGAGGAGAAGGGCGTGAAACCGGTCGCCCATGTGGTGGCCTTCGACGCGTTGCCCGTGATCGTGCATCCCTCCAACAAGGTCAAGGGGCTGACGATCGATCAGGTGCGCGACATCTACACCGGCAAGGTGACCAACTGGAAAGAGGTCGGCGGCAGCGATCAGACCATCGTGGTGATCAGCCGGGATACCAACAGCGGCACGTTTGAGACGTTCAAGGAACTGGTGCTCGGGAAAGACGCGAAGATCGTCGGGAATGCGGAGTACACGGGCAGCAACGGCGGCGTCCGCCAGCGCGTGCAGATGACCAAAGGCGCGATCGGTTATGCCGGCCTCGGATTCCTGGACCGCGCGGTCAAGGCGCTGGAGATCAACGGCGTGCCCCCTTCGGCCGAGACGGTGATCGCAAAGCGTTATCCGATCTCTCGCGAGCTGTTCATGTTCACGAACGGCGAGCCTGCGCCGGAAAGCCTGCCCGGCAAGTTCCTGGGCCTGAGCCAGACGGATAAGGGACGGGAGATCATCGAAGAGATCGGCTTCGTGCCGGTCCCCGCGAAAAAGTAACAAAGGGAAAGAAGCTGCGGTTTCCGGCAAGGAGTGTTCCCCGAACGCATCGCGGAAGGTTCGGGGCGTCATCCTGGCCGGAGGCCCAATGACAAAGGGTATCTGTGAGCGGCTCTGACACCATGATCCTCTCTTCTGGCGAACAGACTCGCCGGAAGGTCTGCGACTGGGCGGGACGTTGCGTCCTCTTCGCGGTCACGTCTGTGGCGGCGCTGGCGGTGCTGGCGATCATTCTGTTCATCGCGCGTGACGCTCTGCCTTTCTTCAGCGGAAATGGCGCGGGGACGTTCCTGTTTTCCACGGCGTGGTATCCGGCCCACGAGCCGCCTCAGTTCGGTGCCGCCGCGATCTTTGTCGGCAGCTTTCTGGTGACGGGCACGGCCGTGGTGCTGGCGGTGCCGCCGGGGATCTTCGCGGCGATCTGCCTGAGCGACATCCTGCCGTTCCACGTGAGGCAGGTGCTCAAGCCGGTGATCGAGATGCTGGCGGCCATTCCCTCCGTGGTTTACGGTTTTTTCGCGTTGGCCGTGGCCGCGCCTTTCCTGCAGGGCCTGGGCCGCTGGTTGCCCGGCAACTTCGAGATCGCCAGCGGGGTGAACGCGCTGACCGCGTCGGTCATTTTGGGCGTGATGGCCTTGCCGACGATCGTGAGCGTGTCGGAGGACGCGCTGCAGGCGGCGGGCCGCGAGTTGCGCGAAGGCAGTTACGCGCTGGGGGCCACGCGGGCCGAAACGCTGGTGAAGGTGGTGCTCCCGGCCGCCGTGAGCGGGATTTTCTCGGCGGTCCTGCTGGGCATCATGAGAGCGCTGGGCGAGACCATGGTGGTGTGGATGGCGTCGGGCAACGCGGCGCAGATCCCGAAACCGTGGTACAACCTGCTGCAGCCCGTCCGCACGTTGACGGCCACGATCGCGGGCGATATGGGCGAGGCGGACCAGATGACCGGTTCGGCGCATTACCACGTGCTCTTCGCCATGGGGTTCTGCCTGTTGCTCTTCAGTTTCGCTTGCAATCTCGCGGGCGAATGGATTGTGGCGCGGCAGCGCAGACGGTTGAGGGGAGGCTGAGCGTATGCGGATGTCGACCCGGAAAATGCTGGATCGCGCGTTCACGGCCGGGAGCTATCTGGCCGTGGCGCTGATGGCGCTGTTTCTGCTTCTGGTGCTCGCGCCGATTTTCGTTAAGGGCGCGGGAGCGTACGTGTTTAAGGGGACCATCGAATATCGCCGTATGATGTTGGGCGAATTCGGACGCGGCGACGAGTCGCGCGTGGCGGACGAGTGGGCCGAGGTGCAACGCGCGCGGCGCCCGATATACGAGGCGATGGCCGCGTTTGAACGCGAACTGCCGGATATGCCCGCCGCGCGGCGCAAAGAACTGAAGCCGTCGTTCAACGCGGTCCGTGAAGGGATCGAGGCGCTGCTGGGCCCAGAGCCGGGCGCGCCGCTCCCCGCGCTGACGCGCAAAATTTACGGGCAGACGCGGTGGGGCCAGGCGCGCGAAAAGCTGTCGGACATCCTGTTCGAGGAGACGTGGGACTATTCGGGAGGAGAAGGACGAAAGGTGCTTGTGCCGCGGCAGCCGGTGTTCGCGGGAACCGTCTTGTCACCGGTTTTCCCGCTGCTTCAGAATGGGCTGGACGCCCTTCTACGTCCACGCCTGACTTTTTATCCGCGCTTCCTGACGGACGGCTCGGTGGACGCGCATTTCTTCGGCGGGATCGGGCCGGAGGTGCTGGGGACGCTCTATCTGGCGTTGGGCGCGATGCTGGTCGCCGTGCCAATCGGAATCGTTGCGGCCGTGTATTTTCAGGAGTATGCCGAGGCCGGGCCGGTGCTGACCTTTCTGCGCTCCTGCGTGAACACGCTGGCCGGCGTGCCGAGCGTGGTGTTTGGTCTGTTCGGGCTCGCGTTCTTCATCAACACGATGCATGTGTCGCAAGGCAAAAGCGTCTTGGCGGGCGCGCTGACGTTGGCGCTGCTGGTGCTGCCGACCGTGATCCGTTCGTCGGAGGAGGCCATCGCAGCCGTTCCGCGCGCCTACAAAGAGGGCGCGCTGGCGCTGGGCGCAAGCCCGTGGCGGACCATTCTGACGGTGATTCTGCCGGCGGCCTTGCCTGGGATTTTGACCGGCATCGTCATCAGCATGGGGCGAGCGGCCGGCGAGACCGCGCCGATCATCTTCACGGCGGCCGTGAGCGTGGGTCGGCTGGTGGGGCCGGCGGACGTGCTGGCGCAGCCGACCCCGGCGCTCTCCTGGAACCTGTACAACCTGTGCACGGAGCACGAGGCGGTGGACGAGATCCGGCACGTGCAGTACGGCATGGCGGCCACCTTGGTGCTGATCGTGCTGGCGCTGAACCTGGCGGCGATCCTGATCCGCGCGCGGGTGGCCAAGCGCCTGAAGGGCTGAGTCGGGAGAAACCGCCGTTCAGAAGCTGGCGGAGAAGCGGGACGCGAAACAATGGACGAAACGAAACAGACGAAACAGGCGCATGCCGAGGCAAAAGAGTTCTCGGTCTTTTACGGCGCGTGCGAAGCCGTCAAGCGGGTGAACCTGGCGCTGCCCGCCGGATTGGTCACGGCCATCATCGGCCCGAGCGGGTGCGGCAAGAGCACCTTCTTGCGGGCGATCAACCGGATGAACGACCTGATCCCCGGATGCCGGGCCGCGGGCCGTCTGATGTTCGATGGACAAGATGTGTATGGCGACAACGTGGATACCGCGGTGCTGCGGCGCCGGATCGGCATGGTCTTCCAAAAGCCCAACCCCTTCCCGAAATCGATCTACGAAAACGTCGCGTATGGACCGCGGCTGCACGGCAACCTGTCGAGGGCGGAGCTGGAGGCGTGCGTGGAGGAGAGCTTGGTCGGCGCGGCGCTGTGGGACGAGGTCAAGGACCGGCTGGACAAGAATGCGCTCGGGTTGTCCGGCGGCCAGGCGCAGCGGCTGTGTCTGGCCCGCGCCCTGGCCGTAAGGCCGGAAATCCTGCTGATGGACGAGCCGACCTCGGCTTTGGATCCGAAAGCCACAGCCCGCATCGAGGAGCTGATTGTCCAGCTGCGCGGGCGTTACACGATCGCCATCGTGACGCACAACATGCAGCAGGCCTCGCGCGTTTCAGACAGAACGGCTTTTTTTTATGAGGGCAATCTTGTAGAATTCGCGGCAACGGAAGATCTCTTTACCCGGCCGCGTGAAAAGCAGACGGAAGATTACATCACGGGCCGGTTCGGATGATGAACCGGGGGAGGGCGACGGATGAACATGATATTTTCGCGTGAGAGCGAAGTGTTGAAAGAGTCCATCCTGCGGCTCGCGGGCGAGGTCGAGATGCGGCTGTCGGAAGTGCTGAAGGCCACGGAGCGGCGCGACAAGGATTCGCTGCTGATGTGGATGGCGCGCGATACGGAAATCGATGAGCGCGAGGTCCAGATCGAAGAGGAATGCCTGAAGATCCTGGCGCTGCATCAGCCCGTGGCGCGGGATCTGCGCTTCGTCGTGGCGGTGCTCAAGATCAATAACGACCTGGAGCGGATCGGCGACATCGTCGTGAACATTGCGGAACGCGGTTCGCGCCTGACCGCGTTTCCCGTGACGGACCTTCAGGAGAGGCTCATGCAGATGGGGCGGGTGGCGCGAGAAATGCTGAAGGAAAGCCTGGACGCGCTGATCAGCCTCGACGTCCACAAAGCCATCGCGGTGATCGCCCGCGACGACGAGGTCGACCGGCTGAACGTGGAAGTCATCGAGGCCGTCATCGCGCGTGCGACGCCGGCGAACACCGGGGCCATGACGGAGTCTCTGATCCTGACGCACAGCATCGCGCGGGATCTGGAGCGCATCGGCGACCATGCGACCAACATCGCCGAGGATGTCGCGTATCTGGTGGACGGGACGATCATCCGCCACAAGTCGGGCCCTCTGAAATAGGAGCGAATATGGCACATGAAACGCTGCTGATCGTGGAAGACGAGGCGGATATCCGCGAGCTGCTCCGCTACAATCTGGAGCGGGAGGGCTACAAGATCCTGGCGTGCGCTTCGGCTGAGGAGGCGAGGGAAACGCTGGCGCGGACGGTTCCGGATCTGGTCCTGCTCGATCTGATGTTGCCGGGAACGGACGGGTATGCGTTCTGCAGGGCGGTCCGCGCGGAAGAGCGGACCGCCAAGGTGCCGGTCATCATGGTGACGGCGCGCGACGAGGATGCGGATGTCGTGGCCGGGCTGGAAGTGGGGGCTGACGACTACGTGACCAAACCGTTCAGTGCGCGCATTCTTTCGGCGCGCGTGCGCGCCGTGCTCCGGCGCGCCACCGCAGAGCCTGAAGACGAAAAGGACGTTCTGCTCCGCGGCCCGATCGAGATCGACCGCACGCATCACTCGGTCAAGGTGGACGGCGTGCCGGTGGCGCTGACGTTGACCGAGTTCAAGACGTTGGACCTTTTTATGAAACGGCCGGGCGTGGTCTTTTCGCGATACCAGATCGTCGATGCGGTGCACGGCGAGGACTATCCGGTGACGGACCGATCGGTGGACGTGCAGATCGTCGGGCTGAGGCGTAAGCTCGGCCGGCAGGGCGATCTGATCGAGACGGTGCGAGGGGTGGGGTATCGGATGAAAGCGGAGTGAGGCGTGAAAAAACGGACACTGTTCTGGCAGTTCTTTGGTGCGCATGTCCTGATCTTGGTCGCGGCGATCGGCTTTGTCGCGCTTTACACGTGGCATGCCAGCCGGGTTACGTTTCAGCGGCAATGGGTCCACGAGCTGGAGATGCAGTCGCGGCTGGTTGCGGCCCTCTTGCCCGACGGCGACGGCATGGTCGATGAGCGCGCGGTCGAGCGCTTTTTCGCGCGGCTTGGGCATGTGGACGGCAATCGCTTCACGCTGATTCTGCCGGACGGGAAGGTGGTGGGCGATTCCGGTGCCGATTCGCGTCAGCTGATGTCGCACAGCGACCGTCCGGAGGTGATCTCGGCCATGAAGGACGGGCAGGGCATGAGCCGGCGCTACAGCTCCAGCTTGGGCCAGCAGATGCTGTATCTCGCGCAGCGGGTGCCGGGCAAGGGACCGATGCGGGCCATCGTGCGCGTCGCGGTGCCCGTCCGGACGCTGACGCGGGAGATGGATGTCGCGGATCGGCTTCTGATGGTGGTCTTGGCCGTGGTGCTGGGCTCCACGTTGTTCGTGAGCTACGGTGCCGCTCTCCGTATCATCGGCCCCGTGTCTGACCTTCAGAAAGGGCTGAGCCGGATCGGCGGCGGCGAGCTTGCCTGCCGGTTGGCGATTCCCCCCGTTCCGCATCTGGCGGATCTCGCGCGGTCGATCAATCAGACGGCGGAGCGGCTTCAGAAGCAGATGCTGGCGTTGAACGAAGAGCGCAACTTGCGCACGCTGATTCTGGCCAACATGACGCGCGGGGTGATCGCGATCGATAGCCGGCATGCGATTCTGGACATGAACGAATCGGCGAAACGGCTGCTGGGGCTCTCGCTTCCTGCGCCGGAAGGAGCGCTCCTCGGCGAGATTGTCCGGTATCCAGAGCTGCTTTCTCTGATCGAGGACTGCGAACGCCGCGGGGATCTGGTCGAAAAGGAAATGCGGGCCGGCGACAGCGGTGATGTGGTGCTGGACATGCGCGCCTCCGCGCTGAATGACGTGGCGGGAAACCGGATCGGCACGCTGCTGGTCCTGAGCGATGTGACGCGGTTGCGGCGGCTGGAGACCGTGCGCCAGGATTTTGTGGCGAACGTGTCTCACGAGCTGCGCACGCCGGTCACGTCGATCAAGGGCTTCGCGGAAACCCTTCTGGACGGCGCCGTTAAAGATCCGCAAACGGCGGTGCGTTTTCTGGAAATCATCGTGCGGCAATCGAACCAGCTGGAGTCGATCATCCGTGACCTGCTTGAATTGTCGCGGCTGGACGAGCCCTCGGCACAGGCGCTCGAACGTCAGGAAACGCCGGTCGCCGCGATTTTGAAGAATGCGGCGGAACTGTGCCAGCGGCGCGCCGCTGAGCGGGGCGTTTCGCTGTCGCTTTCCTGTGAGGAAGGTTTGCGCGCCGTGGTTCATGCCGGCCTGATGGAGCAGGCGCTGGTGAACCTGATCGACAACGCGATCACGTACGGCACAGTCGGGGAGAAGGCCGCACGGGTGGATATCGAGGCGGCAAAAGAGGGCCCTTCCATCCGGATCACCGTGCGCGACTACGGCCTCGGCATTGAACGCCAACACCTGGACCGGCTGTTCGAGCGGTTCTACAGAGTGGATAAGGGACGCAGCCGCGAGCTGGGCGGCACGGGACTGGGCTTGGCGATCGTCAAACACATCGCGCTCATTCACAACGGCACGGTCGGTGTCGAAAGCGAGCTCGGCAAGGGCTCGGCTTTTACCATCCGCTTGCCCGCTTGAACAAGGCAACAACCGAACACCTAATAGCGCAACACGCGGACGTCCCCGGGTTCGAGCGGCAAGCTGAGTCGCGGACCGAGGCCGATTTTTTTTCCGTCGAGGGCGTCGTAGATGTTCCCGTAGCGCCCCGTGTCGATGGCCACGGCCGAGGGGCCGTTTGTGCTGGGCCCTGCCTGCAGCGACAGGTAATGTTCGGTTGCCCAGAGCGCGGGCCCGGGCTCCGAGAAACAGTGTGCGCCGCTCAGTTTCGCAATCGCGTGGATGAGCTCTGGCGTGAGCTGCGGCACGCCGACGAAAACGTCCGTTCCGGCCTCGGAGGCCCGGACCGCGACCGCGGGCGAACCGTTGTCCGCCCAAACCGCCAGGACCTCTTCGGGATTGGCTTCAACGGTGAAGAGCGGATGAATCTCGCTCTTGGGCCCCCACGCCGCTTTCAGCCCGAGCTTCCTTCCGGCGCGGGTCGGAAGAACTTCGGCAGTCGGCAAAGCGATCCGCGTGGCCGCGAAGCCGGTGATCTCGCGGATGCCGGTGATGTCGGCACGGTCGGGATACAGGTAGCCAGGCGCCCAGCACCAGACGCGGGTGGGGCGGAGCGGGGCGCGTAAGCCGAGGCTTTCACCGACCGTGCGCCAGAAGCCGGTCTCGCGTTGCGATGCCAAGGACTTCCGCTGTTCCGGCGTCAGCATCCAGGCCGAGAGAAAGAACTGAACGCGGGGCGTCACCCGGCCTTCCAGAACGTCCGACAGCAGGTACTGTCCGTACGGCGCCCCGCAGCGGCCGAAGGCGGTGCGGCCGATATAGATGAGGGGGCTCGCGGCAAGCGCCGATCCCGCCGTCAGATGGCACATGCTCGCCTCGTCGATGATCGCCGCGATGTCCGGCGCAAAGGGCTTGGACCGGCGCGCCATCGCGGCGTCGACCGCCTGCAGCTGGGACATCGGCTGCCAGAGGTTCCGATCGTTGTACCAGCCGTCGCCCCAGAGATCCATCCACCAGCAGCCGTTGCCGCGCAACGCGGAGTGGGCGGTGTTGCGCAGCAGGACCTGCTGGCTCTGCTGAAGCGTGTCGGTCGCGCCATGGCCGAAATTCGCCCGGGGATTCTTGTGGAAAAGATGGGTGCGCGTGTCGTCTTCGTTGAGCCAGAGGATGCCCGCGCGCTTGATGCTCTCTGCCGCGCTCATGACCGGGCTGGTGCCCATCCAGGAGCGGTCCCAATAGGAGTGGGGCCCGCACAGGATGTCGATGTCGGCCTTGCCTTCGCGCAAGAGTTTGCCGACCCCGTAGTGGCCGCTCATCGAGGCGCCGTTCGCCATGGGAGCAAACTCGAAGCCGTAGCCGTAGAAAAACACCGTCAGCTTTTTGCCGTCGGAGCCGCGGCGGCAGGCCTGCGCCAAGGCGAGGATATGGTCCGCCATCTCCTCTTGCAGGAAAAGCTGAAAGTCGACGAGGCGCCGGTCGCGCGCGGGATTGCGCAGATAGCCGTCCGGATGGGCGCGGCGCGCGTCGACGGAGGGCACGTCGGCCGTTTCAGCCCCAGGATCGTTTTGCCGTTTCAGCCAGGCGCGGAAAGCCGCGCGCGTGGCCGGATCATAGCCGCTCAGCGGCCTGTTCCACGAATCCTGGTAGAACCACTCGCCCGTGTTCTGTCCGCACGGATGAACACCCGCGAAATGCTTGGGGAACGTTTCGCACAGGTGACGCATGACCTTTTCAAGGTGCGCGGAGACTTCGGACCGGTAGAGTCTGTCGGAAACGCTGACCGTGGCGCCCGTCACGGACCCGTCATAGACCATCCGCGCCTCCGGATGGCGCTTCAGCCACCAAGAGGGCGTGCCCGCATCGATGCGCGGAATCAGCAGGACGCTTGGGTGGACGGCGATGATTCGGCGGCACATCGCGTCCAGGGGCACCCAGTCTTGCGGCTGTTCGGGCGGCAGCCAACACAGGCTGGCCGGAAACGTGATGAACCGGATCCCCGCGTCGCGGGCGAGGGCCACCTGATCAAGGAACGTCGTGTCGGTGGGGCCGCCAATGCGCGTGAAGACGCCGTTGGCCACCGTGTAGACGGAGGGAAGGATCAGGAGGTTCGCGTTTCCCTTGACCGTGAACGAGCACCGGTACGTGCGACCTGTTTGCAGGTTCTGCATCCGGCTGTACAAATGGAAATCCGGCCACTTGCCTGAGGCGGGCTTGGACAGGGTGACGTGGAGCGCCCCGTCTTCCACCTGCGCCTGGCCGGTGGTGTTCGCGGCACCCTCCGGGAAGACGTTCCATCCTTTCTTGAATCCGTCTGGCGAGGCGAGACTCCCCGTCAGCGGGACGAGGTTCGTGCCGCCGGCAATGTCCGTCAGCTGCAGATCTTTGATCCAATACTGTCCGGGCGTGTTCGGGGCAAACCGGAAATGGACTGTGGCTTGGCCGTTGACCAGATAGTCCGGCGAGAACTCGAACACCCGGTTTGTCCAATCCGTTCCGACTCCGACCGGCGCCGAGCCGGTTCCGGATCCGTAGAAAACGCGCGGCGGAACCGGCTCACCGTCCACATGGATTTGCGGCCCGCCGGACGTGTTCCTCACGCGCACCTCGACGGGTTGCGCAAAAGCGGCCGAACAGGCCAGCAGAATGGCAGGAATTAAAGAAATCAGGCGGTCACGATTCATTTTCACGGATACTCCATCTTCATTCGTTTCCCATTGCTTTAAACCGTGCCGGCCGGCGTGCGCTTTCATCCCCCAAAACAGGTGCAAACGCTAGTTGCTCGCAGCCCCCCCGTCTCGTTCAGGGCAAGCGCTGTTTGACGTACGAGCGCGCGGGCAGCGTGCCCGACAGGCCGTTGAAAGTCCACGGCTGCGGCGCTCGGGTCCAGTTGACGAGGATCAGCGCCTTTTTGCCGTCCGGCGCCTGCCAGCAGGAATGGAGCACCGCGGGCAGCTCCGCGTGGCGCGGCTTGCATTCGCGCTCCTTGGTGAAGATGCTGCGGATCAGGAAGTCCACGGGGGCTGTCTGACAGGTGAACCCGGCCGGCGAGAGCATCTGCCCGTCGAACAGGAACTCGCGGTTGGCGTAGTAGAAGCGGACGGTGTCCAGCGTGAAGCGCAGCGCCGGCGCGAGTTCCGGGTCGGTGAAAAGATTCTCCTTGATGTTGCAGACCATGGGCTGCACGCCCCACGCGACCGTGCGGCCGAGCTCCAGATAGAACTGGTCGGAATAGAGCTTGTGCCACGGCTTCTCCTCTTTCCAGCGGTCTTCGGGCGGCCAGAGCGGGTCCCACGGCCGCGTGCCGTCGGGGTAGGCGTAGTTGCCGAAATAGGCGTAGTTGCCGTGGTAAACGGACTGGAACATCGGGATGGCGTCGAGGCGTTCGAGCGTGGTCGAGTTGCAGTAGATCGACCCGTCCAGCAGGTCCATGTACGCTTCGTTGGTGCCCTCCGTGGTCAGCGGATAGCCGGGGTTCTCGCGCTTCAGACGCTGCAGCAGCACGCGGTAGCCGTCGGGGCCGAATGAGCCTCCGCCTTTGGGATGGGCGTGGCGCGGATTGTAGCAGCGGCCGGCCATGGTCGAGTTGCCGATCATGTCGAGGTACTGGCCGTTCAGCCCGCTCTCGCGCAGGTGCCCGACCACCGACGAGATGCGGTCCTGGAACTTCGGCGCCTCGCCGCACATGTAGGCGAGCCGGTGGTGGTTATATTTGTTAAAGGCCGTGTTGCGCGGCTGGCCGTCGCGCTGCACGAACACACCCTCTTCGCCGCCTTCTTTCCACGTCTTGCCGTCCATGTCCCAGCAGACGCCGTTGATGTAGACCTGCGAGTAAATGCCCTGGCTCTTCAGACGGGCGACCGCGTCGCGGAAGGGCTCGACGCCTTCACGCGGCGGCCAGAAGTCGGGGTAGTCGGTGTCGTACGGGTTGTTGTGCCACCAGTACCAGTCGATGGCCACGGGGATTTCGCCCAGCTCTTTCTGCAGCCGCTCGACCGGCGGCAGCGCGTCCTTGATCAGGCCGCGGTTCCAGACCCATATGCCGATCTTGCGCATCGGGTTCTCGGCCTTGCGGCTGGCATACCACGCCTGCGCCGTCCCCCACTTCTTGTAGATCTGCCCGGCCTCGAACCAATCTCCCTTGAAGGTCGTGTAGCAGCTCGGGTAGGGGATGCGATACGCGGCGGGCGGCCGCGCGGGCAGCCCAGGGACATGGATGCCCGCGTAGGTGAGGCGTCCGCCCTCTTTCGCGATCGCGAGCTCGCAGCCCTTGGTCCCCACCGACGGATCCCGGTGGTCGAAGTAGAGCGACGGGCCGTTCGTGTTGACCAGCGCGGAGAACTGCATGCCGCCGCAGTAGGTGCGCCGCTGCTTGGCGCCGGGTTTGAAGAACGCCGCGCCCTGGTTCACGACGCCGCTGTCGTGGCCGCCGAAGACGAAGGACGCCCCGGCCGCATACTCGCCGGACAGCACAGGAAAGTGGATCTCCTCGACGAACCGCTTGCCGCCGTATCCCTCATACGCCAGGTCGCCGCTCCACAGGCCGTCGGCTGCACGCCGCCATTGGACGGTGACCGTGAAGGCGTCGCCGCACTCGGCGTGGCCTTTCCACGTGCCGCACACCGCGTCGGTCGTGCGCTCGATCTTTTTCTCGCGCATCGTCTCCGGCCCGAAGAAAGCGAGGCTGCCTTTCATGTCGCCCAACCCCAGCTTCCAGTCGAGTCCCGGCTGCTCGTCGGCTGCGACGGCAAGTGTTATGCAACAGAGAAACGCGGCACACAAAAGAAATCGGGGCCGGTGCGAGCGTCTGAAGCGTGTGTTCATTTTTTTCCTTCGCTGTGGTTTGCTCAATCCTGAGCAGCGTGCTTTTGGGCAAAAGACGAATGTGCCCGTCTTGCCCTTTTACTTGGATTTTTTTTGCAGTTTCTGAACTGTGTAAGCGGCCGGCGAGGTGGTTTTGCGGCGTGCCTCGTCCCACCCCTTCATCTCTTCGAGTGTTTCGAACAGCGCGATACAAGCGGTTTCGTAGTCTACGCCCGCAAGCTCCACGACAAGCCGCACGCTGCGGTCGATCAACTTTTTGTTCGACGCGTCGACATGCGCCATCCAGTTGCTGCTCAGCCGTCCCATCTTGCCCATCGTCGCGGACGACACGTTGTTGAGCACGAGCTTGAGCGCGAGGTGGTCGAAGAGCCGCAGCGGCGTGGCCGGCAGGTCGACCTCCACCTGCACCCGCTTGCCCGTCCATCCCTGCGGCGTGCGCCGCCCCACCACCAGCGCAGAGCGCTCCCCGAAGGACGCGGCGGCGGCCGCGAAGGCTTTGCTCCAGGCCGCGGACGAGCCTTCGTCCAAAAGCGCGGCTTCGCCGCCGACCAGCACCGCCATCGCCGCGTTGGGCCGCACCTCGGTGCGCGACGCGTCGGGCTCGTTGCCGACGAGGTAAGTGTGCAGGTCCTTGAGCCCGATCTGCGGCGGGTTCTTGACGATCTTCTCGGCGGCCTTCAGCTGCACGTATGTGTCGGCCGACCACTCCAGGCAGCGCGGCTCGTGTCCGACCAAGTGCAGCCAAGCCGCGGGTGTCGGCCGCTGCGGATCCTTGACGAAAGCCCACGAGGCGGGCGCGGCGGTGTCGGCCGCGCTGCGGAACGGCGGGATCTTGAAGGTCGGCGAGCGCTCGGTCGTGTCCGTGAAGATGTCGAGCAAATACGCGTTCGCGAAGTAGGTGACGCGGCCCTTCTTGCCGTACAGGTCCATCTCGCCGTCGACCATCCGTGCCAGCGCGGCGACGTTCGCTTCGGCGCGGAGCTGGCGGAGCAGCGTTTCGAACTGCGCCACTGTGCGCTCGGGCGTCCAGATGCCGAGCCCCAGCGATGTCCGCTGTGCCGGCGTCAGCTTGCCCGCGAGGTGCTCCGCCAGGCCGGCTTCGAACGCCGCCCCCGCGATCAGCAATTCGATCGTCGTGGCCTGCATGCGCGTGGAACCCGCCACCGCCATGGGGCCCGTGCAGAGCACGAGCGTCGTCACCGCCGGATTCTCGATAACGCGGCGGCAGCGCTCCAGGTTTTTGGCCAACAACTCCGACGGATTGTTGAAAAGAAAGAAGACCTTCGCCTTCACGTCCACGCTGCGCAGCACGGTGCCGATCACCGACGAGGTTTCGCCGCCCTCGGAGATCGCCACCACCACGTCACCCTCACGCACGCCTGCCTGCTCCATCTGGCGGTAGCCGAACGAGATGTAGTCCTCGAAGCTTTCGACCGAGCGGATCAGCGCGAAGTCGCCGCCCGTCATCACGGCATAGGTGCGCTCTCCCATCTCGCCGCACGCGGCCTTGAGCTCGGGCTGCCTCTCGAACGTCTCGCGCCAGAAGCGGCGATTCGCGGCGTCCAGCAGGATCGAGAGTCGGCCGGTCGCCCCACAGCCGCTGAAATAGACCTTGTGACCGCTATCCAGCGCGGCTTTGACCGCCTGGCGCAACCGTGCAAACTCGGGAGAGGCGACCACGCGCTGGGCGACGGGCGGGATGTCGTCGTCCACGCTGAGCAGCATGCGCAGGCCTTGGGCCGTATCCGCCTGAAGCGCCTGCGACAGCCCGCGCGTCTTGGGATGCGACTGCTCGGTCGGCAGATATCCCAAGTGGAACTGCGTTTCGTTTCGGATGAAGTCCTGCGCCTGCTCGCGCGGCGTCTTCGCGGCCTGCTGCGCCCAAACGGATGATCCCGCCAGAATCAGCGTTGCGCAACATGCGGAAAGGAATACGGCTGAACGTGTCATCACATGCTCCCTTTATTGTTTCTCGTTGACTAAAACCACGCGGTCCACAAAGACCGATTTCACTTCACCTTTGCGCGCCGGCGGCGCTGCCCAGAAAGCGCGGCCCGGTTTGATCTCGACGCGGCCGAGGTCGATGGTGCGATAGACGGAGCCAGCGATCTCCTGAACCGGGACGGCCCGCGAAACGACCATTTTCTTTTCTGCGAAATCGTAGACCCCGAGCGTGAGGCCGTCGCCGGTCCGCGCCACGGCGTCGGCGCGGACGTACGCGACAATGCGGCAGACCTGATGTGTGTCCGCGATACGCTCGGGGACGGAGAAGCGCAGGAGCGGAAACTGGACCGCCCAGATCTTGTGGCTGCCGGACATGCGTGCGGCGTGTTTGTTGGAGGCGGCCTCGTCTTTCACAAGGCTGACCTGCCCGGCGGGGCGGGAGTTGAACTCGAACTCCTGCCAGTCGGACCACTCGCGGGCCGGCAATCCTTTGCAGACGTCTGGCGGCGCTGCCGGCTCAGCGGCGAGCCGGACCCTTTCGAGGAGCGCCTTTTTGTAGTCCGCGAAGGTTTTTTCCGACGTGGTCTCGCAGTAGGCCTTGACCTGGAAGCGGTCGCAGGACGCGATCCACTCGCGCGCGGCGGCCGACGGGTCAAAGTCGCGGGCCAGCGTTTGGCCCGCCGCCGTGCTCGCGTGGCGCTTCAGCAGCGGGGCGTTGAGCAGCCAGACGTGGTCGAGCGAGAGTTTCTCACGCCGGACTTTGTCGGCCAAACCCTTTCGGCCGGCCGGATCGGCGGTCTCTTCGGCTTGGGCCGCGGCCAGCGCGGCGTCCATCAGGCGGGTCGCCTCCAAAATGCCGTCGGCGTCCAGCCAGTGCGTCACGTTGTTCTGGTAACAGCCGAGATAAACGCCGGACTTTTCCGCGCGGTCATGGATGAAATCCAGATAGCGCTTGAGTGCCGCGCCGGTCTTTTCGCCGTAATAGCCCGCGAGAAACGTGTCGATCAATTGGCCCGCATCCAACTCGGGATTCCAGAGCAGGTGCGAAATGACCCAGTGGCGGAGCCGCACGAAGTCCCCTGCGGAACAGAGCGCGTCGCCCTGTTCGAAAAGGCCGGCGGCGCCGTATTTCACGAACGTGCGGATGTTCGGCGCGAGCACGCGCAGGTTGGGGTGGGGAAGCATGTAGGAGCTGAAGCTGGTGACGTAGTCCCAGAGGAAAAGATTGCCGCCCGCGACGCGGCTCCAGTCGGCGAGGTCGCGGGCGAAATCCGCGTTCTCCCGGCTTCCCTCCAACGGCTGGAGAAAGGAGCACTCGATGTCGCAAAGCCGGATCAGCACGTTTCGGCGCGGCTTGGTCAGCGCGGGCGCTTTGCGCGTGTACTGGTAAGCGAAGGTGTCGATGTAAACGTTCGGGAATTCTTTCTCGATATCCTCCGCGACTTGGTTGACGAAGCGCAGCATCGGCCCGGAGCCGGTGCCGATGCCGCCTTCCTCTTTTTCGACGGCGAGGCAGGCGGCACATTCGCAGCGCCCGAATCCGTCGTTCTGGCTGATCTGGATCATGTCCGCGCCGGGGTCGGCGCGCAGCAGGGCGAGCGCGTTTTTCGTCAGTTCCCTGCGCATCTCATCGTTGGCCAGACAGAGCTGCGCGTCTTTACAGCGCCGTTGGCCCTTGATTTCGCTGTACCATTCGGGGTGGTCCTTGAAATAGCGGTCCGGCGGCAGCAGCTCAAAGAACGAATGGTAGGCGGAGTTGCGCCCTTGGAAATAGATCAGCCGGTGGTTGCCGCCGCAGGACTCGGGGATCATCTCCATCGGGGCAAGCATGTAACGCGTGCGCGAGCTGAAATTCCCCTTCAGGCGCGCCTTGAAACGGGCGTTGAAGGAGTCCAGGTAATAGGATTCGCGGAAACGCAGCTTCGGCGCGTAGCGGATGTCCAGAACGGGAAGCGGTAAGGTCGGCCTGTTGGGCATGAAGGTTTCGTCGCTGGTCCACCAGCGCACGCCCACCGTGTCTTCAAGGTACGTATAGACCGCATAGAGCGCCCCGCGCTGCGGATGTCCCGTCAGGATCAGGTCGTCGCCGACGGTCTTGAGCACGATGCCGTCATAGGCGAACGAGGCAGGGTCAAGGCCGGGGATCAACGCGCGCGCGGCGGCGGTGTTTCCCACCAGCAGGCGGGGGCCGGATTTGGGCGTGGCCTCGGTGACGACTCCGAACGTGGCCCCCGTCACTTTTCGGAGATGTTCCTGAAGCTCGTGTGCGGCGCTCAGCTCGACGGGCGAGGCGGCGACGGATACGACGATTTGAGCGGACGCTATTCCGGAACGGGCGATCATCGGCGTGTCTGTGTCCGCCAGGCAAGGCCGCGCGCCGACGGCCAGGAGGACGCCGCCCGCGAGGAGGCGAGCCAAATTGAAAAAAGAACGGTCCATTGCAGAAATTCCCCATCTTTCGCGCAAAAAGCTCGGACGCCGAAAAAATCAAGTCCTTACGCTTGAAAAGTATATCGGGTCGGGCAGGGAATGAACACCCTCGATTGCGCACAAAATGATCCGGCATTTTGCGCAATAAAGTCTTGTTGCCGCAAAAGGGGAAGTGCATACTGAAGAACCGTATTCGAAACATGCCGAAGATCTTCACACAAACGCCGCGTGTCGTGGTGATTTTGGAGACCTGCGTCCAGCCTGACCGCGAAAAACTGGACGGGATCTTCAAGTATGTGCGTTTCTATGGCCCGTGGCATCTGCACATCATCCAGAACCGCGTCGGTGAGCAGCGGCTTGCCCATTTGGAATCGTGGCATGCGAACGGCATCATCGTGGGGCAGTCCATGCTGGATATGGAGGAGACGCTGGCCCGGACGAAATTGCCGCTGGTGCTGATTGATCCGTTGCCGCGCCATCTGACGCATTCCTCCCCTTTTTCACAGTGCTCGCATGTCCAAAACGATTCCGCGAGTGTGGGCATTGCGGCGGCGGACTATTTCTTGTCGAAAGGGTTTAAACAGTTCGCCTATGTCGGCGAGGTGCTGGACCGGCTGTGGTCTCAGGGGCGGGGCCAAGGTTTCGCCGACCGGTTGCGACGGGCCGGTTTCTCCTGTCAGACCTATGTGCCGCCGGCAGCCGCCGAGCTGAACGACTGGGCGGTGGAGCAGGCGCGGCTCGCCCTTTGGCTGGCTGCGCTGCCTAAGCCGGTCGCGCTCTTCGCGGCGATGGATATCCGGGCCCGTCAGGTGCTCGACACGTGCCTGATCAGCGGCATCAAAGTGCCTGAAGACGTGGCGATCCTGGGCGTGGACAACGACGAGCAGCTGTGTTTGGGGAGCTTCCCGACACTCTCCAGCATCGGGTGCGACATGGCGCAGTGCGGGTTCATGGCCGCGCAATTGCTGGACGAGCAGATGCGCGGCAAGCGGAAGCGCAGGGCCGCCCTGACCTATGGGGTGAAGAAAATCGTGGAGCGCCAATCGACGCGCGCCACCCAGCCCGTGCAGGACCAGCTCGTTGCCCGGGCGCTCGAGTTCATCCGCCTCAATGCCTGCGAAGGGATCGGCGTGAGGGATGTCGTCGCGTATCTGAAGGTCTCCCGGCGTCTGGCCGAACTGCGGTTCCGGAAAGTGTGCGGACGCTCCCTTCTGGATGAAATCCAATCGGTGCGTCTCGAACGCGTCCGGCGGCTGGTTGCGGAAACGGATTTCTCCATCCGCGAGATTACCGACCGCAGCGGTTATCAGACGGAAGACCATCTGCGCCGCATGTTCAAGCGGCATTTCGGCACGACCATGCGGGCCTATCGGCATCCGGAATGAAGCCCCATGCGCCGGGACAGGCGGTGCCCCGGCTCGCGTCAGGCCTGGGCCGCGTCCTGTTCCGGCCTGTTTTCTTGCGGCAGGACTTGGTAACTCGGGGGGGCCAGCATGCCGCCGGAGACGATCATCTTGATCCCGTCCTCGACCGAAATGTCGGTGAATTGGACCGCGTCGCGCGGAAGGAGGATCAGGAAGCCGGATGTCGGATTGGGCGTCGTGGCGACAAAGATCCGATAGAGCGTCCGGCCTTGCGGATTGAGGATGGTCCCTGTAACGAATCCGAGCGCCAGTGCGTCACGCCGCGGGAATTCGACCAGCACGACGGCTTGGAAAGCGGCCGTCGTGGAGGACGAGAACGTTTCGACCACCTGCTTTGAAGACGCGTAAATGGACTTTACGATCGGCAACTTCAGCAGGGCCGCTTCTCCCCAGTGGATCAGCCGGCGTCCGATGATGTGGGTCGTGATGCCCCCGACGAGATAGATCAACACGGCCGTCACCAGCAGGGCGATCAGCGTCAGGATGTATTCCGGGAGCTCGCCTGTCCATGGCCGTAAAACCGGGCGCGCGAACGCGGTGAGCGTCGAAAAGAGCAGGTTCAGGATGAACAGCGTGATGGCGAGGGGGATCAGCACCAGCAGGCCCGACATCAGGCGGTTCCGCAAATGTTTGCCGATTCTCGACGAAGGACCTTTTTCCGATGTTTTCACGAGCTAGACCTCAAAACTTACAGGGTTATGCGCGTTAAACGCCCCAAAGCCACCAGACGAAGGCGCAGGCGGCAAGGACGGCCGCAGCCGTGAACGGAATGCCGATCCCCATGAAATCGCGGAAGGTGACGGTGTAGCCGCGCTTCCGCAGGATGCCCAGCGTGACCACATTCGCCGAAGCGCCGATGGGCGTCAGGTTGCCGCCGAGGCAGGCGCCGATCAGCAGGCCGAACATGAGCAGCGGAACGGGGGTGTGGATCTGCTCCGCGACCTTTTGCGCGACGGGAATCATCACCAGCAGGAAGGGGACGTTGTCCACGAACCCCGACACGATCACGGAGAACACGACGATCATCGCGAACGCCAGCGCCGCATTGCCTCCCACCGAGTGCGCCATGAAGCCGGAGAGCTTGTCCATCCAGCCCGAATCGCTGAGCCCGCCCACCAGGACAAATACGCCGATCAGAAAGAACGTGGTGTCCCAGTCGAGCGTCGTGATGAGCTGGCGCGTGCTGCCCCAGCGGGCGATGAGACGGTACCAGACCAGGGCGATGATGCTCAGGCACAGCGTGTACACGCCCGCGAACCAGGCGAACTCGGGGTCGACCGCCGTAGCGAACGAGAGGCCGAGCACCAGAAAGCCGAGCAGCCCGGCCGGCACCCAAGAACGCGCCTTTTCCTTCGGGATGAGCTCGGATTTCTCCTTGTGTCTCCGATACAGGAACGCCAGGACGACCAGCGAAGCGATCATGCCGATCTCGACGGCAAAGAAAATGCCGGGCTTCCCTTGGTAAGCGAAGAAATCCCAGAAACCCATGCGCATATGTCCCGCGAGGATCATGCTCGGCGGATCGCCGATCATGGTGGCGGTGCCCTGCAGGTTGCTGCTGACGGCGATGCCGATCAGCAGGGGGACGGGGCTGATCTTGAGCTTGTCTGCGAGGCTCAGCGCAACCGGCGCGACCAGCAGGACCACGGCCACATTCTCGACAAACATGGAGATCACGCCCGACAGCGCGCACAGGGACAACATGGCGACGCGGGTCGATTTCGAGCGGTCGACCAGCCATTCGGCGAGCACGGCGGGGACCCGCGACATCAGGAACATCTCGGCCAGGATCAGCGTGCCGAAAAAGAGCCCCATGACGTTCCAGCTGATCTTTGTGAGCAGGGCGTCCTGCCAGCCCAGCACGCCCATGGCGACAAGGACGAGCCCGCCGCCACATGCGACCCACGACCGCCGGTTCGGCAAGAGCACGAAGAGGGCGTAACAGAGAACGAACACAATCAAACTGATCCACGCTGGAGTCAACATTGGCGAAGTCCTTGACCGGAAACATCCGCTGAACCTTCTTCAGCGGGAAAATCCCATAAACAGGAAATGCAGAATACTGGCCCGAAGCCCGAATATCAAGCGCATTTGGAGTGGCCGCCCGGCTTTGCGCGGTTTGTTCTGGTTTAAACGGCTGCGGGCCGCTAAACTTAATCACCTTTTTTCAGGCGATCTGTCAATTATCGACAATGAGGAGCGGATGGTATGGCGAATGTTCCGGTGAATCGCGAGACGGTGTTGGAGTT
>CAZOIS010000013.1:0-52295 GCA_964579865.1 uncultured Lentisphaeraceae bacterium | reverse complement strand
TGGACAGCCTGATGAGCCGGCGGCGCAGTCTGCTGCTGGAGGAGATGCTGCTGCTGGCCGCACGCTGCCTGTTGGCCGGATGCGCCGTGCTAGCGATGGCGCGGCCGTTTGTGCCGGCCGGGTCCTCCTTCCCGTGGTGGCTGGTGCTGCCGCTGGGGCTGCTCGGCATCGTCCTGTTCGGCATGAGCTTCGCGCTGGGGCGTTACCGCAAGTGGCAGCTTCTGACGTGGCTCGCCTGCCTGCTCTGCCTCGCGCTCAGCGCCGGGGCGATCCTGCTGGAGAAGCGGCTGAGCCTCAACCGCTTCGTCGGCGGCACGGCGCGCGATATCGCGCTGGTGATCGACGGCTCTTCCTCGATGACGCTGTCGGTCGACGGCGAGACCAATTTCAGCCGGGCGCTCAAAGAGGCGGCGCGACTGGTCGAGGAGGCCCCGCGCGGCGTGGCCTTCAGCGTGATCGTGGCGGGCGCGGTGCCGGACCCGTTGGTGCCTGCGCCCGTGACAGACCGCAAGTATGTGCAGACGGCGCTGGAGCAGGCGATTCCCGTGCAGGGCGTTCTGCGGGTGCCGGACGCGCTGGCCGCGGCCGCCGCGTCGCTGGTGCAGGGCGCGCATCTTACCAAGCAGGTCATCCTGATCGGCGACGGCCAGGCGATCGGCTGGCAGACCGGCGACCTGGAGAGCTGGGGCTTTCTCAACGAGGCCTTCGCGCGCCTGCCCGCCAAGCCACGGGTTTTCGTACGCACCTTGGAACTGCCGCAGGGCATCCGCAACTTGACGCTCAAGAACGTGGCGTTTTCCCGGCCCGTCGTGGGCACCGACCGCGACGTGCGCGTGGATGTGACGCTGGCGAACACGGGGCGCGAGGCGGTGACGCCCGCGAACGTGACCTTGTCCGCGGGCGGCAAGGAGAAGGTCGACCGCTCCGTAGGTCAGATGGCGCCGGGGACCGAGCGGGTGGTTTCGTTCCTGCACCGCTTCGACACGCCGGGCGCGCAGGTGGTGGAGGCGCGGGTGGCGTCCGAAGACGAGATGGCGTCGGACGACAGCATGCGGCGCGTGATTCAGATTATGCGCACGCTCAAGGTGCTGGTGGCGGACGACGGCCGCGCGGTGCGGCTGCTGGACCGCGCCGGCGGATATGTCGCCTTGGGCCTGATGCCTTCGGCCAAGGGGCTGCAGGAGCGCGAGACCCGGAAAGGGCGTGAACCGTTGCGTCCCCGTTATTTGATGGAGCCCGAACTGATCGCCGCAAGCGGCCTGGGGCTCAAGCGCACGCTGGCCGGCTACGCGGTGGCTGTCCTGGCGGACGTGCCGTCTCTGCCCGAGTCCCAGGCGGCGCAGCTCGCCGAGTACGTGCGCCTCGGCGGCAGCCTGCTGGTCGTGCACGGCGCGCGGTCTGACGCGGCGTTCTACAACGGCTGGCAGAGTGCGGGTTCGCCGGTGTTGCCGTTGCCGCTCGGCGAGTGCGTGGTGGCTGTGCCGGAGGGCGGACAGGCGGGCGTGAAAATCGATCCGGGAACCTTCAAGCATCCCGCGCTCGCGTTGTTCCGCGAATCGGGCGACTTGGCGGACGCGGTGGTGGAGTGTTACCGGCAGGCGCGGGAGACCAATGACGTGTCGGGCGTGGTGGCGCGGTTACAGAACGGCGCCGCCTTCATGGCGGAGCAGGCGTTGGGCAAGGGCCGCGTGGTGCAGCTCTTCGTGCCGCTCGACCGCACGGCGGGGAATCTGGTGGCGCGGCAGTCGTTCTTGCCGCTGATCCAGGAGGTGACCTCCTATCTGGCTCAGCCGGTGATCGCATCCCTGAACATCCCGCCTTCGCGCGGCGCGGTGGTGCAGCTCTCTTCGCCCGCGCTGACCCAGATGAGCGGCAGCGGCTTGTTTGCCGAATATTTCAAGAAGGACAACTTCAAGAAGGTGCTGTTGACGCGCATCGATCCCACGCTGGACCTGACGTGGAACGAGAACAGCCCCGCCGAAGGGCTGCCGCGCGACTATTTCACCGTGCGCTGGACCGGATCGTTCGTGCCGAAACAGAGCGGCACGTACACGTTCTATGTGAACGCCGACGACCGGCTGACCCTGCGCATCGGAGCGCACGAGGTCCGCATGACGGATCATGGCCAGCCGCGCGAGATGCGCGGCACCTTCAAGGCCGGCGAACGCTATCCGCTCTCCGCGCAGTTCGACGAGGACAGCGGGCAGGCCGGTGTGTGGGTGGACATGGAGGGCCCGGACTTTCCGCGGGCGCGGCTGCCGGGCGATTGGCTGGTGCCGGTGCGCGGCGATGCGGACTCGTGGGCGGACGCGGTGGACACGCAGGTCCAGGCGCCGGGCGGCCGCACCCTCTTTGCCAAGATCCGCTACGGCGAAGACGGCTTGGCTCTGCGCACGGACAGCCCGCTGATGCAGGGGCTCTACGAGGTGAAGGTGCCGGCTGCGGCCGCGAGCTGGCTCGGTCATCTCGCCAACACGAACGATGTTTTCCCGCTGTGCGTGATGGAAAATCCGGACGAGAGCAAGCTCGATGCGCTGACGGCGGACGAGCAGGCGATCGTGGCGCGGCACGCCGATGTGACCCTGACCCATTCGTTTGAGGATCTGCAGAAGGCGCTGATCGGAAAAACTTTCGGGCGCGAATTGTGGCGTATTCCCGCCATGGTGCTTTTTGCGCTGTTGGTGCTGGAGTCTGTGCTGACGCGCTGGATCTGCGCGCAGCGCAAGACGGGCGAAGAAGCGGGTGCCGCGAAAAGTGAGTAGGGGGGTAGAACTTTTGAACGTATGGACCCTGTACGCATAGACTTACTGCCGCCGGAGATTCCGACGTGGACCGTGGCGCTGATGACGCTGGCCGCCTTCGTCCTCTGGCTCGGCGTGCGCGTGCTGACGCGCCGCGTCCGCGAGCGGCTGCCGGCCTTCGGCGTGGTGGTGCCGCGCGCGCTGTCGGCGGTGGCGGCGTCGTGGTGCCTGCTGCAGCTTCTGGGCCGCGCCGCGACGTATGCCTGCACATGGCCGCTCTGGGTGGCGGCCGTGATGCTGGGCCTCGGCGTCGAGACGGTGTCCGCATGCTTCCATCGCGAGCGGCGCACGCTGCCGCCGCGATCGGGCGTGGCGATCCTGGCGCTGCGCGCCGCGGCGATCGCGCTGTCGGTGCTGATCCTGATGCAGCCGGTGCTGGTGCGCTCCACGGGCAAGAAGATCACGCGGCGCGTGGCGGTGCTGGTGGACGATTCGGACTCCATGCGTTTCACGGACCGGCAGTGGCTTCCGGTCGAGCGGCTGGCGTGGGCCGCGCACATCGGACGGCTGGGCGACGCGCAGCGGGCGGAACTCGCCGGCGGGAAGAGCGATGCGCAGACGCTTTGGGACCGTTTGCCGGAAACAGACCGCACGGCGGTGAGCGGCGTGTGCGAGACGTCGCGCGTGGCGCTGGCATGTGACCTTCTGAAAAGGGCGGGCGCGGATGGCGAGTCCCTCCTCGCCAAACTCGGCAACCGCTATGATCTTGATCTGTTCACGTTTGGACGCGGCCTCGCGCGCGCCGCCGAGGCGGAGATCGGGCAGGCGCTCGTTTCCACGGGGGCCGTCACTTTCGCGCAGCGGTACTCCCGTTCGGCGACCGACTTCACGGCGGCGTTGGAAGGCGTGCTGAAAGAGATCCCTTCCGAACAGCTCGCGGGCGTGCTGGTGCTGAGCGACGGCATTCACAACGCGGACGCTTCGGTGCTGCCGGTCACACGGCGGTTCGGCGCCCAAGGCGTGCCGGTGTGCGGCGTGATGATCGGCGGCACGCGCCTGCCGTTCGACATCGCGCTGGCGGATGTGATTGCGCCGGAGTCGATCTTCTTGGGGGACCGCGTGCGGATGATTGCGACCGTGAAGGCCACGGGCGCGATCGGAAAGAAGCTGAAAGTGAGCCTCCTCTGCGGCGACGAGGTGGTGGAAGAGTCCGCGCTCGAAATCTCGTCCGACGACTGGCAGCGGGAAGTCCGGCTGGCGCACGAGCCGAAAACCAACGGCGTGGTCCGTTACGAAGTGCGCGCCGAAACGCTGGAGGGGGAGCTGTTCAGCGACAACAACGCCTGGCGTTCGGACGTGGCCGTGAGCGATGACCGCATTAACGTGCTGTTGGTGGACGATTCGCCGCGCTGGGAGTTCCGCTACTTGCGCAACCTTTTCTTCGGGCGCGACAAGTCGGTGCACCTCCAGTCTTGGCTGGTGCATCCGGATAAACTCGTCGGCGCGGCCGAAGCCAAGCTGCCGCCGGCTTCGGCCGGCCGCACTTTCGGCGACGCGGAGTCGGGCGGATGGCCGGTGGGCCGCGACGAGTGGCGGGCGTTCGACGTGATCATCTTGGGCGACCTGGACGCGGCCACGCTGACGCCGCAGGTGCAGGAGGAGATCCGCGCGTGCGTGGCGGACCGCGGGGCGTTGCTGGTCGTCATCGGCGGCCCGCGGGCCATGCCGCACGCGTTTCCGAAGGATTCGCCGCTGGCCGGGCTGGTGCCGTTTACCGTGCGGGAGGAGGAGAGCTATTGGCAGGGGCCGGAGCAGACCTATCGGCTGGCCCTGACCCCGGCCGGCCAGTCCCATCCCGTGATGGTGCAGTCGGGCAGCCTGTCGGAAAACGAGGAGGTGTGGCGATCGCTGCAGCCGTTCGACTGGCGCTTGCCGGTGACCGCGAAACCCGGCGCGGAAATCTTGGCGACCGCTGCGCCGGAGGACGGCGGGCAGGAGAAGGTCCTGACTGACGTTCGGCAGGCCGTGTCGCATCTCGAGGACGTCATGCAGCACCGCGCGAAATTCGCGCTGATCGTCGCGCAGCGCGTGGGCCGCGGCAAGGTGCTGGGGCTGGCATTCGACCGCACCTGGCGGCTGCGCTACCGCACCGGCGATGTGCGGCACCACCGTTTCTGGGGACAGGTGATGCGGTGGGGCTTGGGTGAGCGGCTGCGCGCGGGGCAGGAGCGTTTCCGCGCGGGCACCGACCGGCTGGTGTACGGCCCCGAAGATCCGATCAGCGTGATGGCGCGCGTGCTGAACGAGGATTTCTCTGGCGCGCCGGATGCGGCGCTCGAGGCCGTTCTGAAAAACGGCGCAGGGCGCGAGGTCACGCGTGTGAAGCTGGCGCCGCGCGCCGGATCGCACGGGTTCTACGAAGCCGTGCTGCCGCCGCAGGGGCAGGCCGGCGCGTGCCAGCTCGACGTCGTGCGCACCGACACCGTCGCCCGCGAGTGCGTGGAGACCTCGTTCCTGGTCACGGCGTCGCGCCGTCCGATCGAAATGGGCAACGTGCGTCCGGAGCGGGCCATGCTCGAGGCGCTGGCCAAAGGAACGGGCGGAAGGGTTGTCACGCCCGACGCGGCGCGGACGCTGGCGGAGGTGTTCGGCGAGGGCCGCCGCGTGGTGCTGGAGCGGCGCGAGTATGCGCTGTGGAACAATCCCTATGTGCTGGTTTTGTTGGCCTTGTTGTTGACGGCCGAATGGCTGTTGCGTAAGAAGGGGGGGCTGGCGTGAGCGGCGTAAACAATCTTCCGCCCGAACTGACGGCGCAGCTCACGCGGATGGTCCGGCGCGTGAAGGCGATCCTGCTGGCGCGCGGCCTCTTGGCCGTGGCGGCGGTGATGGCCGGGGCCGTGTTGACGATCATGGCGATCGACGCGGCGGTCGTGCTGTGCCATCCGGCGGCGCGGTGGGCCTTTTCGCTGGCGGGGCTGGCGCTGGTCGCGGCGACGGCCTGGACCCTGCTGATCATTCCCCTGGCTCGTCCGCTGACCCTGACGCGCATGGCCCGCGTGCTGGAGACGCGCCATCCCGACATGCAGGAGCGGATCAGCTCGGCGATCGAATTGGCCGAGCACGGCGGGGCTGAGGCCGAGCGCGCTTCGGCCGAGTTGATCGCGCTTTTGACGCGGGACGCCAAGAGCGACTTGGCCGGCATGCGTCCGCGGCAGGAGTTTACGGTGCGTACGGTCAAGCCGTTCCTCAAAGCGGCGGTCTGCGTCCTGGCGGTGCTCGGCGCCCTGTTCGCGGTCTGGCCGAAGCAGAGCTGGCTGCTGTTCCTGAGGGCCCTCGCGCCGCACCGCGAGTTCGACACGTTGCTGGCGAGCGTGCTGGAGGTCAAGCCGGGCGACGTCATGCAGCTGGCGCAGACGCCGCTGCGCTTCGAGGTCAAGGCCCCCGCGCGTCATGGGCTGCGGGCCGAAATCCATTTCATGCGGCCCGGCGGGCGCAAGACGGTGGAGCGCATGAAGCGGCTCTCGGCGCAGGGAGCGGACCCCGTGACGTATGAATTGGAGATCCCTTCCGTCGAAGAGAGTTTCGAATACCGGGTGCGGTATGGCAACGGCTACACGCGCCCCTACAGCATCTTGGTCATGGCCGAGCCGCGCGTGGCCGAGACGCGCGTGAGCTATGCCTATCCGGCCTATACGGGCCTCTTGGCCACGCAGCAGGTGGGCGAGGCGCAGGCGATCGCGGCGGTGGCCGGCACGCGCATCCGCATCGAGGGCGTTTTCGACCGCGCCTGCGAAGCGGCGCTGCACATCAACGCGCTGATGCTGCGGCTGCCGGGCGGGACGGTGTCCAACGGCGTGTGGCTTCAGACGATGAGCACCAACCGCACGGGGCGCTGGGCGCTGTCGCTCCGCGACGCGTACGGCTTCACCAACCGCCCCTCCTGGGCGGCGTATACCGCCGTGCCGGACCGCCCGCCGGAAGTCGCGCTGGCGACGCCGGAGGCCGCGCGACTGCACATACCCCCTTACGACCGGCTGGTGTGCAAGGGCGAGGCGTCCGACGATTTCGGCTTCGGCGATATGGCGATGGTGATCCGTTCGGAGAAGGCGGGCGAACGCGCCGTGCCGCTCAAAGCCGCCCGCCTGTCTGCCGCGCGGGCGGCGCTGGAGGGCATCCCCGACTTGCAGGCGCTGTTCGACCAGGGGATCCGGTCCTTCAAACTCTCTTTCCGCGTGGCCGACAATTTGCCGCCCGAATTGGGCGGCCCGCAGGTCCGCGAGAGCCGCGCGATCGCCGTGACGCTCGACATGGGCGCCCGCACGGTGCGCGAGCAGGTGCGCGAAGCGGCGCGCAGAGAGCTCGAGGAGCAGCTGCGCAAGACGGCTCAGGACTTGCACGAGGCCGCGAATCGCGTGGCGCAAGAGAAATGGACGTTCGACAAGCCCGAGCTGCCCGAGCGGGCGACCGAGAAGCTGGAGCAGGCGCGCGAGGCCGCGGTGAAGGCGGAAGAACGGATGGAGCGGGCCGCGCAAGCCACGGCGGAGACGCCCTTCGCGGCTTTCGCAAAACAGATCCTCGACGTGCGCGACGAGAAAGTCGAGCCCGCGTTCGAGAAGCTGGAAAAAATTCCGGTGACCGAGGCGAGCCAGCGCAAGCAGTTGGGCGAAGAGACGGAGCGGGCGTTCCGCGAGGCGGCGGAGAAGGTCAACGATCTGGTGAACCGGGTCTTGCAGGAAGAGAACCGCAAGCAGGAGCAGCAGAGTCAGCTCGGCGAGCTGGCGCAGCGCGAGGCGGCGCTGGCGGCGCAGGCGGAAGCGGCCAAAATGGATAAGCAGGAGATGCAGCAGTGGGCCAACCGCCAGACGGAAGCCGAGCAGAAGATGTGGCAGGCCAAGCCGCAGATGGAAGAGGCCGCGTTCAACAAAGCGCTGGAGGAGGTCCGGCTGGCGCGCGAGGCCATGCTGCTGGCGGAGCGGGCCGTGACGCCCGAGGCGGACCAGGCGCGGCGGCGCGAGGAATACGCGGCGAAAGAGGCCGCGCAGGCGGCGGCGTTGGCGGAACAGGCCGCGGAACAGGCGCTTGTGGCCAGCGAAAAAGCCGAGGACTTCGCCACGGCGCGCGCCGCCTCCGAAGCGGTGCGGAAAGCGGCCGAAGAAACGGCGGCCGCCGCGGAGAAGGCGGAGCAGTCCGCGCAGGCGGCGCGGCAGGCGGCTGAGAAGCGGCAAGCCAACGAAGCGTTGGCTGACGCGGCGGTGCGCAAAGCGGTTGCCGAACAGGCCGCGCAGGCGGCGGAGAAAGCGGCTCAGGCTGCGCGGGAGGCCGGGCAGGCCGCCGCAGAGGCGCAGCAGGCCGCAGAGGCGCAACAGGCGGGACAGAAAGAGCAGGCTCAGGCGGCGGAAAAAAAAGCCGATGCGCAGGCTCAGGCGGCGGAGAAGATCGCCCGGCAGGCCCATGCGGACGCGGTGGAGGCGGCGCGCGAGGCGGACCGCCGCGGCATGGAGAAGTCTGCCGAGGCTGGACAGCTGGCTTCCGAGTCGGCGGCGTTTTCGCAGCGGGCGGCAGATCTCGCCCAAGAGGCCGCGCAGAAGGCGGCGGCCGCCGCCGCTTTGCCCGAGGACCAGAAAGGCGAGGCGGAGAAAGCGGCGCGGGGGCTTTCGGAACAGTCCAGACAGGTGGCGGCCGAAGCCAAGGAGAAGGCGGCCCTGGCCGCGCAGCGCGCCAAGGAGCAGCTCGAGCAGGAGGCGCAGTCGGAAAAAGCGGCGGCTGCCCGGCAAGCCACGCCCGAAGCGGTGACCCGGCAGGCGCGCGAGGCGGTGGCGCAGGCTCAGGAGGCGGCGTCCACCGCGCGGCAGGCCGTCGCCGCGGCACAGGACGCCGTGGCCGTTGCGAAAGAGGCTTTGCCGCTGAAACAGACGTTGGCGGAAAAAATGGCCGATGCGGCGTCGTTGGCCGGGCGCGCGGCTGAACTGGCCGGCCAGTCCGGCGAGCGCACGCGTCAGGCGGAGGCCGCCGAACTGGGCGAAACGAGGGAGCGGTCCGAGACGCGCCTGGCGATGCAGGAGGCGCTGGCGGCGGCTGCGCTGGCGCAGGAGGCGGCCGCGCTGGCCAAGCAGGGCGCGCAGGAGGCCGCCGGCGAAATGGCCACGCTCAAACAGGACTCCGCGGCGGCGGCGCAGGCGGCCGCGCAGCAGGCCTCCCAGGCGGCACAGGAGGCGGAGCAGGCCAACAAGGTCGCGAAAGGTCTGGAACCCTTGCAGGAGGCCGCAGCCCAGAGCGCGCAGTCGGCCCGCCTGACGGGCGAAGCCGCGGCGCTGGCGCAACAAGCCCTGCAGACCTCCGAGAAGGCCTCGGCGGCGACAGACGCGCAGGCGGCCGGCGAGGCGCGGTCGGGGCAGGCCAAGGCGCGGCAGGCGCTGGAGCTGGCCCGGGAGGCGCGTGGGCGGGCTGCGGCACGCGAGGCGGCGGAAGCCCCGCAGCGGGCGGCGGCGGACAAGGCGCGGCAGGTGGCCGCCGCGGTGACCGCCGCGGTGGAAGACCAGGCCGCGCGGGACGCGGAAGCCTGGGCCATGGCGCAGGGCCGCTTGGGCGGCACGACGCGACGCGCCGCCGCAGGGGAGGGATCGGGCGGCACCGACCGCACGCCGCGCGTTCCTGTCAACCAGGATTGGATCCGCTTCCGCGGCGAAGCGGGCTCCGAGGCCTACGAGGAAATGCTGAAGAAGACCCCCGCCGAGTACCGCGAGTTGGTGAAAGAATATTTCGAGGAGCTGACG
The DNA here is from genome assembly GCA_964579865.1 of uncultured Lentisphaeraceae bacterium. Classification (GTDB taxonomy): domain Bacteria; phylum Verrucomicrobiota; class Kiritimatiellia; order RFP12; family UBA1067; genus DAOPZC01. The sequence continues at coordinate 42,781 of CAZOIS010000013.1, read as the reverse complement.
CGCGAGGGACAGGACGCCCGACAATGAAGGGCGGATGCGAAAAAGACCGGCAGCCACGTCGTGGCGTCCGGTCTTCTTTTTCGGATGGGGTCAACCCCTCCAGATCACGTCTTGTGACGGTAAATGATGCGCCCTTTGGTCAGGTCGTAAGGCGAGATCTCCAGCGTCACTTTGTCGCCCGCCGCGATCTTGATGAAGAATTTGCGCATCTTGCCAGAGATGTGAGCCAACACCTCGTGTCCGTTCTCCAGCTTCACCTTGTACATAGTGGCGGGCAGGACCTTGACCACGACTCCAATCACCTCAATGGCATCATCACTCGGCATAGAACTCCGTCCTTAAGAATTAGTAATCAATATTTAATGTAACACGGGATACGGCCGTTGACAAGCCTTGCGGTGAATTTCTTCCATGATTTCCTTTGCTTCCGGGTGGGCAAAAGGTAAACTCCTTTTCCGTTATGGCTTATGAAGTGCTAGCACGCAAATGGCGCCCGAAGGGATTCGAGGATGTCGTCGGGCAGGAACACGTCACGCGCACACTGAAGAACGCGATCGAGACCGGGCGCGTTGCGCACGCCTACCTTTTCGTGGGGCCGCGCGGCATCGGGAAGACCTCGCTGGCGCGTATCTTCGCCAAGGCGCTCGACTGCGAGAAGGGGCCGACGACGACCCCCTGCTGCGAATGCAGCATGTGCCGCGAGATCGCGGCGGGCAACGCGCTGGACGTGCAGGAGATCGACGGCGCCTCGAACAACGGCGTGGACCAGGTGCGCGACCTGCGCGACCAGATCCAGTTCGCGCCCTCGCACGGCAAGTTCAAGATCATCATCATCGACGAAGTCCACATGCTCTCCACCGCGGCCTTCAACGCGCTGCTGAAGACGCTCGAAGAGCCGCCGCCGCATGTGAAATTCATCTTCGCCACCACCGAGGGCGACAAAGTCCTGCCCACCATCATTTCGCGCTGCCAGCGCTTCGACCTGCGGCGCATCCAGACGCCGCTGATCGTCGAGCGGCTGCGGCACATCTGCACGGCCGAGCGCATCACCATCGACGACGACGCGCTGCTGGCCGTGGCGCGCGGAGCCGAGGGCGGCATGCGTGACGCGCTCTCCGCGCTGGACCAGCTCATCTCCTTCAAGGGCGACGCGCTGACCGAGGACGACGTCTTGGCGGTGTTCGGCCTCGTTTCGCGCCAGTCGCTGGAGAATCTCGCGTCGGCCGTGCTCAAGGGCGACATGGGCGAGATCCTGAAGCTCGTGGACATGTTCGACAGCGCGGGCAAGGACATGCGGCGGCTGACCGTGGAGCTGATGGAGCACTTCCGCAACCTGCTGATCTATCAGTACGTCGGCGACAACATGGCCAATCTCGACGCCACGCCGGAGCAGATCCGCGCGCTGTCGGTGCAGGCCGGACTGGCCGATTCCGCGCGCGTGCTGCAGATCGCCGACCAGCTGGGCGAGATGGAGGGCCGTCTGCGCTACGCGCTCTCCGTGCGTACGCTGATCGAAATGACGCTTGTCCGCTGCGCCCGCATTTCGCGCGCGGTCTCGCTCGACGAGGTGCTCCGGCGGCTGAACGCGATCCGGACCGCTGAGCCGCCCGCCGCGGCGGCGGCCGCGGCGGCTCCCGCCGCTGCCGCAAGCAAGACTTCCGCCGCCGATTACTACGACGACCCCGCCCTCAAGCATGTCTTGCAGGAGTTCGACGGCAAGGTCGTCGGCGTCGATGACGGCAACGATTAGCGCGATCCGGTAAAGAGGGCGGCCGGTTCCGCCTCAGGCCTTGTCGACGCGGAAAACGCGTTTGGCCTTGCCTTCGCTGCGCGGCAGGGTGCCGGGCTTGAAGATGTCGCCTTTCGGGCTGAAGCCGAGCACCTCTTTCAGGTGTTTTTCGACCATGTAGCCGGTGACCCCGTCCTGCGCCTCGACGTTGATGCGCACGTCGGTCACGCCGTGGTCGTTTTCGAGGATGATCTGATACTCGGGCAGCACGCCGGGAATCTCCATCAGCGCCTGTTCCACCTGCTTCGGAAAGAAGTTCACGCCCTTGACGATCAGCATGTCGTCGCACCGGCCCATGATGCGGTCGATGCGCAGGCTGGTGCGGCCGCAGGCGCAGCGCTCGCGGCTCACGATGCGCGACAGGTCGCGCGTGCGGTAGCGGATCACCGGGATCGACTCGCGCGTAAGCGAGGTGAAGATCACCTCGCCGATGGCGCCGTCCGGCAGCGCCGCGCCGGTTTCCGGATCCACGATCTCGGTGAGGTACTGGTCCTCCCACACATGGATGCCGCAGCGCGCCTCGCAGTCCATGCCGGTCGTGCCCACGCCGCCGGTTTCGGTCATGCCGTAGATGTCGAAGGCCCGGATGCCGAGGCGCGACTCCACGCGGTTGCGCATCTCGTCGGAGAACGACTCTGCGCCGAAGATGCCGACTTTGAGGTCCGGCAGCGTCAGGCCTTTCTCGTCCAGCAGCTCGATGATGCGCGCCGCGTACGACACGACCGCGCCCATGCCTTTGACCTTGAAGTCGCGCATCAGCATGATCTGCCGCGCGGTGTTGCCCGAGCTTGCGGGCAGGGCGAAGAGCCCCGCGCGCCGCGCGCCGTGGTAAAAGCCGAAGCCGCCGTTGAAAAGGCCGAAGGTCGGCATGATTTGGATCGCGTCGCCCGGCTGCAGCCCGGCCATGACCTGGCAGCGCGCCATGCACTCCGCCCACTGCGCCAGATCGGCCTCGGTGTAGGCCATCACCACCGGCGTGCCGGTGGAGCCGGAACTCATGTGCATCTCGCGGATCGAGGCGCGCGGCATGCAGAGCATGTTCAGCGGATACTGGTCGCGGAAATCATCCTTCGTCAGGAACGGCAACTCGGTGATGTCGCCGAGCGATCGGATGTCGCCGGGTTCGACCCCGACCTCCGTCAGCTTCCGGCGATAGAACTCGTTGTTCGCCCAGACGTGCTTGACCGTCCACTGCAACCCTTTCAACTGCACTGCCGACAACTCATCGCGGGACATCGTCTCGGCCCGCTCGTTCCAAAACCGGAGTCTGTTCATTCCTCTGCCCTCTGCATACCGCCGGCGCGGCCGGCTTTCCTGTTTCGATAAATAGAAACTATCCTACCGCTTCAAGCGGTCTTGGGCAATCCCGATTTCGCATCGGAAAAGGGTTCAATATACGTTTGAAGGAAAGACATAATCTGATAAACTCTCGCCATCTGAAAACGGAGTCCTGTTATGTACCGTATGATCTGTATGTTGATCCTTCCGCTGGCGATGGCCGCCGTTGCCGACGAAGAGATGCGCGAGTGGAAGAGCAAGAGCGGAAGCACCATCGAGGCCGCTTTCGTGAAAGAGGACAAGGGGGTCGTCACGCTGAAGAAGAAGGATGGCGGGACGGTATTGGCCAAACTGGACGCGCTCTGCGAGGAGGACGGCGAGTACGTCCGCGACATCACCTATGTGCCGCAAGAGATCCCCGTGATCTTCAAACAGGAGCGGTTCGGGGTCCGCTATGTGGAGAGCGGGGCGTCGAAGCCCGCCACGGCGCGCGATACGGTCGTGATCAAGGTCGACGGCGCGCGGGGCGACGCGAAAGAGGATATCAAGGGTGACTCGACCTGGAAGATCGAATCGGTGGACGCGGTCGGAAAGAAAATTCTGCCGCGGCGGGAGGGCGCCGCGGAGGAGTTGACGACTGAGGGAAAATTCGTTTTTCTCACGTACCGGGTCAAGAACGATTCGCTCGTGCCGATCGACGTGCCCTCGCCGGCGCTCTATGATCAGCAGGGACGCAAGTTCAGCCAGGCCGAGCGCGGGCTCGCGCAGTATTATGTCCCCAACGGCGCCTCTTTCGCGGGAACCGATCCGATTCAGCCCGGATTCAACAAGCTGTTCAGCGCCTTTTACGAGATGCCGGAAGATGCCGTCCCCGTCGCCGTCGAGGTGTTTGCCTCCGCCATGAGGCCGTATCTGTTCCGGACAGCCGTGAGGGGAAACGAGTCGGTCCAAGGAAAGAAGATTGCCTTGAGTGCGGTGCCGCCTGCGGCGGATGATCCGCCGCAGGCGCAACAGGCGGCGGATGATCCGCCCGCGGTTGCTTCGGCGGCAGAGGGAAAGACCGCCCTTTTCATGCGGTGTACGCGGGTGGGACAATCCGGAGACTCGTCGGGGTACTGGTATTTCGACCGGAGCAAGAAGCGTTCCTTGGCGTACGGGATCGAATTGCGGGTGCTCGGCGACCAGCAGAAGAAAGTGACCGTGAAGGCCTTCTTTGTCGGGGAGGCCGCCGGCAACCGGGATCTCGTGGTGGACAAGAAAGACGTGGAAGTGACGCTCGAGCCGGGAAAGATCTCGCGCGTGACGCTTCAGTCCGAAGAGATCGAGGAGCAGTCCTACTACTATTATTACTCGACGTCCCGTGAACGGGTCCGGGGGGCCAAGCTGAAAGGCGTGATCATTCAGGCGTGGGGCGGCGACGCGCTGGTGTCCAGCTGGGTTTCGCTGAACCAGTGGAAGAAATTCTCGGACTTGCCGGATGTGGTGAAGGTCATGGGGGAAATGAAGAAGAGCGAAGACGGGATCTGAAGAAAGGGAAAGTCATGCGGTTCGCGGGGTTTCTGGCGGCGGGGATGGTCTCTTGCGCGTGCGCGGAGATGAAGGTGCATGTTGCGGCGGATGCGGAAGGGGGCGGGGACGGCAGTTGGCGCAGGCCGTACCAGACGCTGACGCAGGCGCGTGACGCGGTCCGCGCGGCACGTAAAGACGGGGCGCTGAAGAGCGGCGAGGCCGTGACGGTGCTTGTGGGACCCGGCGTATACCGCCAGGATGTCACGTTCGAGCTGACCGCCGAAGACGGCGGCACGGCCGAGGCGCCGGTGGTTTATCGCGCGCAGAAGCGCGGCAAGGCCCGCGTCCACGGAGGGGTGTCGCTGGAGCCTTCGGCGTTCCGGCCCGTGACCGATGCGTCCGTGCTGGCGCGCTTGGAGGCCGCGGCCCGCGGCAAGGTTTTGGTCTGCGACCTGTCCGCGAAATGCCCCGGCGCATTCGAGACGTTTAAGAAGTCCTATCAAGGGGTGCCCGCCGCACCTTGGCTTTACGTCAACCGCCAGCCGATGACGCTGGCGCGCTGGCCCAACGCGGACGCGCCCGAGGCGGGCTGGGCCGGCTTCACCAAGGCGGTGGACTCGGGGCTGCCCAAGGCGGATTCGCCGGATCCCGCGATGCGCAAAGCGCGCCCCGGCGCGTTCGAGTTTGATGACCCGCGTCCGGCGCGGTGGAACCTCGATGAGGGCGTGTGGCTGCTGGGCTACTGGACGCACGACTGGTCCGACGAGGTGATCCGCGTGGCGTCCTATGACCGGGAAAAGAAAGTGATCGCGCTGGCGGCGCCGCACACCTACGGCATCATGGGCGGCACGTGGGGCGCGGCCAAACGCCGCTTCTTCGCGCTGAACGCGCTCGAAGAGCTCGATGTCCCGGGCGAGTGGTATCTGGACCGCGCGCGCAAGCTACTGTACTTCTTCCCGGACGGCCCGCTGGACGATGCGGCGATCGTTTTGGCGACGCTGACGCGGCCGCTGATGAAGCTGGACGGGGCGAAGCATGTGAGGTTCATGGAACTGGCGTTCGAGTTCAGCCATGCGGACGGGCTCGTGTTGCAGAACACGGAGGACGTCGAGATCGCGGGATGCGTGGTTGCGAACCTTGCGGGCGGCGGCATCTCGGTGAGCGGTAAAGCGAACACCGTGCGCTCGTGCGATATCTTCAACCTTGGCAAAAACGGCATTTCGCTCAACGGCGGCGACCGCAAGGCCTTGACGCCCGCCAAAAATCTGGCGGTCAATAATCACGTGCATCACTACGGGATTTTCCAGCGGACCTACGCGCCGGGCATCGGCGCCAACGGCTGCGGCCAGATCGTCCGCAACAACTGCATCCACGACGCGCCCCACAACGCGATCCTGTACGGCGGCAACGAGCAGCTGTTCGAGCGCAACGAGATTTATCGCGTCGTGATGGAAACCGGCGACGCCGGCGCGTTCTATACCGGCCGCGACTGGACCAGCCAGGGCAATGTGCTGCGCCACAACTACATCCATGACCTCGGCGGGGGCGACGCCAAGCACGTCAACACCATGGGCATCTACCTCGACGACTGCGACTGCGGCGACACGCTCGAGGGCAACGTCTTCTACCGCGCCGGGCGCGCCATGATGATCGGCGGCGGACGCGACAACCCGGTGGTCAACAACCTGGTGATCGACTGCCCGATCGGCCTGCACATCGACTCCCGCGGCATGACCTGGAAACACTGGAACAACACGAACGACCCGAGCTGGTGCCTGGACGCGAAGGCCCGCGTCTTCGATTATATGAATCCGCCGTGGAGCACCCGCTATCCGCGTCTGGCGGCGATCATGAGCGACTCGCCGCGCGAGCCGCTCTACAATCCGATCCGCCGCAACGTGTTCGTCGACTGCACCAAGCAGATCTGTGACTTCGACGGCAACGTCAAAAAGTTGCTCGAAAAATTCGAGATCGCGGACAATCTGGCGGTGAACACGACCGGGGCGACCAACGGCTTCGTGGTGACGAAAGACCTCAAGGGCTTTGCCAACCTCGCGGGCTCTGCGGAGGCGCCCGTGGACCTCGGGTTTGAGGACCGCGCCGGGCAGAATTTCCTGCTCGTCAAAAAAGCGCGGCTTCTGAAAGAACTCCCCGCGTTCGAGCCGATCCCGTTCGACCGGATCGGCCTGTACAAGGACGAGTACCGCCGCAAGCTTCCGGCCAAAGAGTGAGGGCCGCAGAGTCCGCACTAGAGCAAAACGCGATTTTTTGGCATACTGGTATCGGGTTGTGAAGGAAATCGCGTATGCGCCGACTGCCAATAACAGGGGTGATTACGAGTCTCGCCGCCGCTTTGGGCCTGATGGCCGGGGTAGCGCAGGGTGACGTTGTCATTTCAGAGCTGCTTGCCGACAACGAGTCCGGCCTCCGCGACGAGGACGGCGACCGGCAAGACTGGCTGGAGCTTTACAACAACGGAGAGACGGCCGTCAGCCTCGAAGGCTGGTGGCTGACCGACAAGGCGAGCTACACGAACCAGTGGCAATTCCCCGCCGTATCGATCCCCTCGAAAGGGCACCTGCTCATCTGGGCCTCAGGAAAGAACCGGACCGATCCGGATAATCCGCTTCACGCCAACTTCAGCCTCTCGAAAAGCGGCGAGTACCTGGGCCTGTACCGACCCGACCCCACCAACGGCCTGCCCGTCTTGGTCGACGCCTATGCGCCGGGCTTTCCGGCCCTGCCCCCCGACATCTCGTATGGGCGGACCTCCGGTTTGGTCGCGATGACCTACGTCGCCGCAGGTGAGGCCGGAAGATATCGCGTGCTGACTTCCGCACAGGGAGCGACGTTCTATTGGGGCACCGATTACGCGGCTGGCCATCTGGGCCACGGCCAGCCCGGCGGCTGGAACGTCAGCCCCGCCTTCGACGACGCGGCGTGGACGCCGGCGGCGACGGGCATCGGTTACGATACGACCGGCGCGTATCTCGTCTGGGTCGGGACGTCGCCCTCCGGCAACTGCCAGTCCGCATTGCGCTACGTCAACACCTCGCTCTGCTTCCGCCGCACGTTCCAGGTCCCCGATCCGGCGAAGGTGGCCGCGCTGACCCTGCGCATGAAATACGAGGACGGCTTCGTGGCTTTCGTCAACGGCTCGGAGGTGGGACGCGCCAACTGCACGAACGCGATGGCATACAACACGGCGGCAAACACGGCGATCAACGAAGCGACCGTAAACAGTTGGACGGAATACAGCATCCCGACCAACCTGCTGGTGACGGGTTCCAACCTGCTGGCGATACAGGGGCTGAACGTGTCGTCAGGCAGCTCCGATTTTCTGCTGCTGCCGGAGCTTCACGCCACGGAGAGCGTATCGTTCTCCGACCCCCTCTACTACAGTTCGCCCACGCCCGGCGAAGCGAACGGGGCCGGGACTTCCGGCCCACTGCTCTTCGGCGAGACGCCCGCCGATCCGGACGTGCCGCGTCCGTCCGGAACGCCCGCCAGTCCGCCGTTGGCCGTGACGGTGCGCGTCAAGGCCACGCGCAATCCCGTGGCGGCGGTCCACGCCTATTACCGCACGATGTGGAACGCCGAGTCGGCGGCGGTGACGCTGCTGGACGACGGCGTTGCGCCGGACGCGGCGGCGGGCGACGGCGTCTACTCGGCCAGCCTGCCGACTTCGGATGTGCCGGTCGGACAGATGTTCCGCTGGCGTTTCGAGGCCCGCGACACGGCGGGCACGGTCACAAAACTGCCGGCCTACCTGGATCCGCTCGATTCTCCGCAGTACTTCGGGACGGTGGCGCTCGACACCTCGACCGCCACGAGCCGGCTCCCGGTGCTGGAGTGGTTCGTGCAGGGAGCGCCGGCCACCGGGCCGTCCACGGCTGAACAGCGCGCCTGCTGCTATTATCTCACCAACTTTTATGACAACACCCGCATCACGGCGCACGGGCAAACCTCCTTGGGTTTCGCGAAGCACAGCTACAACGTCGATTTCACGGGTGAAGACCGTTTTCTGTGGCGCGACGGCGAGCGCCGCGTGAAGGACCTCAACCTGCTCTCCAACTACGCGGACAAGACCAAAACCCGCAACGCGCTCTCGCACTGGGTCGGGCAGCAGACCGGCACCCCCTATCACTACGCGTTCTCCGTCCGCGTGCAGCTCAACGGCAAATTCCACGGCGTGATGGACCTGGTGGAGGAGGGCGACGACCGCATGCTGGAGCGCAACGGCCTCAATCCGGACGGCGCGCTGTACAAGATCTTCAACACGGACAATGTGACGGCCGCGGAGAAGAAAACCCGCAAAGAGGAAAGTTTCGACGACCTGCGCGCGCTGACGAACGGCTTGCAAGTGTCGAAAGCGCTGAATGTGCGGCAGATGTACGCCTACGACAATGTCGATTGCGCCGCCGCCGTCAATTACATCGCCACGCGCTACATCACCAGCGACCACGACCACGGCCACAAAAATTTCTACCTCTATCGCGACACCGGCGTGACCGGCGAATGGCAGCCGATCATCTGGGACGTCGACCTCTCGTGGGGCCACGTGTTTAACGCGACCGGAACGAACAACGTGTACGGCAAATATCTGAATTATTTCGACGACTGGCTGAGCTCGACGGTCGGCTTCTTACAGACGGGCAGCACAGGTAACGCGGTCTATAAAATCATCTACGACGCGCCGGAGCTGCGTCTGATGCTGATGCGCCGGATCCGCACGCTGATGGACGAACTGTTGCAGTCGCCCGGGACGGTCGACGGGATCTTCGAGACCCGGATGCGTGAAATCGCGGCGACGGTCGATCCCGACCCGGCCGACCCCTCGCCGTGGACAGACGGCGACCTCGACATGGCGAAGTGGGGCGTCAGCGTTTATTTCGCCACGAACCGCCCGCGGGAGGAGGTCGAGCGCGTCATCGCGGGGTATCTCGCGCCGCGCCGCGCGTATCTGTTCAACACGGGCGCAGGACGCGTCAACCTCAACGGCACGGTCATCCCGCCCGCGCAGGCCAACGTCCCCGGCATGGTGGTGATCGACTCGCTCGACTTCTTGCCCGCCAGTGGCACGCAGGCGGAGGAGTATGTGATCTTCCGCAACACGACCGCGCAGGCGGTGGACATCTCGGGCTGGACCGTGGACGGCGAGATCAGCCACACCTTCAAGGGCGGCACCGTCATCCCGGCGGGGGCGGGCACCGCCGCGACCAACTACATCGGGCTTCTGCACCTGGTCAAAGACGCCCGCGCGTTCCGGGCGCGCGCCAGCGGACCGACCGGCGGGGAGCGGCGTTTCGTGCAGGGCAATTACGAAGGCCAGCTTTCCGCGCGCGGCGGCACGTTGAACTTGCGCGACCAGAAGGGCCTGCTGATCGCGACTTACGCTTACGCGGGCGCACCGACCGTGGCGCAGCAGCGGCTCCGCCTCACCGAGCTGCAGTATCACCCGGCCGAGCCCTCGGCGGCGGAGTCGTCGGCGCTCATCGGCGTCACGGCGGACGATTTCGAATACATCGAGCTGCTGAATCTGAGCCTTCAGCCTCTGCCGATGGCCAAGGCGAGGTTCTCTCAAGGCATCGGCTTCACCTTCCCGGAGATGAGCTTCGGCGCCGCCCAGCGCGTGATCATCGCCAAAAACCCGACGGCCTTCGCGCTGCGGCATCCCTCCGTTACGGCGCCTGTCCTGGGCCCGTATGAGGGGTCGCTTGATAATGCGGGGGAGCGCGTGGAGCTGAAAGACGCCTGCGGCGAAACGATCTTCGACTTCAAGTATAACGACGGCTGGTATCCGTGTACCGACGGTAAAGGGCGTTCGCTGGTGGTGCGCGACGCCACGTTGGCGCAAAACGCGCTGGGCGAGGCCGTGACGTGGGGCATCAGCATCGGGGCCCAGGGAACTCCGGGGACAAGCGATTCCAAGACCGCGCAGGCGTATTACGGCTGGGACAATTTCCACTTTTCCGCCGAGGAGCGCGATGACCTTGAGATCTCAGGCCCCTATGCGGATCCAGACGGCGACGGGCGTGTCAACTGGGCCGAATACGCACTCGGCAGTGACCCCTGGGTGAGCGATGTGGATCCGGTCGGCTTCGCATGGGTGACCGCCTCCAACAAGAGGTATGCGGCGTTGAGTTTCAAGCGGCCCGCCAATGCGATTGACGTGCAATACGAACTGTTGGCGACAGGGGATCTGATGTGGGAGCTCTGGTCGACGGTCGGATCGGCCGCCTGTTCAACCACCGCGCTTGATGGAAATCGGGAGTCCGTCTGTTTTCGCGAAACGGCGCCCGCTACGGCCCGCCAGCGGTTCCTCAAGTTGCGGGTGACGTATGGAGATTAAACGATGACGCTTCAATCGGTTCTGAAAGCCGCCGTGTGTGCGGCCGCCTTTGCGTGTGTGTCTGCGGCGGACTCCGTTTCGCCGGCGTTTGGCGACAAGGTGCGGTTGCGCGGCGATTTCCAGAATGCGCGCACCACGTTCGAACGGACCGGCAAAGGGACAGTCGCCTTTATCGGCGGGTCGATCACCGAGATGCACGGGTACCGTCCCATGGTGTGCGACCTGCTGAAAAAACGGTTCCCGAATACGGTCTTCACTTTCATCTCTGCGGGCATCTCGTCCACCTGCTCGACCACCGGCGCGTTCCGGCTCGGCACGGACGTGCTGGACCACGGGCCGGTGGATCTGCTCTTCATCGAGTTCGCGGTGAACGATGACCAGGACGCGCATCACAGCCGTGAGGAGTGCATCCGCGGCATGGAGGGCATCATCCGCCACGCGCGGCAGGCGAATCCCGCCACCGATATCGTGATGACGTTCTTCGTGAACGAATACATGCTGAAGACGCTGCAGACGGGGCAGACGCCGCTGACGGTCGATGCGCATACGGCGGTGGCGGAGTATTACCGCGTCCCGACCATCCATCTAGCCAAGGAAGTCGCCGAAGAAATCTCGGCGGGACGGCTCACGTGGGAGCAGTACGGCGGCGTCCATCCAGCGCCGGCCGGCAACGCGATCTGCGCGCGGATGATCGACGAACTGTTCAACCGCGCCTGGGCCGGGCCGCTCGCAAAAGAGGCCACGGTCAACCCCAGTCTGGTGCCGCTGACGCCGCTCGACCCGCTGTGTTATGCGGCCGGCCGGTTCGTCGATACAAAAGAGGCAAGAGTCAAACAGGGGTGGACGCTCGGCGTGCCGGACTGGAAAGCGCTGAAGGGCGGCAAGCGTCCGCGGTTCACCTCGGTCCCCATGCTCTGCGCGACAGCGCCGGGTGCCGAGCTCACGCTCGCGTTCGACGGGACAGCGGTCGGCGCGTATGTCGTGGCCGGCCCCGACGCCGGCATCGCGGAATCCAGTGTCGACGGCGGGCCGTTCCAGAAGACCGAGGTCTATCATGCCTACAGCAAAGACCTGCACTATCCGCGCACCGTGATGTTCGCGACCGGTTTGGCGGCGGGCCCGCATACGTTGACGCTGCGGGTCGCCCCTGAAACCACGAGCGAAGGGCATGCCATCCGCATCATGCGTTTTGTGGCGAACTGACCCCGTTGCCGGGGAAAAAACAAGAATGGAGGAGCCGGCCTATGAAACGGTACACTTGGAGCGCCGTAGGAGTCATCTGCCTCGCCGCGGGGTGTTGGGCCGCCGCTCCCGCTGCCAAGCCTCCGAATGTCCTCATCATTTTGGCGGACGATCTCGGCTACTCGGACATCGGCTGTTTCGGATCGGAGATCGCCACGCCGAATCTCGACAGCCTGGCCAAGAACGGCCTGCGTTTCACCCAGTGCTACAACACGGCTCGCTGCTGGCCTACGCGCTGCGCCCTGATGACCGGATATTATCCGCAGCAGACGCATTCGGATCCCACCCGGGGCCGCTTTCCAGACTGGACGCGCACCTTGCCGCAAAGGCTCAAAACGCAGGGCTACCGCTGCTACCACTCCGGCAAGTGGCATGTCAACGGGGCACCTAAACCGGTCGCGGACGGCGGCTTCGACCGCTCCTACGACCTTGAGGACCACGACCGCAATTTCAACCCCGCGCGCCATATGGAGGACGATGTGCCGCTTCTTCCCGTCGTCAAGGGGAGCGGCTATTACAGTTCCACGGCCTTTGCCGATCATGCGGTCCGCTGTCTGAAAGAGCATCGCGAGAAGTACTCGGATAAACCTTTCTTCTCGTATCTGGCGTTTACGGTGCCGCACTTTCCCTTGCAGGCGCCCGCCGAAGATGTCGCCCGGTACCGCGACCGCTACCTGCAAGGCTGGGAAACGGTGCGCGCGGCGCGCTTCCGGCGGCAGCGTGAAATGGGCATCGTGTCCTGCGGCCTCTCGGACGTCGAGCGGCAGATCGGCCCCCCCTATGATTTCCCCGATCAGCTGAAGCGGTTGGGCACGAACGAGGTGAACCGACCGCTGCCGTGGGAGTCGCTCTCGCCCGCCCAGCGCGCTTTTCAGGCCGACAAGATGGCCGTGCACGCCGCGATGATCGACCGTATGGACCGCGAGATCGGACGAGTCCTTGCCCAAGTGCGCGAGATGGGCGCTTGGGACAACACCGTGATTCTCTTTGCGTCCGACAACGGCGCGAGCGCCGAAATCATGGTGCGCGGTGACGGGCATGACCCGCAGGCCGCGCCCGGCTCCGCCGAGACCTTTCTCTGCCTCGGCCCCGGATGGTCAAATGTCGCCAACACGCCTTTCCGCCGTCATAAGACGTGGGTGCATGAAGGCGGGATATCGACGCCGCTGGTCGTTCATTGGCCTCAGGGGATTCCGGCCAAAGGAGAGTTGCGCCGCGACCCCTGTCATGTCATCGACATCGTGCCCACGATGCTCGAACTCGCGGGCGGAGCTTTGACGCTTCCGGACGGCGCGCCGCCCTTGCCGGGGCGTAGCCTCGTGCCGGCTTTCGCCCAGGACGGTGCCGTAGCGCGTGAGTCGCTCTTCTTCCACCACGAAGGCAACCGCGCGCTCCGCGCCGGCGACTGGAAGGTCGTCTCCGCCCGGCAGGACGGCGGCGCCTGGGCGCTCTACGACCTCGCGGCCGACCGGTGTGAGCAGCGCGACCTCGCCGCCGCGCAACCGGACCGCGTGCGCGACATGGCCGCCCGCTGGCAGGCCTTGCAGGACGCGTTCGTCAAGGACGCGGGGGAGCCGCGGCCGCTTCCCCAAAAAAACGCGAAAAAAGCCCGTCCGTCCCAGCTCGCCCATTAGCATGCGGCCCGTTTTTTGTTGCGCCGGTTTCTGTTCCGCGGCTGCGGAATTCGGGCATTGACGCTTCTCGCCCTTTCATCTCATAATATTTCTAAGTTGGGTATGGGGGTGTTGATAACGCTATCGAAGGGGATTCTGCTCCGATGAAAACACGCGTCGTCTGTTGTCGCGGTTTGGCGCTGAGTGCCGGACTTCTGCTCGCATTTCAAACCACTCGTGCAGAGATCGAAGCCGAAGCGCTCCGCTGCGAATACCGCAACAACCCGCAGGGCATCGATGAGCCGCAGCCGCGGCTGAGCTGGCGGCTCGATGCGGACGACGCGCGCGGCGTCAAACAGAGCGCCTACCAGATCCTCGTCGCGAGCAGCGCGTCGCTGCTAAAGGACGGCACCGGCGACCTGTGGGATTCGGGCAAGGTGGTTTCCGATCAATGCCTGCATGTGGCGTATGCGGGCAAGCCGCTCGTTTCGCGCCAGCGCTGCTTCTGGAAGGTCCGCGTCTATGACCAGGATGGCGAGGCGTCGGACTGGAGCGACCCCGCCTGGTGGACGATGGGGCTGTTCATGCCCGGCGACTGGCAGGGACGTTGGATCGGCCAGGATGAAACGTCGCGGGACAACCGTCTTACGGACTGCGCATGGATCGGCTATCCCGGCGGACTGCAGGGCGTGAACGACGCGCCGGGCCTGCGCTATTACCGCCGTGCGTTCGATCTGCCCGCGGACCGCAAACTCGCCCGTGCGTCTTTAAGCTTGGCGGGTGACAACGGCTTCGACTGCTGGGTCAACGGCGAAAAGGCGTTGAGCGGCACAAGCTTCTCTTCCGCAAGCGGCAAGGACATCGCCGCGCTGCTGCGCCCCGGTAGAAATCTAATCGCCGTGCAGGTGAACAACGTCGGCGAAGCCCCGAACCCGGCCGGGCTGGTCGGCAAACTGACCGTCACGTTCGCGGACGGCGCGCCGCTGGTTCTCAATTCGGACCGGCAATGGAAGACGCACAACCAAGAGGCCCCGCAGTGGCAGCAGGCTGCCTTCGACGACACGGCGTGGAAAGCGGCCAACGTGCTGGGCCCTGTCGGCATGAAGCCGTGGGGCGACGTGTCGGACCAGGACGACCGCACGCTTGCCGCGCGCATGTTGCGCAAGGAGTTCACCGCCACGAAGAAAATCGCGCGGGCGGCCGTTTATTTCAGCGGGCTCGGTCTCTCGGAACTTTACCTCAACGGCGCGAAAGTCGGCGATGCCGTCCTGTCGCCCGGGCTCACCCATTACACGAAGCGGATCTTTTATGTGACCTATGACGTGACATCGCTGCTCAAGCGCGGCGAAAACGCCTTGGGCGTCTGGCTCGGCAACGGGCGATTCTATGCCCCGCGCGGCAACAAGGGAACGCTGAGTTACGGCTACCCGAAACTGCTGCTGCAGCTGGAGATCGACTACGCGGACGGCACGCGCGACACGGTCGTCAGCGACGGCACGTGGCGGATCACGGACCAGGGGCCGATCCGGGCGAACAACGAGTATGACGGCGAGGCCTACGACGCCCGCCGCGAGATCGACGGCTGGTCCGAAGCGGGTTTCAACGACGGTTCGTGGCCCCTGGCGCAGATCGTCGATGCGCCGGGCGGCCGCCTCGCCGCGCAGATGGCGGAGCCGATCCGCGTCACCGGCACGGTCAAGCCCGTCAAGGTCACGGAGCCCAAACCCGGCGTGTTCATCTTCGACATGGGCCAAAACATGGTCGGCTGGTGCCGCCTCGCGGTGCGCGGCCCGGCGGGCGCTTGCGTCGCGCTGCGCCATGCCGAAACGCTCAAGCCCGACGGCACGCTCTATCTGGACAATCTCCGCGGCGCGAAGGTGACCGACCTCTACACGCTTAAGGGACGCGGCAGGGAAATCTACGAGCCGCGTTTCACCTATCACGGTTTCCGTTACGTCGAAGTCACCGGTTTTCCCGGCAAACCCGCGCTTTCGGCGATCGAGGGCCATGCGGTGAACGACGACGTGGCGACCGCCGGCACGTTCACCTGTTCGCAGCCGACCCTCAACGCCGTCTATCAGAACATCTGCTGGGGCGTGCGCGACAATTACCGCAGCATGCCGACCGACTGCCCGCAGCGCGATGAGCGCCAGGGCTGGCTCGGCGACCGCTCCGCCGAATCCAAAGGCGAGAGCTACATGTTCGACATCGCGGCGCTGTACGCCAAGTGGCTGCACGACATGGCCGACGGCCAGAACGAGAACGGCAGCATTTCAGACGTGTGCCCCCCTTATTGGCCGCTCTACAGCGACAACGTCACGTGGCCGAGCACGGCGGTCCTCGCGCCCGGCACGCTTTACGACCAGTACGGCGACGTGCGGATCATCGAGCGCCACTATCCGGCCATGGCGAAATGGGTCGGGCACATGAGCGGTTTCGTCAAGGACGGCATCATCGACAAGGACCGCTATGGCGACTGGTGCGTGCCGCCCGAAGACCCGAAGCTGATCCACTCCAAAGATCCGGCCCGCAAGACCTCCGCGGCGATGCTCGCCACGACTTACTTTTACCGCTGCCTGACCCTGATGGCACGCTATGCGACGGTGCTGGGCAAATCCGCCGAAGCCCAGGCCTATCTTGCCCAGGCCGAAACGCTGAAGGCCGCTTTGAACGCCAAATATTACAAGGCCGATCTCGGGTATTACGACAACGGCACGCAGACCGCGTGCGTCTTGCCGCTGGCTTTCGACATGGTGCCGCAGGCCGAACGCGGCCGCGTGTTCGGGCATCTCGTGAAGAAAATCATGGAGGAGACCCAGGGCCATGTGGGCACGGGCCTGATCGGCGGCCAGTGGCTCAACGGCGTGCTGACCGAGGGCGGCCGGGCGGACCTCGCTTATCGGCTCGCCGCCAACACCACCTACCCGAGTTGGGGGTACATGGTCGAGAAAGGCGCGACCACGATCTGGGAGCTCTGGAACGGCGACACCGCCGATCCCGCGATGAACTCCGGCAACCATGTCATGCTGGTCGGCGACCTCGTGATCTGGTTCTACGAGGCGCTCGCGGGCATCGCATCTGATCCGTCGCAGCCCGGCTTCAAACACATCGTCATGCGGCCGCGGCCGGTTGGCGATCTGACCCGCGTCGCGGCCTCGCACCGTTCGCCCTACGGCCCCATCGTCAGCGAATGGTCGCGCGGGGAAGGGCGCTTCGATTGGGCCGTTACGGTGCCGCCGAACACGACCGCCACGGTCTATGTGCCGGCGGCCAGTGTCGACGCGGTGACGGAGAGCGGCGGGCCGCTCGCGAAAGCGAAATGCGTGAAGGTCCTTCGTGCCGAAGGCGGTGCCGTGGTGGTCGCCGTGGAATCCGGGCGCTACCGCTTTGCGGTGCGCTGAGCGCGCGTGTCAGAAATAACGGGTGGTGCAAAGTCGGCATAGAAAAGGACGGCTCGCAACGATGATTCGCAAGACAGCTCTCACGGTGGCGTTGCTCGGCCTCGGCGTTTCTCTGGGGGTTGCCGAGGCGGCGGATTATCCTGCGCCCATGCGCTGGATCTGGTTCCCGGAAGGCAAGTCCGCTACGCGCGCGCCGGAGGGTACGCGCTACTTCCGCGCCGCCGTGGCGCTTCCCGCGGAAACGCCTTTCACGTGCGCTCACTTCATCGTCAATGCGGACGATAGCTGTACGCCTTTCTTCAATGGCGTACAGCTTCGCAAAAAGGGTTCCGGTTGGACGGATTTCGAGACCTATGACGTGACGCGCCTGCTGCGCGCCGGGCGCAACGTGCTGGCGGTGGAGGTGAAAAACGGTCTGCCGGGTCCGGCCGGTTTGATCGGCTGGCTCGTCATCCGCACGGGCAAAGAAAAGCGCGTGCTGGCCGTGACCGACTGCACCTGGAAGGCGGCAGACAAACTGAAGCCCGGATGGGAACAGCCCAAGCATGACGATTCGGCGTGGCCGTCAGCTCAGGAGCTCGGCCCTGTTTCCATGGCGCCGTGGAGCGGAAGATTGCGCTACTCCCGCGTGCCGATGCTGAGCCTCACGAAGCGGCAGGACGGCCAGCCGCTCACGTCCGGACAGGCGCAGGCGATGATCGAGGAGGACTGGCTCTTTCAGGCCGGCGACAGCACGACCGCACGGCAGACGCTCCTGGAGATCGGCTGGGCACGCGAGATCGCCGCGCGGCTGAAGGCCCGGTCGCATGCGCTGGACTTCGGGCAGGAACTGGCCGCACTCTCTGCGCTCGAAAACCGGCTTCGGCCGCTGCCTGCCGAGCAGGACGATGATGCGACGCGCGAGCTGTATCTGGGCGTGCGGCGCATCAAGCGCTCGCTGATATTGCGCAATCCGCTTCTGAATTTCGATCGCCTCCTGCTTGTGGACACGCCTGCCTATGCGGGCAAGCATGAGTCGGCCCACCGCAACGGTTACCACTATGGAACCGCAGCGGGAAGCCGTTTGCTGGTGCTGGAGGGGCTGAGGCCGGACGGCGACGAGCGCGAGCTGGTCTCGGGGGCAGAAGGCTACATCATGCGCATGGACCTTTCTTTTGACGCCCGGCGCGTCGTGTTCAGCCTCCGCCCCAAGAACGAGGCGAGTTTCCATCTCTATGAAATCGGGGTCGACGGCCAGGGGCGCCGCCAGCTCACCGGCAGCCTCTACGACGACATGGACCCGATCTATCTGCCCGACGGGCACATCCTGTTCTCCACGTCGCGCGGCAACTCCTACGTGCGCTGCCTGCCGCAGTCGGCTTCGACCGTGCTCGCGCGCTGCGACGGCGACGGCCGCAACATCGTCATGATCTCGCGCAACAACGAGCCCGACTACACGCCCGCGCTGTTGCCCGACGGCCGCGTGCTCTACACGCGCTGGGAGTACACCGAGCGTCCTCTGTGGCGGCTGCAGAAGCTTTGGACGGTCAATCCCGACGGCACCGGCGAGGCGGTCTTTTGGGGCAACAACAGCGCTTACCCCGACATGCTCTGGGAAGCGCGGTCCGTGCCGGGTTCGTCGCAGGTGATGTTCGTCGGCGTGGGCCATCACAACGTGATGACCGGGTGCCTCGGGTTGCTCGACATCGGCCGCGGCCTGCAGTGGCCCGACGGCATCACCAAGATCACGCAGGAGCTGTCGTGGCCCGAAGTGGGCGAGCCGGAAGGGGGCAGCCCCGCCGCTTCGCCGACCTACCACACCAGCGGCGCGCTGTGGTCGGTGCGCAGCCCGTGGCCGCTCGGCCCCGAGGATTTCCTGGTCTCGGCCGCGCGCACGTCCGACCGCGACTTCGCGCTCTTCGTGATGGATATCCACGGCAACCGCGAGCTGATCTATGCCGGGCAGAACAACGTCTGGTACGCACAGCCGCTCCGCCCGCGCACGCCGCCGCCGGCGATCCCCGATCGCGTGGCGTGGCCGCAGGCGGGCGAGGCGC
This sequence comes from uncultured Lentisphaeraceae bacterium, assembly GCA_964579865.1. Taxonomy (GTDB): domain Bacteria; phylum Verrucomicrobiota; class Kiritimatiellia; order RFP12; family UBA1067; genus DAOPZC01. The sequence goes on along the minus strand of CAZOIS010000013.1, from coordinate 23,561 downwards.
CGCAGGACGGGGTGCTGTTCAGCCCGGACGTCTATTCGGGCGTCGAGGGGCTGCCGCGCGGCACGGCGAAGTATCTGCGCGTGATCGAGATGGACGCCAAGACCTACAGCATGGGCTTCAAGTCGTGGCGCCACTCCGGCCCCGTCATTTCGGTGATCCAGGAGGACGGCGTCAAACGCATCCTCGGGACCGTGCCGATCCGGCCCGACGGTTCGGTGGCGTTCAAGGCGCCGGCGGGCCGGGCCCTGCACTTCCAGCTGCTGGACGAGCGCATGCGCTGCGTGCAGATCATGCGCTCCTTCACGGGCGTCATGCCGGGCGAGACGCGCGGCTGCCTCGGCTGCCACGCGCTGCACACGGCGACGCCGGACAAAGCCTACGGGGCGCTCGCGCTGCGCGAGAAGCCGGCGGCGCTCACGCCGCCGCCGTGGGGCGCGGGCACCAGCGTCAGCTACGAGCGCTTCTGCCAGCCGGTTCTGGACAAGCACTGCGGCGCGTGCCATCAAGGCAACGGCAAGGCCCGCGCCAAGCTGGACCTCACGCTGCGCGGCGGCGTGCCGGAGCAGGGCATTGACGATCCCAAGCTGCTGCCGTTCAAAGAGCCCTACCTCACGCTCGTGGGCCAGGCGTGGAGCGGCCCCAAGCCCGCAGGCAGCGGCGCGGGGCTCGGTCTCGCCGGATGCCTCGATGTGGAGGGGACGCACCACTACGAGCCGATCCGGCCGATGACCATGCTGTCGTCCACGAGCCGTCTCATCGATCTGGTGACGGGCGGCAAGCACCACGGCGTGAAGGTCGAGGGCGAAGAGCTGCAGCGGCTGATCGCGTGGGTGGACTGCAACTGCGTCTACCGCGGCGACGAGGAGGTCCGGCAGATTCCCGATCCGCCGCCGCAGGTCGCCAAGCGCTTCCCCGTGCCGGTCAAGACCTGCTCCGCGCCGGTGATTTCACGGCTTCAGCCGGTCACGGACAACATCCATCCGTAAACACGGACTCTCACGTTTGGAGGGACACATGCTTACCGCTCGTTTCTTTCTGCCGTTCTGTCTGTCCGCGCTTTGGTTTCATGAGGGCCGCGCCGAGGTCCGTATCGTGCGCTTTGAACCGGTTTCGAACGTCTGTCGCGCGGGGCGGCCCGAGCGCATGGCGGCGGTGTTCCGCAATGCGGGCAAAGAGGCGGTCCGCTTCGCGCCGCGGCTCGCGCTGCCGGACGGCGTGTCCGTGTCCGGAGCGGCTTCGCCGGACGAGCTCGCGCTGGCGGCCGGCGCTGAAACGAATGTGGCGTGGACCGTGACCGCTGCGGGCGCGTGCGACGGGGTGCTGGCGGTCGCGCTTGAATCCGGCGGAAAGGCTTTGGCGCGCTCCGAGATCCGGATACGCTTCCTGCCCGCGATGGCGAAGCGGACACTCGAATATATTCCCGAGCCCGTGCCGGCGAAGACCGAGGTGCTGGTCGGCGCGCACCACTGCCCGCTGTGGGAGGCGGACAAGTTCAACCTGTGGAGCAATGTGCTCAAGCATCCCGAGCGCACGCCCGCGCTGGGCTTCTACGCGCAGGAGAACCCCGAGGTCTCGGACTGGGAGACGAAGTGGGCGGTCGAGCACGGCGTCTCGTTCTTCATCTACTGCTGGTACCGCGCCAGCCAGGGCGGCGCGGTCAAGACGCGCTACGGCACGGCGATCCACGACGCGCTCTTCAAGTCGCGCTTCGCCGACAAGATGCGCTTCACCCTCATGTGGGAGAACCAGTCGAAAGGCGTGGCCGGCGTGGCCGACGAGCGCGACCTGTTCGAGAACCTGATGCCGTACTGGATCGAGACCTACTTCAAGCACGCCAGCTATCTCAAGATCGGCAACCGGCCGCTGCTCTTCATCTACCGCCCGGAGTTTCTGATCAAGGACCTGGGCGGCGTGGAGAACGTCCGCTCCGCCTTCGGCAAGATGCGGCAGGCGTGCCGCGACGCGGGCTTCGACGGCCTCATCCTGCTGGGGGAGTACCGCGGGCTGGATCCGAAGCACCTGGCCCTGATGAAGGACCTCGGGCTCGACTACACCTTCGCTTACTGCTGGGGCATTCCGAACAGCCCCGCGCCGCAGCAGGCGGTCCAGGCGCAGCTCGCGTACATCCGCAAGACGCAGGAGCTGGGCATCCTGCCGCAGGTGGTGACCGTGTCGCAGGCGTGGAGCGGCTGGTGCGACGAGGGCAGCATCTGGAAAATCCCGCCGACCGACTTCGAGGGGCTGCTGCGCGAGGCCAAGGCCTTCATCGCCACGCTGCCGCCCGAGCAGCTCGGCAGCCGGATGCTGCTGCTCGACAACTGGAACGAATGGGGCGAGGGGCACTACCTCGCGCCGTACCGCGAGTACGGTTTCGGCTATCTCGACGCGGTGCGCAACGTGTTCGCGCCGGACGCGGGGCCCCACGAGGATCTGCTGCCGGAGGACATCGGGCTGGGGCCCTACGACGCGGCCTACCGCAAGCATGCGGCCGAAGAGGCTATCTTGAACTTGCGGCGGACGCGGACGGTCACGAAGCCCGGCGCGGACGAGCCGGGGCTCGTCGGCTGGTGGGCGTTCGACGAAGGGACCCATGAAACGGTCACGCTGGACTATTCGGGCCACGGCTTGGGCGGCGTCTTGGAGAACGCCGAACGCGCGCCGGGGCTCGACGGCCACGCGCTGGTGTGCCGCGGCGGCAGCGCGCTGATTGCGTCCGACCCGTCGCTCTCGCCCTCGAACGCGTTCACGGTGTCGTGCTGGGTGAAGACGGAACTCGCGGCGCAAAAGCACGTCTGGTTCATCAACCGCATTTTCGGCGGCAGCACGTCGTCGGGCTTCCGCCTCGGGCTGCAGGACGGGAGTCCCTGTTTCGGCGTGCCGGTGACCTCGTTCAGCCATCATCTGACGGGCAGGGGTCCGTTGCCAGTCGTGCGCTGGGTGCATCTGGCGGGGACGTTCGACGGTCAGACGCTTCGCCTCTACATGGACGGTGCGGAGCAGGGAGCGCTCGCACGCCCGGGCGCGTTGCAGCCGAATGACAAGCCGCTGTGCCTCGGCAACTACGACGCGGGCCATGCGGCGCATTTCACAGGGCTGCTCGACGAGGTGAAGCTCTACAGCCGGGCGCTGTCCACGGACGAGGTGCGGGAGGCCGCGCGGCGCGGCCGGTAGGGCGGCACGCCCGTGCCGCCGCATACAACGCACCGGCGGCGGTCATTTCGTCTGCTGGCGGGCGAGGGCGGGATCGAACTCGCCGGCGCAGCCCCAGGCCGAGGGCGTGTCGCCCATGACGAAGGCCAGCGTGCCGCCGGCCACGATGTCGCGGTGGCGGATGACCGGCGCGTCGAGCGGCTTGCCGTTGAGGGTGACCGACTGGATGTAGATGCGGTTGCCGCCCGCGTTCTCGGCGGTGACGATGAAGGTCTTGCCGTTGGGCTGGCGGAACGCGAAGCGCGGCGCGCGCGGTCCGTGCAGGTAGTAGGTGTCCTGTCCGGCGAAGGGGAAGAAGCCCGCGTCCAGAAAGACGTAGAGCGAGCCCATGGCACCCGAGTCGTCGTCGCCGGGCGGCCCGTCCTGGGTGAAGAGCCCGCGCAGCTTGTCGGCCCAGTAGGAGGCGAGGTAGGGCCGTTGCACGTGGTCGAAGAGCCAGATCGTCATGAACGAGGGCTCGTTGCCGAAGTCGATCAGGCCGTTGCTGAGGGCGAATTGGAGGCGCTCGATAAAGGTGGCTTTGCCGCCCATCTTCTCGATCATGCCCGGCACGTCGTGCGGCAGCACGTAGGAGTACTGCCAGCAGGTCCCTTCGTAGAAATCGGTGTTGTAGCCTTTGCGGGCCTCGGTTTTCTGGAACGTGCCGTCCGCGTTGCGGGCGCGGATGAAGCCGGAGAAGCCGCTGTCCGTCAGCGAGTCGTCCCAGACGTTGCGCCAGTTGCGCGAGCGGGCGAGCAGGCGCTGGGCCTCATCGGTTTTGCCGAGCCCGGCGGCGACTTGCGCGGCGCACCAGTCGTTGTAGGCGAAGCCGATGGTGCCCGAGCCGGACTTCATGCGGCCGCAGTAGTCGTGCTTGCCTTTGTGGGCGACCCAGCCGAGCGTGCGGTAGTCTTCGGTGCGGCGGCCCGCGTTGGCGGCGAGGACCTCCCAGGCGGCGTTCCAGTCGATGCCGGGGATCTGTTTGGCATAGGCGTCGCCGATCACGTTGTCCGCCTCGTCGCCGCCCTGTCCCACGCGGTACTCCTTGCCCTGGATGAAGGCGGCGGCGCACTGGCCGTTGCGGTGCAGGCGCTCGCTGAAGGAGCGGACGTTGCCGGCGACGACGTCGGGGCGCACGATCGCCATGAGCGGGAAGAGGGTTTTCCAGGTGTCCCAGAGGGTGTAGTGGTCGTCCCAGCACGGCGCGTCCACGGGCCAGCCGTCCGCGTCGCCGGTGCGGTCGCGGGGCTGCACCATGCTGTGGAAGAGGTGGGTGTAGAACAGGCGCTGCTCCGCTTCCGGCATGCCGTCGACCGCGATGGCGGCGAGCGCGTGGTCCCATGCGCCTTCGGCTTGCGCCTGCAGGGCGTCGAGGTCCCAGGCGGGGATTTCCTGGTCGAGCCACTGGGCGGCGCGCTCGGCCGAGGTGAAGGAGACGGCGATCTTCAGGTGGACGGTGCGGGTCTGGCGCGCGTCGAAGCGCAGCCAGGCGCCGAGGCCGTCGCGCTTCTCGATGCGGGCCGAGGTGGCGCCCTCGACGCTGTTGGAGCCGCTCCAGGTGCCGCACGCGACGGGCTTGGCGTCGACCCTGGCCGCGAAGAAGAGGCGGTAGGGAGCGGGGTTCCAGTTGCCGTCGAAGGTGCCGCCGCCGGTGATCGTGCCGCTGGCGGGGGCGATCGTGACGGCGCCGTTCGTGAGCGCGGTGGCCTTGCCGATCTTGCGGGCGACGTTGAGGACGAGCCGGGCGTCCTCGTGGGCCGGGAATTCGAAGCGGTAGAGGGCGCTGTGCGCGGCGGGCACGACGGTGCAGCGCGTGTCCCAGCGCGTCAGGCGGGCGCGGTAGGCGAAGGGCGCGGCGGCGACGTCGGCCAGCGGCGAAGCCTGGTCTTTTTCGGCGATGCCGGGGCCGAGGCGCGGCGAGACCAGGAAGTTGCCGTAGGTCGGCGTGCCGCCGGTGCCCTGCGTGTGGAGCTGCGCGAAGCCGACCACGTCGTCGCCGTAGACGAAGCCGGAGGTCGTGGGCTTGAGGGTGTTGGGGCTGGGGTAGATGGACGCGTGGGGCAGGCAGGGGCCCGGCATGCAGGAGCCGTGGCCGACCACGCCGATGAGGGGGTCCACCTTGTGAGAGAGCCCCGGGTGCGCGTCTGCGGCGCACGCCGTGCCCCATGACCCCGCGAGACCTGCGGCCAGAGCGGCGCAGCGACTGACAAACCCGAATCCGTTTTTCATTCCGTATCCCCTTCTCGGCCCTGGCTGTGAATGCGAGGGATCCACCTGATTTATTAAAAAAGCAACCTTAGCATGCGGTGCCGAGGGTGTCAACCGCGCCTCAAGCACGCCGTCCGGGCCGGGGCCGCGGGTTTTCGACTTCTGCTCGGGCGGCCCCTTGGGCCCCGCGCCGAGCGCGCGCTTGCGTCGGTTCACGGGGCAAGGTATGCTTAGCTCCCTATGGTGATGGCGCTGAAACAGTGGGCGGCCGTGTCGGTCGCGGGGCTGCTCCTGCTGGGGGGCGGGTGTTCGCGCGCGGCGCGGCAGGTCGCGACGGACGAAGCTTTCGCGGGCTCGGCCAGCTGCCGCGAGTGCCACGAGAAGTTCTACGCGCTCTGGTCGACCTCCCACCACGGCCTCGCGATGCAGCCGGTGGACGAGGCGTTCGCCCGCAAGGCGCTCACGCCCCAGACGAACGCGGTCGCGGTCGGCCAGAGCCGGTTCCGCGCCGACGTCGCGGCGCGGACGCTGGTGGAGGAGGGGCCGGAGGGCACCCGGGCGTATCCCATTGTGCACGCGCTGGGCGGCAAGAACATCTACTATCTGCTGACGCCCTTGGAGCGGGGCCGCCTGCAGGTGCTGCCGCTGGCCTACGACGTGGCGCGGCGCGAATGGTTCGACGCGGGCGGCAGCATGGTGCGCCATTTCACCGACGGTACGGACGACGCGCCGCTGCACTGGCGCGACCCGCAGCTGACCTTCAACACGGCCTGCTTCGGCTGCCACGTCAGCCAGATCGCCAAGAACTACGATCTCAAGAGCGACAGCTACCGGACGGTCTGGCGCGAGCCCGGCATCAACTGCGAGGCCTGCCACGGGCCCGGCACCGAGCACATCCGCGTGTGTCGGGCCGCGCCGACCAACCAGCCGCCCGCCGACCTCAAGCTCATCAGCATGAAGAACATGTCGCTGCTGCGGCGCGACGAGACCTGCGCCACCTGCCACGCCAAGATGCGTCCGATCACGCCGGGCTTCACGCCGGGGGAGCGCTTCTTCGACCACTACGATCTCGTGACGCTGGAGAACCCCGATTTCTACCCGGACGGCCGCGACCTGGGCGAGAACTACACCTATACGCTGTGGCTCACGAGCCCCTGCGTGCGGGCCGGCAAGCTCGACTGCGTCCACTGCCACACCTCCAGCGGGCGCTACCGCTTCGCCGGCGAGAAGACCAACGAGTCGTGCCTGCCGTGCCACCGCGAGCGCGTCGAGCGTGCGACGGAGCATACGCATCACAAAGCCGGCAGCAAGGGCAACCAGTGCGTCTCCTGCCACATGCCGATGACCACCTTCGCGCGGATGCGCCGCTCCGACCACTCGCTGCGGCCGCCGACGCCGGCCGTCACGCTGGCCTACAAGTCGCCGAACGCCTGCAACCTCTGCCACGCGGACAAGGATGCGAAATGGGCCGACGGCTACGTGCGGCAGTGGCGGTCGCGCGACTACCAGGCGCCGGTGCTCCATCGCGCGGGGCTCGTCGACGCGGCGCGCCGCCGCGACTGGACGCGGCTGGACGCGATGCTCGGCTACATCGGCGATGCGGCCAGCGACCCGGTCTTCGTCGTCTCGCTGCTGCGCCTGCTTGAGCCGTGCGACCAGCCTCGCAAATGGGCCGCCGTCCGCGGGGCCCTGGGGCATCCGCATCCGCTGGTGCGGTCGGCCGCGGCGCAGCTGCTGGCGGGCGACGTGACCCGGGAGCACTTCGGCCTGCTCCTGGCCGCCGCCCGCGACGACTACCGGCTCGTGCGCGTGTCGGCGGCCGGCGCGCTGGCGCGCTATCCGTCCAGCCTGCTGGAGCTGCCGTCGGCGGCACCGGTGTGCGCGGCGGCCTTCGGCGAGCTGGAGGCGAGCTATCTCTGCCTGCCCGACGCGTGGTCGTCGCACTACAACCTCGGCAACTATTACGAGGGCCGCGGCTGGGGCGACCGGGCGTTGGCGGCCTATGAGCAGGCCACGCGCCTGCGGCCCGACGTGGTTCCGCCGCTGGTGAACGCGGCGATGATGCGGGCGCGGCGGGGCGAGCTCGAAGCCGCCGTGGCTCTGCTCGAAAAAGCGGCGGCCGCCGAGCCGCGGAATCCCGCGGTGCATCTGAACCTCGGCATGGCGCTGGCGGAGAAGGGCCAGATGGCGGGCGCGGAGGGGCATTTCCGCGCGGCGTTGGCCGCCGACCCGTCGCTGGCGCAGGCGGCCTACAACCTCGGCGTGCTGCTCAACCGCGGCCGCGCGACCGAGGAGGGCGTGTCCTGGTGCCGCAAAGCCGCCGAACTGGCGCCCCTGAACCCCGGTTATGTCTACACCTACGCCTACTACCTGCTCGCCCTCGGCCGTAAAGGCGAGGCGGCGGCCGTGCTCCAGGCGGCGCGGCAGCGCGGGGTGACCTCCGACGAAATCGTGTCGCTGTTGAACGGGCTGAGGCAATAGGACGGCGGGTCGGCCGTTTCTATAAAAATTGCCCGGTTCCGCGCCGTCTTCGGCCGGTGCTCCGGGAACACACCTGAACAGAGAGGGGGACTGTATGACGGGTCGGTTATCGCTCGGAATTCTCGGGGCGCTGTTCGTTGGAGGCGCGGCTGTTGCGGCGGCGCCGGCGGGCCGTCCGAACGTGTTGCTGATCTGTGTGGACGACCTCAAACCGCTCCTCGGCTGTTACGGCGCGACGAGCGTCCGGTCGCCGAACATCGACCGGCTGGCCGCGCGCGGCGTGCTGTTCGAGCGCGCCTACTGCAACCAGGCGGTCTGCGCGCCGTCGCGCAACGCGCTGATGACCGGGCTGCGTCCGGCGACGCTCGGCATTTACGACCTCGGCACGAACTTCCGCCTCGCGGTGCCCGACGCCGTCACCGTGGCGCAATACTTCCAGCGCAACGGCTACCGCACCGAGGCCATGGGCAAGATCATGCACGTCGGCCACGGGAACGCGGAGGACGCCGCCTCGTGGAGCGTGCCGCACTGGAAGCCGCAGGGCGGCAGCTACGCCCTGCAGGCCAACATCGAGTCCCAGCGGGAGGCGGTCGCGAAGGCCAAGGCCGCCGGGCTGTCCGTCGAAAAGGTGGCCAACACGGCGAAGAGCGTGGCCACCGAGTGCGCCGATGTGGCCGACACCGCCTACGGCGACGGCATGATCGCCGACGAAGCGGTCCGCCGCCTCGACGCGGCCAAGGCCGAGCCCGGCGAGCCGTGGTTCATCGGCGTCGGCTTCCACAAGCCGCACCTGCCCTTCAACGCGCCGAAGAAGTATTGGGACCTCTACCGGCCCGAGTCGTTCGAGCTGCCCGCGCAGCGGACGCTGCCGGCCGGCGCGCCGGAGTTCGCCGGCCAGAACTCGGGCGAGCTGCGCAGCTACACCGACATCCCGAAAGTCGAGCCGATCGGCGACGCGCAGGCCCGCCACCTGATCCACGGCTACCATGCGGCGGTCAGCTTTATGGACGCTCAGCTCGGCCGCGTGCTCGACGCCCTCGACCGCAACGGCTTCGCAGGCAACACGGTGATCGTGCTGTGGGGCGACCACGGCTGGCATTTGGGCGACCACGGCATCTGGTGCAAGCACACCAACTACGAGCAGGCCGCGCGGCAGCCGCTGATCGTGGTCGCGCCCGGCGTGGCGCAGGCGGGGGTCAAGAGCCCCGCGCTGGTCGAGACCGTGGACCTTTATCCGACCCTCTGCGAGCTGGCGGGCCTGCCCGCGCCGCAGGGGCTGGACGGCACGAGCTTCGCGGCGGCGCTCAAGTCGACGGCGGCGCAGACCAAAGAGGCGGTGTTCCACGTGTACCCGCGCGGCGAGCGCATGGGCCGCGCCGTCCGCACCGGGCGCTACCGCCTCGTGGAGTGGAAGAAGATCGGCGAGCCCTCCGAGGCGGCGGTGCTGGAGCTCTACGATTACGAGGCCGACCCTGAGGAAACCCGGAACCTCGCCGCCGAACGGCCCGAGGTGGTTGCCCAGCTCCGCGCGCTGCTGGCGCGGCAGCCCGAGGCCAAGCCGCAGCTCCGCGCGGACAAGAAGGCGCAGGCCGCGCCGGAGCCCAAAAAGCCCCAGCAGGACCGCGCGGCGATGTTCGCGAGCCGCGACAAGGACGGGGACGGCAAGCTGACGCGGGAGGAGTTTCTGGCCAACCAGCCCGACCCCGAAGAGGCGCCTAAGCGCTTCGTCCGGTTCGACACGGACAAGGACGGGGCGGTCGACCGCGAGGAATACATCACCGCCGGCAAGGCGAAACGGTAAGGGCGGTCTGGCGTAGACCTGGAGGAGCGCATGAAAAAAGGACTGATGGCCTGGGCGTTGTTGGGGTGCACCCTGTTGCGGGCGGCCGATGCGCCGCAGCGGCCGAACCTCCTGTTCGTTTACACGGACGATCAGCGCTATGACGCCTTCTCGGCCGTGCAGCGGGAACAGGGCGAGCGTGGCCGCTTCCCGTGGTTCAAGACGCCCCACATGGACCGGCTGGCGGCCGAAGGGGTGCGCTTCCGCAACGCGTTCGTCGTGAACTCGCTCTGCGCGCCGAGCCGCGCGGTGAATCTGACCGGCCGCTACAGCCACTGCAACGGGATCGCATCGAACTTCCGCCCCTTCCCCGTCGACAGCGTCACGCACGCGACGCTGCTGCGGGCGGCGGGCTACACCACGGCCTATGTCGGCAAGTGGCACATGGACAGCCAGCGCGAGCGGCCGGGGTTCGATTTCCACGCCTCGTTCATCGGCCACGCGCGGTACGTGGACGCGCCGTTCCTCGTGGACGGGAAGGAGACGCCGACGCAGGGCTGGATCGACGACGTCTCCACCGATTATGCGATCGGTTTCATGCGCCGCCAGAAAGGGGCCGCGAAGCCCTGGTCCATGGTGGTCGGGTTCAAGGCGCCGCACGGCCCCTTCACCCCGCCGGAGTGCGCGCGGGAGCGCTTCGCCGGCGAGCAGGCGCGGAGCGTTCCCAACCTCGCGACGGCGACGCCGTACCTGGAAGGCGCGAAGCCGAAGCGGGCGCCTGAGCCCGCCGCTGCCGGCGGAGCGGCCGTTCCGGTGAACCTCGACTACTTCCGCTGCGTGAGCGCGGCGGACGATTGTCTGGGACGCCTGCTGGAGGCCCTGGACGCGTGCGGCTTCGCCGGGAACACGGTCGTGATCTACACCAGCGACAACGGTTTTTACCTCGGCGAGCACGGCCTGGGCGACAAGCGCAGCGCCTATGACGAGAGCCTGCGCGTGCCGTTCATCGTGCGCGACCCGACGCTGGGCGCGGCCGGGCGCGGCCAGGTCCGCGACGAGATGGTGCTGAACCTCGACCTCGCGCAGACGCTGCTCGACTACGCGGGCGTCGCCGCGCCGCCGGAGATGCAGGGCCGCAGCTGGCGTCCGCTGCTGGCCGGCGCGGCAGCCGGCTGGCGGCAGAGCTGGTTCTATGAGTATTTCGCCGAAAAGCAGAAGAACTCGCGCGTGCCGGACATCGCGGCCGTGCGCACCGCGGACGCGAAGCTGATCACCTATGTGGGGCACGAGGCCTGGACCGAGCTGTTCGACCTCAAGGCCGATCCGTATGAGACGCGCAACGTGATGGGCGATCCCGCCTACGCGGCGCTGCGCGCGCGCCTGACCGCCGAGCTCGCGCGGCTGAAGGCCGAGGTGGGGTATCGCGTGCCGGACTACGTGGACCGTCCCGCGTGGTGGGGCCAGCCGGGAGGCCCGGACGCGCTGGCCGTCCGTCCCGGCGTCCGCCTGCACTACGGCTTCGCCGGGCTCGACGGCGCCCGCGTGCCGGATTTGAGCGGCCTGGAGAACGACGGCAAGGCCGTCGGCGCGAGTCTGGCGGAGGGCCGCGAGGGGCGCAAGGCGCTGCGCCTGGACGGCCAGGGCTACGTCGAGGTGCCGAAGTCGAAGTCGCTGGACCCGTCCGGAAGCGAGTGGAGCGCGGAGGCCGTCGTGAAGCCGGCGAGCCCGGACGGCGTGATTCTCGCGCGCGGCGGCAAGACGGCGGGCTATGCGCTGTGGCTCAAGCAGGGGCGGCCCGTCTTCACCGTCACGCTCGAAAACAAGGCGTATTCGGTTGAAGCGCCGGAGGCGGTGGCGGGGTGGGTGACGCTGGCAGGCTGCCTGAGCGAAAAGCGGATCACGCTGTCGGTCGACGGCACGGTCGTCGGCGAGCGGGCCGTGCCGGGGCTGCTGGGGCGCGACCCGAACGACGCCATGCAGATCGGCGCGGACCTCGGAAGCCCGGTGATTACGCCGTCCCCGCCGAAATTTCAGGGAGCGGTCGAGCGCGTGCGGCTGTTCTGCGGGCCAGTCCGCTGAAGCGATGCGCGCCCGACCGGGTTTCGCTTTTAACGGCTTTTCTTGTAGGCTTCCATCAGCGTGTAATACTTGACCTGCATGTTGGGCACTTCCCAGGCGGGCATATCGCGGTTCTTGAGGAACCCGAGGTACTTCTCCATGACTTGGCCGAAGTGTGCCTCGTGTCCGACCGAGTAGCTCGCCGGGATGTTGATGCGCCAGCCGGTCTCATGCCTCTCGCAGCTGATGCCGGGATAGGTCTTGTTGAGCGAGGCAACCGCCTCGTTCAGCGCGGCCTCAAGCTCCTCTGTCTTTACGCCGGCGTTGCGGCGGGGCTCGACGTAGAGCACCGGCTTGTAGGCTTCGGCTTCGCCCTGCTGGATGATCAGCGAGGAGCGTGTGCCGCGCATCAGCGAGTAGTGGGTGTCGCCCGCGCCCGCCGGCGGCTGGAAGTTCCAGAGCACCGAGGCCTTCGCGTACACGCCTTTGATCGAGTAGGTGAACTCGCCGTTGGCTTTGCACTGCAACACGCCGCTGGCGTCCAGGTTTTTCTTCAGATACGCGGGCCACTCGGCCATCGACGTCGAGGTTTTGAACTGCTCCAGCGTGATCGGCGTGGCCCACGTGCGGGCCTGCACCATGTTGATGTCCGAGGGGGAAAGTGTGATTTCCGGGAAAGTTTCCCATTGGATGAGGTCGGTCAGGTGCGTGTTCACGTCGACGATCGCCTCGCCCTGCTGGGTGGTATCGTAGTACCATGGCGGGCGCTGCAGCGGTTTGCCTGCCACCAGCTTGCAGAAGTGGTGGACGCTTTCCTTCGTTACGGCCGGATCGTCCGGCGTGCCCTTTTCCTGCTCGCCGTAGACTTTGGGAAAACGCGAGAGCGCACGCTGAAGCAGGGTCGTGATCTCATACCGTTCGGTCATGATATCGTAGAGTACGACGCCTTTCTGCTGCGCCGTGGCGAAGGCCTGCTTGAGCAGCTCAAAGTCTTTCGGCGTGATCGCCATCGGCTTGTCGGCGAGCACGTTATAGCCGGCTTGGACGCTCTTCAGGATGTACTCGGTCTTGCGTGCGTTGTTGCCCGCGAGCACCACGACGTTGCCGGCCTTGTCCTTCAGCATCTTCTCGAAAAAGTCGGCACCCGTGTAGACGGCGGACTCCCACTTCGTCGGCTCCTCGGCTCGCGTGTTGAACCCGTTGATGCGGTCCATATGCATCTTGAGGTCATTGCCTTCCGGCGCGTAGATATGCACTTTGGGCGAAACGTTGGGATACATCCGCTTCTGCACCAGCGCGGCGTGGAAATGTCCGGGGTCCAGCGTGATCAGTTTCACGGTGTCGCCTCCGCAGGTGCCGCAACACGAGGTTTTGGGGGTATCGCAGCCCGCCAGCAAGACGGCGGCGCCGGCGCACAGCATCATGGTCTTTGTCATATCGGTGTTCCTTGGTTGAGAGGGAAGGTGAAGGCTGGCACAGCGGCCAGCCTCTGCACGTGTCGGGTTAAACCTTGACGGTGATGCCCGCCGCCTTCAGCACTTTCGGGATGCTGAACTGGTCGCGCTCCGGACACGCCAGCAGCGCGTTGGCTTCAGCGCTGTCCGTCGTCTCGGTTTTGTAGTCCCACTTGAGGGCCTTGCCTGTCTTCATGCAGAGGTGGCCCAGCGTGCAGACCGAGGTGGAGCGGTGGCCGATCTCGGCGTTGGTCACGGCGCTCGTGCGGCTGCGGATCGCCAGCAGCCAGTCCTTGACGTGGTTGTCGCTGACGTGCAGGCGCACCGCGTTCGAGCCGAGCGGGGCATCGAGCAGCTTGACGTCGCTCGCGTCGAGCGCCTTGAGTGTGGTGCCCGGCATGGTCGGGTCGCTGGCGGTGACCTTGGCCGAGCCGCGGCTCACGAAAATCCATCCCTCGTCGCCGATGAAGCGCACGCCGTTCGGGTACTTGTTGCACACGCTCACGTCGATGTTGCTGGGGTACTTGTAGAGCAGATCGAATTCGGCGTGCGCGTTCCAGAGCCCTTTGGTCATCCAGCCGCAGGTGCCGGACACCTCCAGCGGGCCGCGGTCTTCGGTGCCGAGGCCCCACTGCACGATGTCCATGTGGTGCGCGCCCCAGTTGGTGATCATGCCCCAGCCGTAAGGCTCCATCTGGATCCAGCCCGGGCGGTTGCCGATCTTTGCGGTATCCTGGTTGTGGACGCGGTCTTCGGTGTAGTAGGCGAGGGGGGTCGGTCCCAGCCAGGTGTTGTAATCCAGGTTCGACGGCACGGGCATCTCCTCTTTGCGCCCGCCATCCTTGTCTTTGCCGAACCCGACCTCGACACGCTTGATCTGCCCGATGCGCCCGTTCCGCACCAGTTCGCAGCCGGTGCGGAACTGTTTGCTCGAACGCTGCTGCGAGCCGACCTGCAGGATCACGCCTTTCTGGCGCACGACCTCGGCCAGAATGCGGCCTTCGTGGATCGTCTGCGAGAACGGTTTCTGCACCCAGATGTCCTTGCCGGCGAGCGCGCATTCGACCGCGCACAGCGCGTGCCAGTGGTCGGGCACACAGACCATCACCGCGTCCACCCCGCCGTCGCGCAGCAGCTCCTGGTATTTGGCGAAGGTCTTGACCTCGTAGCGGTCCACCTTGAGGCGTTTCTTATATTCGTTTTCGATGTTCTTCTTTGAAAACGCCAGGCGTTTGGAGTCGAGGTCGCAGATGGCGACGATGCGCGCCATGTCGGTCAGGCCGAACAGTCCCGGCATCTCCATGCTGGTCGAAATGCGTCCGCATCCGATGATGCCCACGTTGATCAGTTTGCTCGGGGCCGCCTGCCCCAGCACGCGTGCCGGAATCAGATTCGGCATGGCGGCCATCGCGCCCGCGATGCCGCCTGCCTGCATAAAACCGCGCCTCGTTAACGTCATCATGTCGAGTACTCCTCTGTTCTTTTTTGTGGACAGCGCGTTGCGCCATCCGCCGTTGCTCGAATACCAATCCGCCGCCGTCAGCCCCGGATCGCCCAGAGCAGGCCTTGCCGCAGATGTGTGCGGAAGGCCGCGTCCTGATAGTGTTCTTTCTTGTGGCCGAGCGCCGTGTAAAAGACGCGGCCCTCGCCGTACTTCTTGCACCAGCCCAGCGGGTAACGTCCGTTCGCGAACGCGTCCAGCCGCTTATCGCGCGGCGGCTTGACGAGCGTCGTCACGTCGAGGTCCAGCAGGATGTGGATGTCCGGCGCGCAGTCGCAGACGTACGCCTCGTCAACCCACGCCCAGGTTTCACCCAGATGCGCGGTGGCCGGGTGGCGCCGGTCGTTCACCCGGATCGTAAAGGGCTGCAAGGGCGGATGCCAAATGAAGCGTCCGCCGATCATGCCCTTGAAGGCTTCGGAGGCGCGCTCGGATCCCGTGGCGGAGTGGACGCCCATGAACGCGCCGCCGTTGTAGACATAGCTCAGCAGTGCGCCGCGCTGCTCGTCCGTGGCGAAGGCCTCGTTGTTGCTGTTCGAAAAAATGACGGCCTTGAGCCCTTTCAGTCCCGGATCGGTGAAGACCGCCGGATCGTCCGAAGCCTCGGCTTTCAGCCCCTCGGCCGCGCACAATTCTTTCAGCGCCGCGACGCTGACCGCGATGTTGTCGTGGACGAAGCCCTTGCCGGTCGGCGTGTGGTTGCGCGTGTAGATCAGGACCTCCATGGCTATGCCTCCAAACCCGCGCGTTTGAGCACATTGCGCACGCCATAGGGCGCGCGCTCGGGGCGAGACAGCGTGGCGTTGGCCTCGTCGTCGCCGATGAATTTCTCGGTTGCCGGATCCCACTTCAGCGAGCGTTTCAGGTTCATGGCCGTGAAAGCGAGGATGCAGGCGGTGGTCGTCCGGTGCGCGCTTTCGGGCAGGATGTTCGTCGGCTGACGCGTGCGGATGCCGTCGAACCAGACGCGGTGGTGGGTCTGGGGGTTGCGCGGCAGCGGATGCTCCACCTCCCCTTCGATGAGACGCTTGTCGCTGGCTTCCAGGGGCCGCCAGCGCCCGTGCTTGCCGCCCGCGCCGGGGTCGTTCAGCATGGTCTTGACCGAGCCGCGCCCGCAAAAGATCCAGCCCTTCTCGCCGACGAAGCGCACGCCGTTGGGGTAGACGCTCTCATCGGCCACGTGCAGAACCGTTCCGTTGGCGTATTCCATCTTGACGTCGAGTTTGCCGTGGGCGTTCCAGAGGCGGCGTTTCGGGAAGTCGGCTTTGCCGCGGATCCGCACGGGGCCGGAGCTCTCCATGCCCAAGCCCCACTGCGCGATGTCGATGTGGTGTGCGCCCCAGTTGGCGATCATGCCCATGCTGTACTGCTGGATCACCATCCAGCCGGGGCGGCCGAAGTCCGCCTCGTCGCCCTTGCCCTGCGGATGGGTGCGCAGTTCGGAGTAGGGCGCCTGCGGCGAATAGCCCAGCCACGCGTCGAAATTGAAGGTGCCGGGCACCGGCTGCTCCAGCGGCAGACCGGCGGGTTCGGCCGGATCCTGCGGCAGCCCGACCTCGATGGTTTTGATCTTGCCGAGGCGGCCGTTGAACACATATTCGGCCGCCTTGCGGAACTGCGAGCCGAAGGTGCTTTTGCCCTCTGAGCGCTGCTGCGTGCCGATGTGGAAAACGCGGCCGGTCTTCTTCATCACGTTGACGATGGCGCGGCTCTCGAAGATCGACATGGCGAGCGGTTTCTGCACATAGACGTCTTTGCCCGCCAGCGCCGCCTCGATGCAGATCTGCGCGTGCCAGAAGTCCGGCGTGCAGATCATCACCGCGTCGACCGACTTGTCCGCGAGCAGGTCGCGGTAGTCTTGATGCAGCGCGAGGTCGGGCAGGTCGCCCTCGAACATCTGGAGCGTTTTCTGCTTGGTCGTGCGCATGCGCTTGACGTCACAGTCCGAAAGCGCCACGAGCGTGGCGAGGTCCTGGTTCTGCCAGATGCCCGGTATATCCATGCCGCCCGCGATCCGGCCGCAGCCGATGACGCCCACCTGGATCTTTTTCGACGGTGCCTGCTGCCCCAGCACGCGCGCCGGAATGATGGATGGAAAAGCGAGCGCTCCCGCGGCCATGCCGGCTTTCAGAAATCCGCGCCTTGAAACGTCGACCTGACGCATACACCCCCCCCGTGATTCATGTCTATGGATTAGCTTATTCAAGCGTCGACAACTATAACACGGCGGTCGGAAGGCTCACAATCCCCATTTTTCCGGCAAGGGTCGGCGCAAACAAGTCGCCGCTTGAATTGCGGGAGTCGGTTGTCATATAGTTGTGCTTCATTTTTGCAGAACGTATTAGGAAGTTTAACCGATGAATGTTTCAGCCGTCCTTTCCGTGTGGGTGTCTTTCTGTGCCGCGCTGGCCGCGGTCGCCGCCCCTTCGTTCACGCCTTTGCCGCTGAAGACGGGTGCCAACAGCGCGTTTGCCGATGAGCAGGCGGATGACCGCAAGGGCGGGTGGACCGATCAGGGCGGTAACGACATGCGGGTGCTCAAGCCCGGCCGAATGACCTTGTCCGCGATCCCGTTCGAGGTTCTCGGCGATGCCGCCGCCGGCAACAAGTCGTGCATCGTGCTGGGCGGCCCCAAGCGGGAGTATCTGCCTTCCGAGGCGGTCATTCCCGTGGAGGCGAAACAAGGAAAGTTCCTCTATCTGCTGCATGCGGCTGCGTGGTGCCCGCCCGCAAAGGAGCAGAAGATGACGGGCGCCCTTTTCGTGGACTACGCGGACGGACAGAAGTCCGAGTTCCACGTGCGGTTCGGACGCGACGTGGGCGACTGGACCAAACCGGACGGATATAAGAACGCCGCCCGCATTTGGACGGCGTATAACGCCAACACGCAGGTTTCGCTTTTTCTGTCGCGCTTCGCCCTCAAGGACGCGCCCGTCAAGTCGATCCGACTTCAGGCGCGGGAAAGCGCCTGGATGGTGGCTGCGGTCACGCTCGGCGATGAGACCAAGATTGCGGGGATCAAGCCGGATCTGACGCTGGACAAGAAATACGTCGCGCCGGCTCTCGCCGCGCCGCTCGACAAAACGCCCGGCAGAACCGCGCCCAAGAACGTCATTCTGGTCATCGGCGACGGCATGGGGCCGGGCGCGCTCCAATTGACGTCGCTGTATCAGCACAAAGCGGAAGGCCGGCTGGTCATGGAGCAGATGCCGGTCGCGAGTTTCTGCACGACCCTCTCGGAGGGCTCGAACGTCACCGATTCCGCCGCCGCCGCGACCGCTTTTGCCTGCGGCTACAAAACCTCCAACGCGTCGCTGGGCGTGACTTCCGATAAGCGCCGTCTCACGTCGTTCGCCGAGGCGGCGCGGAAGGAAGGTCGAGCCGTCGGGCTGATCACGTCGGACTCCATCACGGGGGCGACGCCGTCCGGGTTCTATGCCCATGTCAACAGCCGCGGCTCGTATGCGGATGTGGCATCGTGCGCCGCGGCCAGCGGGTACGATCTGCTGATCGGCAACGCGAACGGCAAGGCGTGGTTTGTGCCCAAGGCGGCGGGGGGCCAGCGCGAGGACGGCCGGCCGGTGCTGGATGAGATGACGGCCGCCGGATATGCCGTGATCGAGAATCAAGAGGCGTTTAATCAGGCGCCGCAGGACAGGCGCGTGCTGGGCTTCATGGCCAAGGGCACGCTGGACTCCGAGACCTGCCTGGCGGAGCTCACCGAGACGGCGCTCGCGCGGCTTTCCAAGAACGACAAGGGTTTTTTCCTGATGGTGGAGTGCACGATCACGGACGGCGGCGGCCACGGCAACAAGCCGGAGCTGACGGTGCGCGGCACGCTGCAGGTTGACTGGGCCGTCAAGACCGCCGTGGAGTTCGCCCGCAAGCGGGGCGATACGCTCGTGATGGCCACGGCGGACCACGAGACCGGCGCGCTCACTGCCGGCGTGACAAACAATCCGCCCGGCAAGCTCGTCATCGACTATGCGACGACGAGCCATACCGCCCTGCCGGTCAGGTTCTATGCGTTTGGCCCCGGCGCGTCGCTCTTCGGCGAGAAAATGGACAACACGGATATCGCGAAGAACGTCTTCCGGCTCTGGAATATCGCGTTGCCGGAGCCCGTGAAGAACGGCGATGCGCGCTGAGTGCGGACGGACGTGTCGGGATGCTTTCTGCGCCGGGGCGTTTTCGGCGAAGGCGGGCTAAAGCCAGGCGCAGTTGAGGGCGCAGAGGCCGTAAAGGCAGGCGGTCTCCGCCCGCAGGACCTGCTGCCCGAGGCTCACGGGGATGGCGCCTGCCGCGAGGAGTTCCTCGAGCTCGGCGGGCGTGAAATCCCCTTCTGGGCCGACGAACCAGCCGGCCTGCTGCGGGGCTGTCGCATGGAAGGCGGCGAGGGCCGCGCGCAGCGGCTGGGCGCCGGGGGCCAGCGCGGCGACAAAGACCGGCGCCGTTCCGGCCGTGAGCGCCAGGCTGGAGCGGAAGGAGGCCGGCGGCGTGATTTCGGGCAGCCAGACCGCGC
This sequence comes from uncultured Lentisphaeraceae bacterium, assembly GCA_964579865.1. GTDB lineage: Bacteria > Verrucomicrobiota > Kiritimatiellia > RFP12 > UBA1067 > DAOPZC01. The sequence continues at coordinate 4,368 of CAZOIS010000013.1, read as the reverse complement.
CGCACTGGCGCGCCGCTTCCTCGGCCACGCGGAGCCAGCGGTCGACCTTGGCGCCGCCGTCGTCCGCGTCGAGACGCACGATCGTGCGGTCGGAGATCACGGGCACGATCCGGCCGACACCGAGCTCGACCGCTTTCTCCACGGTCCAGTCCATGCGTTTGCCTTTGCTGACGCAGGCGAAAAGCGTGATGCGGCACGGAGGCCGCGGGTGCTCGACCGCAGGGGCCTCGGCGGCCAGCGAAAGCCCGTGCTTCTCGACCGAGGCGATCACCGCAAGCCGCGTGTGCCCCTGGCCGTCGAAGAGCGTCACGCGGTCGCCGGGCTTGGCGCGCAGGACCGTCTGCAGGTGGCGTGCCTCCTCCCGGCTGAGCGCGAACGCCTCGGCGAGCAGTTCGTGAGTCTGGACGAGACAGCGGTGCATGGCCCTTCCTACTTCGAGGTGTGTTTGAGCAGGGCTTCGCGGCGGGCGAAGAAGGTATCGCAAGCCTTGGCCTGACGCGTGGCCTCCGGATAATTGTCGGGCGTGGCCAGGCTGGCAAAATCCTCCAGCACGCGCTTCTGCTTCGAAGAGAGGTGCGTGGGCACCTCGATCTCGACGCGCACGTGAAGGTCGCCGCAGCCTCCGTTGAGGCTGGGCATACCTTTCTCCCGGAGGCGGAAAACCTTGCCGTTGGGCGTGCCCGCTGGCAGTTTGATGCGCGCATGGCCGTCGGGCGTGGGGATCTCGATATCGCCGCCGAGCGCGGCGATATCGGGGGCGACATGGACGGTGCAGGCGAGATCGTCGTCCTGCCGCTGGAAAACGTCGTGCTCACGAACGTGGAGCACCACGTACAGGTCGCCCGCAGGTCCGCCGCGCAGGCCGCTTTCGCCCTTTCCTGAGAGGCGCAGGCGCGATCCGGTCTCGACGCCTTTGGGGATGCGCAGCGCGATGTGGCGCGGCGTTTTGACGCGTCCCGTGCCGTTGCACTTCTTGCAGGGGTTGCGGATGATCGTGCCTTCGCCGTGGCAGACGGGGCAGGTCTGGCGCATCTGGATGAAGCCGCCGCCGACCACCACGACGCCGTGGCCGCCGCACTGGCGGCAGGTCTCGCGCGAGGAGCCCGCGGCGGTGCCCGAGCCATGGCAGGCCTCGCACGCGTCGTTGACGTTGAGGTCGACTTCGCGTTCCGAGCCGAAGAGCGCCTCCTCGAAATCGATCTCGAGGTCGAAGCGCAGGTCGTCGCCGCGCTGGGCCGCGTTGGGGTTGCGCGAGCGGCGGTGCCCGCCGCCGCCGCCGAAAATGTCGCCGAAGCCGCCGCCAAACATGCTGCCGAGGATGTCCTGCAGGTCGATGTCCTGCATGTGCGAGAAGTCGCGGCCGAAATCGAACCCGCCGGGGCCGAAAGCGGACTTCATGCCGGCGTGGCCGTACTGGTCATAGCGCTGGCGCTTGTCGGCGTCGCTCAGGACCTCGTAGGCTTCGCAAATCTCTTTGAACTTTTCCGCGGCGTCCTTGTTGTCCGGATTGCGGTCCGGATGGAACTTCATGGCGAGCTTGCGGTACGACTTTTTGATCTCGTCGGCGGAGGCGCTTTTGTTGACGCCGAGCACTTCGTAATAATCGCGTTTGGTAGACATAGGGAATATCGGATAAGCGGTTGATGACCGGCGCGGGGCGGCGCCATCGGGGCGGGATCAGTCCGAGACGCTGTCGTTCTCGGACTCCGCCTGTTTCTGGTCGGGGGCTCCCGAAGAGACGATGACCTGCGCCGGGCGCAGCAGGCGCCCGGCCAGCAGCCAGCCGCGGCGGAATTGGTCGATGACCACGTTGGCGGGGACCGTCGCCGAGGTCATTTGCGAGAGTGCCTCGTGGAAAGCGGGGTCGAAAGGTTTGCCTTTCGCGTCGATGGGCTTCATCCCGTAGCGGTCTAACAGGCTCAGGAATTGGTCGTAGACCAGCTTGATGCCGGTCACAAAAGGCGAATCCGGGTCGGCCGTTTTGGCGAGCGCGAGCTCAAGATGGTCGACGGTGGGGATCAGGTCGCCGAGCAGTTCCTCGTTGGCGCGCTTGATCAGATCCTCGCGCTCGCGGGCCTGGCGCTTGCGGTAATTGTCGAAATCCGCCATCAGCCGCGTGAAGCGGTCTTTCAAGAGCGCCAGTTCCACGGCTTCGGCAGAGGGCTGCCCGGGCGCGGCGGCAGGTGCCGGCGCGGGCTCTGCAGGGGACTGCGGCACAGGGGCCGTCACGGGCGTCTCGGGCTGCGTCGCAGGTGCGGCCTCGGGGTCGGCGGCGGTTTCATGCGGCTTGGTTTTGTTTTTGCTGAACATTAAGTGGGCCTCCTTTGTGCTGTGTGCGGCCCGGCGGAGATGCCGCGGCACGGGGATTTCCGCATCCCCGTCAGGTCCGGGTCTATGGGGCGTGCGGAAAGAAGGAATAGTGAAACATACTCGCTCCGGATAGTCAAGGCGGACGCCGCGGCGGGAAGGCTGCCGGCGGACGCAGAATTGGGTGGCGGGATGTCGGCTAAAAAGACTATAATCATCAGCAATATGACCGAAAAAGCACTGATAATCATACCGACGTATGACGAGCGCGAAAACGTGGCGGCCATGGCCGAAGCGGTGTTGAAACAGGAGCCGCAGGCGAACATTCTTTTCGTGGACGACAACTCGCCGGACGGCACGGGGGCGCTGCTCGACGAGATCGCCGCGCGCGAGCCGCGCGTTTTCGTGCTGCACCGGCAAGGCAAAGAGGGCCTGGGACGCGCCTACATCGCCGGGTTCAAGTGGGCGCTGGAGCGCGATTACGAGCTGATCTGCGAGATGGACTGTGACTTCTCGCACGATCCCGCTGCGTTGCCGGACCTTTTCAAGGCGGCGCGGGCGGGGGCGGATCTGGTCCTGGGCTCTCGTTACATCGGCGGCATCCGCGTCATGAACTGGCCCATGAACCGGCTTCTGCTCTCCACGGGCGCGGCGCAGTATGTCAAGCTGATCACCGGCATGCCGGTGTGCGATCCCACCGGCGGGTTCAAATGTTTCCGGCGTGCGGTGCTGAAGGCGATCGACCTCGACAGCATCACCTCCAACGGATATTCGTTCCAGATCGAGATGACGCACACGGCCTGGATGAAGGGGTTCACGGTCAAAGAGGTCCCGATCGTTTTCGAGGACCGGCGCGCGGGATACTCCAAGATGCGGGCCAACATCGCGTACGAAGCGGTGATGATGGTCTTGCGCCTCTGGGGCCGTTGCGGGTTCAGACGGTCGCCGCGCAAGGGAACAACGGCGTGAGCGCCGTCGGCGTCGTGCTGCCTTGGCTCCGGGCACTCCGTCCGGCGCAGTGGCTGAAGAACGGCGTTGTGCCGGCCGCCTATTTCTTTGCGAAGTGGGATCCGAGCCAAAGCGCGTTTGTTCAGGGCGGACGGCCCGTTCTGCTCGAGGCGGCCGCCGTCGCCTGCTTTTGCTGCGTATCGAGCGGCGTGTACCTGCTGAACGACATCCGCGACATCGCGGCCGACCGGGCGCATCCGGTCAAGTGCCGCCGTCCGCTCGCCGCCGGCGAGATCGGGGTGCGCGGGGCGCGGGTCGCGGCGTTCGGCTTGCTTCTCGCCGGCATGGCCGGATCGCTCGTTTTGCCGCGCGCCTTCACCGGGGTGCTGGGCGGCTACTGCCTGATGCAGTTCGGCTACACCTTCGCGCTGAAGCGCATTCCTTACGTGGACGTCTTTGTGATCGCGGTGGGGTTCGTGCTGCGCGCGATCGCGGGCGCGGTGGCGCTGCAGGTGCGCATCTCGCCCTGGCTCCTGCTCTGCACGTTTCTGCTGGCGCTCTTCCTGGCGCTCTGCAAACGGCGGCACGAAAAGATTCTGCTGGAAGACGCCGGTGAGTTGCACCGCGAGGCTCTGGCCGGTTACGACCGCTACCTGCTCGATATGCAGATCGCCATCACCTCCGCGGCGACGGTGGTGTGTTACGCGATCTACACGCTGTCTGAAGAGACGGTGCGACGGTTCGGCACGAACCGCCTGGGCCTGACCATCCCGTTCGTGGTTTTCGGCATTTTCCGGTACCTCGAGCTGGTGTACCGGCACGACGGGGGCGGGCGTCCGGAAAAGGTGCTGCTCACCGACAAAGTGCTGATCGCGACCGTCGTCCTTTTCATGCTGACGGCGCTGGCGGTATTCCTGACGGTTTAAGGCGCGCGACGAAAGACAAAATTTTTTCATTTGGCGCTTGTCAGCGTGCGGAGCCTTTGATACATTGCGTTCACTTTTTTGCGGGGTGGTGGCGCAATTGGTTAGCGCACCGGACTGTCGATCCGGTGGTCGCGGGTTCGAATCCCGTCCACCCCGCCATTCGATTTAGTGAGAAAGCCGTGAATTC
>CAZOIS010000012.1:0-54676 GCA_964579865.1 uncultured Lentisphaeraceae bacterium | reverse complement strand
CCGCAACGGCCCCGCGCCGAAAGAGGGCACCGGCTGGGAGTGCGACAAGCTCTCCCAGGCCGGGGCGGATGCGCATTTCGACGGCTACATCGGCCGGCTTTCGGGCAAGGGCGGGGCGCTGGAACGCGGGCTGCTCAAGGGGCTGCTGACGGACAGCTGGGAGTGCCGCACCCAGACGTGGACGCCGGGCCTGGACCAGGCGTTCAAGCGCCGCCGCGGTTATGAGCTGCTGCCTTGGATGCCGGCGCTCTGCGGGTATGTGGTCGGCGACGAGGAGCGCACCGCGCGCTTTCTGCGCGACTGGCGCAGCTGCATCAACGAACTGCTCGTAGAAAACTTTTACGGGCGGCTGGCGGAACGTGCGCGCCGGAACAACCTCGCGCTCTCGCTGGAGACCGCGGGCGGCGATGTCTTTCCCGGCGACATCCTCGAGTACTACAAGCACGCGGACGTGCCGATGTGCGAGTTCTGGCAGCCGCGCTCGGAGGCGTTCGTCGGCAGCCTCGATTTCAAGCCGATCAAGCCCTGCGCGTCGGCGGCGCGGCTGTATGGCAAGCCGCGCGTGGCCGCCGAGGCCTTCACATCGTTTGCGCTGACATGGAACGAGCACTGGGATATGCTCAAGGACGTTGCGAACATCCATTTCGCAGAGGGTGTGACACACCTTGTCTTTCACACCTACACGCACAATCCGCGGACCGACTGGCTGCCGCCGGGCACCTCGTTCGGGTCGGGCATCGGCACGCCGTTCCTGCGCGGGCAGACGTGGTGGCGGCACATGCCGTCGTTCTCCGGCTATCTCGCGCGCTGCGGCTATCTGCTGGAGCGCGGGCGGCCGGTGTCCGACGTCCTGTGGTATCTGGGCGACGAACAGGGGCACAAGCCGCCGCAGGAGGCGCCTTTCCCGAAAGGGTTCAAGTACGACTACTGCAACCCCGACATCCTGCTTAACCGCCTGTCGGTGCGCGACGGCGACCTGGTGACGCCGGAAGGGCTGCGCTACCGCGTGCTCTGGTTGCGCGACGGTCGGCGCATGCTGCCGGAGACGCTCGAAAAGATCGTTGCGCTCGTTCGCAAGGGTGCGACGGTGGTCGGCGACCGTCCGCAGGGCCTCGCCACGCTGAGCGGCGGCGACAAGGCGCAGAAGCGTTTCGATGCAGCCGTGGACGCACTGTGGGGGCAGGATGCTGCGGCGGGCGGCGGGCGCGTCGGAAAAGGACGCGTGCTGTCCGGGCTTGCTCTCGGCGACGCGCTCGTCCGGCTGGGCCTCGATCCGGACGTGACCGGAGAGGGCGTCATGTGGTGCCATCGGCAGACGGAGAAAGCGGAGTGGTATTTCGTGGCGGCTCCGGCGCAGCGCGGGTTTCGCGGAGCGCTCGGCTTCCGCAGCCTCGGCAAGGTGGAGCTATGGGATCCCGTGTCCGGTGCCGCGACGGAGGCGGGGGCGGTGACGCACGACGGCTCGCGCAGCCGCGTCGCGCTGGATCTGCCGCCCGCGGGCGCTTGTTTCGTGGTGTTCCGTCGGGACGAAAAATCCGGGGCGACTGTCGCGCGCGTGGAACGCGAAGGCCTGCCGGTCATCGATACGCGCGCGGACGGGGGCGTGGCGCCGCTGCCGCAGGTGGTGTCGGCCCGCTACGGCGACCTGACGGAAAAGGGCCGCTGGAAAGACGTGTCGGAGCTGGTGCGTGCGGCGCTGGCGAAGGGCGATACGGCGATACGCCCGGACAACGGGTGGGCGGGTGGCGACCCGGCACTGGGCACGCGTAAGCGTTTCGACCTCACGCTGAGACTGGCGGACGGGCGAGAGACGGTCTGTGAGGCGGGCGAGGGCGAGACGGTGCCGCTGCTGGAGCCTGTTCCGGCGGCACCGCAAGTCTGCGAGGTCGTGGAGGGCGGCGCGGCGCTGGTGGCGTGGGAGCCCGGACGTTATCGCGTGACGCGGACGGACGGCGCGGTCAAAGAGCGGGTGGCGCGTGACGCGCGGCGCATGCCGCTGTCCGGCGCGTGGACGCTGTCTTTCCCGAAGGGGTGGGGCGCACCCGAGAGTGTGCGCGTAGAGGCCCTCGCGTCGTGGACGGAACTGGACCTGCCGGCGGAAGCGAAGGCGTTTTCCGGCACGGCGTGCTACACCTTGGATTTTGCGCTGGACGCTTTGCCCGCGGGCGCGCGCGTCGAACTCGATCTGGGCCGCGTGGAGATGATCGCGGGCGTGCGTCTCAACGGCGTGCCGGTCGGAACCGTGTGGGCGGTACCGTACCGGGTCGACGTGACGCGCGCCGTCAAGCCCGGCGCCAACCGGTTGGCGGTGGAGGTGACGGGCACGTGGTTCAATCGGCTGGTCTACGACGCCGGGCGGCCCGAGGCGGAGCGCAAGACGTGGACAATCAAAGGCCCCGACAAGGCGGCCGCTTTGCAGCCGGCGGGCCTGCTCGGGCCGGTGGCGCTGCGGGTGGGCCAGCGCGTGGATCTGGCCGAGTGATCGGCCGTGAAAGGAAGACGGATGAGACTGGTGGTGTTGGACGGTTTCACGATGAATCCCGGCGATCTGGAGTGGCGGACGTTGGAGGCCTTGGGCGATCTGACGGTCTATGAGCGCACGCCCGCGGACAAGATCCCGGAGCGCGCGGCCGGCGCGGAGGTCCTGTTCACGAACAAGACGCCGCTGACGCGCGCGACGATCGAAGCGCTGCCCGCGCTGCGGTTCATCGATGTTCTCGCCACCGGCTACAACGTGGTCGATCTCGCGGCGGCGCGGGAGCGCGGCATTCCCGTGTCCAACGCGCCCGCCTACAGCACACGCTCCGTGCAGCAGATGACTTTCGCGCTGCTACTGGAGCTGACCCAGCAGTGCGGCGCGCATGACCGGGCGGTCAAAGACGGGGCGTGGTGCCGCTGCCGCGACGTGACGTTCCAGCTCCGGCCGCTGCTGGAGCTGGACGGGCTCACCTTCGGCATTGTGGGGTTCGGCATGATTGGCAGGGCGGTCGCTCAGACGGCGCTGTCGTTCGGCATGAAGGTGCTCGTCGCCTCGCGGACACGCCCGGCCCGGCTGCCGGAGGGCGTGGCGTGGGCGACTCACGACGAGCTGTTCCGGCGCGCGGACGTGATTTCGCTGCACTGCCCGCTCACGGCCGAGACCGAGCGGATCATCTGCGGACGGACGCTGGCGCTGATGAAGCCGACCGCGCTGCTGCTCAACACCAGCCGCGGAGGGCTGGTGGACGAGGCCGCGTTGGCGCAGGCGCTTGGCGAGGGCCGGCTGGCGGGCGCGGGCGTTGACGTGTTGTCGGAGGAGCCGCCCGATCCGGCCAATCCGTTGCTGCGGGCAAAGGACACCGTGATCACGCCGCACTGCGCGTGGGCGACGCGGGCGGCCAGGCAGCGGCTGCTGGATATCACGGTCGCGAACGTGAAAGCGTTTCAGGCTGGTGCGCCGCAGAACGTGGTGAACGGCAAGTGAAGAAGGGCGGAGGCTTTCCCCCGCCGCACGCGCGAATGAAAAAACTCCTTTGGCCGCTTGACATTGGGCAATGCAATCGGATAAATTAATCACCCTATTCGTTCCGGCGGAAGGTTCCGGAGTTGGCGAATTCCTCATCGATGAAGGATCATAACATGGATGCGTATGCGGTTCTAGAAACCGGTGGCAAGCAGTATCGTGTGGCCACGGGTGATACAGTTGAAATCGAGCTTGTGGATGCCGAAGCCGGGCAGGACGTGGAACTCGACACGGTCTTGGCGGTCTCGGACGGCAAAGAGCTGAAAATTGGCATGCCGTATGTTCAGGGCGCGAAGGTGATCCTGACGGTCGTCGGACATAAGCGCGGCAAGAAGGTCATCAATTTCAAGAAAAAACGCCGGAAGGGCTATTCGCGTAAGGTCGGACACCGTCAGGAGTTGACGGTTGCAACGGTAAAGGCGATCGCCTAAGCGGAGGAGTGTGATTTATGGCAGGTGCAGCAGCAGCAAGAAACGGCCGCGACAGTAACGCCAAACGTCTGGGCGTCAAACGCTATGACGGACAGGTTGTGACGGCGGGATCAATTATCATGCGTCAGCGGGGAACCAAGGTTCACGCCGGCACGAACGTCGGGTGCGGCCGCGATTTCACGTTGTTCGCGTTGGTGGACGGCGCCGTTAAATTCCAGAAAGACGGCACGGTGGTCAGCATCCTTCCCGCGGTTGCGGCGAAGTGAGCGGATCCTTCCGTTCGGCGATCTAGTGAAGACAAGAACGTTTGTTGATCATGTCGTGGTCCATGTCCGCGCCGGCAAAGGCGGCGATGGAAGCTGTAGCTTCCGGCGCGAGGCGTGTGTTCCCGAAGGTGGCCCTGACGGCGGCGATGGCGGTCGTGGGGGCCATGTCATTTTTAAGGGGAGTCACGACGTCGACTCGCTGATCGCCCTCTATTTCGCGCCGCAGCTTTTCGCTGAGGACGGCGTGGCCGGCCGCGGCCAGAAGATGTACGGGCGCAAGGGGCAAGACCTGATTGTGCGGGTGCCCTGCGGCACTTCGGTGTTCGACACGGAAACGGGCGCGCAGCTCGCCGACATCGTTGAGCACGACCAGGAAGTGGTCATCGCGAATGGCGGCAACGGCGGCCTCGGCAATGTCCATTTCAGGACCTCGACGCATCAGGTCCCGACCGAACACACGCCCGGTGACGACGGCGAGGAGTTCCGCCTGCGGCTGGAACTCAAGACCATCGCGGATGCGGGGCTGCTCGGTTTCCCGAATGCCGGCAAGTCCTCGCTGCTCTCTTGCGTCAGCGACGCGCATCCCAAGATCGCCAGCTATCCGTTCACCACGCTCAACCCGATTGTGGGGACGATCCGTTATCCCGATTTCTCGCAGCTGCGCGTTGCGGATGTGCCGGGGATCATCGAAGGCGCTTCCGCGGGGGTCGGACTGGGTATCGATTTCCTCAAGCATCTGGCGCGCTCGCGCGTGCTGGTCTATGTGATCGACATGGCGGGCACGGACAACCGTGAGCCGTGGAAGGATTACCTCACGCTCCGGAACGAGATCGAACAGCACGATGCCGAGCTGCTCGAGCGGCCTTCGCTGGTGCTCGCGAACAAGATGGACGAGGATGCGGCGGTCAAGAATCTGCCGAAGTTCATCAAAAAGACCGGCGTCACGCCGCTTCCGGTCTCGGCCATCGATTCCGACCATCCCGGCGTCGCTCAGTTCAAACAGCGTCTGTGGGACATTCTGCGCCCCGAGCCGAAGGGTGTCTGGCAGGCGCCCGCACCGCGCACGGCGGAGGAGGCTGAAGCCTTCCCGTCTGACGGCGAGATCATCACGGAAGAGGCGCTGAAGCGCGCGCCGTTTTTGGATATGTCTCGGAAACTGCCCAAAAAAGGCAAATAGCCTTTTTTCCGTTCCACCGAAAAATTAACCAAATGGTGGACAAGACGGCAGAAACATTTTTTGTTCTAATGGGCATGTTGGATTTTGTAGAAGGCCCGCGTGCGGGTAAAAACGGGGGAGAGCCATGCACATTGTCGTTTGTGTCAAACAGGTGCCGGATACGACGAACGTCCGTATCAATCCGGAAACCAACACACTGATGCGCGAGGGGGTTGAAAGCATCATGAACCCCTTCGACGAATACGCGCTGGAAGAGGCGCTCAAGCTCAAGGACGCGCACGGCGCGCGCGTGACGGTCGTCTCGATGGGGCCGCCGCAGGCCGAAGTGGTGTTGCGCGAGGCCATGGCCCGCGGCGCCGACGACGCCGTGCTGCTGACGGACCGCGCGTTCGCCGGCGCCGACACGCTGGCCACCTCGTACGCGATTTCCCAGGCCATCAAGAAGGTGAACGCCAAGCCGGACCTGGTCCTTTTCGGCAAGCAGGCGATCGACGGCGACACCGCGCAGGTCGGTCCCGGCGTGTCCGAGTTTTTGGATTTCCCGCTGGTGACCTATGTCAAATCCATCAAGGTCAGCGGCGACACGTTCACGGTCGAGACGCAGATGGACGAGGGCGTCGATGTCATCGAAGGCAAATTGCCCGCCGTGATGACCGTCGTGAAAGACGCCGCGGCACCGCGGTTCTCGAGCCTGAGCGGATGGATGGCGGCCAAGAAGACGGCGATTCCGCGCTGGGGCGCAAAGGACGTGGGGGCCCTGCCGGAGATGTGCGGCCTCAACGGCTCGCCGACCAAGGTCGTGAAGATTTTCGCGCCGCCCACCAAGACGGGCGGGTTGAGGATGGACGGCCGCGACGAGCCCGAGGCGGCGGTCGAGGCGATTCTTAAGCTTCTGCAGGATAAGGGGGTTGCATAAGCCATGGCTGACACACCGATCATCATTGATAGCACGAAGTGCCGCGGCTGCAAGAAATGTATCTCCGCGTGCCCGTTCGACGCGCTGTACATGGAAGGCAAGCTTGCGGTGCTCAAGCCGGAAGAATGCCGCGCGTGCAACGCCTGCGTCAAGGCCTGCCCGTTCAAGGCGATTTCGTCGAACGTCAAAGAAGAGGCCAAGAAGGCGAGCCTCGACGATTTCAAAGGCATCTGGGTCTTTGCGGAGCAGCACCACGGCAAGGTGCAGGAAGTGGCCTACGAACTGCTGTCTACCGGCCGCCGCCTCGCGAAAGACCGCGGCTGCGAGTTGGCGGCCGTGGTACTGGGCCATAACGTGACGGACTCGGCGTCGCACCTGATCGCCGCCGGAGCGGACAAGGTCTACGTCGTGGATCAGCCCGAGCTGGCCGACTACGAGGCGAACGTTTACACGGACGCGCTGAACCAGCTGATCGCCAAGTACAGGCCCGAAGTCATCCTCGCGGGCGCGACGGCGGTGGGGCGGGCGTTTTTCGCCAAGGTCGCGGTGCGCTCGCGCACGGGGCTCACGGCGGATTGCACGGCGCTGTCGATCGACAAGGAGAGCCACCTGTTGCACCAGACGCGTCCGGCGTTCGGCGGCAACATCATGGCGACGATCATGACGCCCAACCACCGGCCTCAGATGGCGACGGTGCGGCCCAAGGTGTTCAAGATGACGACGCCCGATCCGAAGCGCAAGGGCGAGACGCTGATGGAGGCGCTCAAGCTGGTGGCGGCCAGCTCGAAGATCGTCAAGGCCGAGCGCAACGCGTCGAACGTGAACATCGCCGACGCGGAGATTATCGTCGCCGGCGGACGCGGGCTGAAGAAGTCCGAGAACCTGGATCTGCTCAAGAAGCTGGCCGACCTGCTCGGCGGCGTCGTGGGCGTGTCGCGCGCCTGCGTGGACGCGGGGTGGATTTCGGCCTCGCATCAGGTGGGGCAGACCGGCAAGACCGTGTGCCCCAAGATCTATCTGGCGTTCGGCATTTCCGGCGCGATCCAGCACTTGGAAGGCATGCGTGGCTCCGACACCATCATCGCGATCAACAACGACCCGAACGCGTCGATCTTTGGAATCGCGGACCTCGGCATCGTCGGCGACCTTTTCGAAATCCTGCCGATGCTGATCGAAGCGATCGAATCGAAGCGGAAAAACTAGGGGTTGGGAGTACTGCAAATTTCTGGAATTGGGGAGCGGGATTTATGGCGAACAAGATGAAACAGCCGATTCACACCGATATTCTCTGCGTGGGTGCGGGCATCGCCTCGCTGTCGCTGGCGCTGTCGCTGCTGCGCACGCTGAAGGCGCAGGGCAAGTCCGCGCCGCGTGTCACGATCATCGACAAGGGCCGCAGCGTGGGCAACCACGTGCTGTCCGGCGCGGTGATCGACATGAGCGGGTTCGCGGGGCTGCTGACCGACGAAGAGATCGGCAAGATGCCGGTCGAGGCGCGCGTCAGCAAAGAGGCGTTCCACATGCTTTTCGACGCGCGGCACGCGATGAAGATTCCGTGGGTGCCGCCGCTGATGCAGGCGCACGGTTACCCCGTCGGGTCGCTGACCAAGCTGACGCAGTATTTCGCGCAGCTGTGCGAGAAAGAGGGCGCGGAGGTCTACACCGGCTTCGCGGCCACGGAGCTGATCGAAAACGGCAAAGGCCGCGTGGTCGGCGTCAAGATCGGCGACAAGGGCGTGGACCGCGACGGCAAACCCAAATCGAACTATACGCCGGGCGAGGAGATTTACGCCAAGGTCGTGGTGCTCGGCGAGGGCGCGTGCGGCATTCTGACCGAGAAGCTGATTCAGCGCAAGGGGCTTCAGGGCCGCCGGCAGCAGTCGTACGCGGTCGGCATCAAGGAAGTGGTCGAGGTGCCGGCCAACGAGGCGCGCGTGGGCGAGATCGCACACACGTTCGGGTATCCGTCCGACTGGAGCACGTACGGCGGCGGATTCGTTTACCACGTCTCGCCGACGCAGGTGATGATCTGCTTCGCGTACGCGCTCGACTACGCGCATCCGGAGACCGATCCGCATACGCTTTTCCGCAAGTTCAAGGCGCACCCCGTCATGGCGGAGCACATCAAGGGCGGCAAGTCCGTGGCGTACGGCGCGAAGGTGATTCCCGAGGGCGGCTACTATTCCGTGCCGCAGGTGGTCGCCGACGGCGTCATGATCGTGGGCGACGGCGCGGGGCTGGTCGACACGCTGCGCATCAAGGGCATCCACATCGCGGCGCAGTCGGGCCGCGCCGCGGCCGAGACGCTGGTGGAGTGCTGGAACCGCGACGATTTTTCGCTGGCGGCGCTCAAGCCCTACGGCGATCGGCTGAAGAAAACCGAAGGCTTTAAACAACTCAAGCGCGTGAAAAACGTGCGCGCCCCGTTCTCCACGAACCTGATCCTGGGCGTGATGAGCGCGGGCTGCGCGTGGGCGACTTTCGGCAAGTTTCCGTTCTGGCAGGTGCCGATGGCGCCGGACTTCGAAGAGCTGCTGCCCCTCAAGGGCGGCAAACAGCCGGAGCCGGAGCCGATGGAAGGTTCGCCGACCTCGCCGGACCGCCTGACGGACGTGTTCATGTCCGGCACGATCCACGACGAGGACCAGCCGTGTCACCTCAAAATTCTTGATCGCGCGACGTGCGACAAATGTATTAAGCTATACGGCGCACCTTGCCAAAGGTTCTGCCCGGCTGAGGTGTACCGGTTAGAGGACGGAAAAATCCACGTGGATTTCTCCAACTGCCTGCACTGTAAAACCTGCCAGATCAAGGACCCGTTCCAAAACATCGAGTGGACCTTCCCGCAGGGGGGAGACGGTCCCCGTTATACGCGGATGTAAAAGAGCTTGTTTAAACAGAATCAAGGAAACGACCATGGATACGACACTTAAACGCAGAGAGTTTCTGAAAACGACAGCGGCGGCCGCAGCCATCCTGCCGACATTCAACGTGTTGGCGCAGAAGAAGGCCGAAACGATCGGTCCGGACGACGATCAGGTCAACGTGGCCGTGATCGGCTATGGCGCCGAGGGCGAGATTCTGACCGACGCCGCGATGAAGATCCCCGGCATCCGCTTCAAGGCGGTCTGCGACATCTGGCCTTATCGCCAGAAACTTGCCCGCGGCCGTCTGAAGTCCCTCGGGCACGAGGTGAACGTTTATGAAGATTACCGTGAGATGCTTGATAAAGAAGACAAGAACATCGATTGCGTGATCATCGCCACACCGGACTGGATGCACGCCGAACACACCTGTTACTGTCTCGAACACGGCAAGCACGTTTACTGCGAGAAGGAAATGGCCAACCGCCTCGAAAAGGCGAAATCCATGGTGGTTGCGCAGAAAAAGACCGGTAAGATCCTGCAGATCGGTCACCAGCGCCGTTCCAACCCGCGTTACATGCACGCGATCAACCGCGTGATCCGCGAGGCCAAGATGCTGGGACGCGTGACGCACGCTTACGGTCAGTGGAACCGCTCGGTCGCGCCCTTCATCAAGGAAGGCGCCCGGCTCGACATCCCGATCGAGACGCTCCAGAAGTTCGGCTATGAGAACATGGAACAGTTCCGCAACTGGCGTTGGTTCGACAAGTACGGCGGCGGCCCGATGGTCGACCTCGGCTCGCACCAGATCGATCTCTTCTTCTGGGTGTGGAACTGCCAGCCGATTTCCGTGACGGCCATCGGCGGCAACGATTACTACAACCGCCAGATGAACGACAATGTGATGGCGATGTATGAGTTCAAGACGCAAGAAGGACTGATCAACCGCGCCTACTACCAGGTGTTGACGACCTCCAGCCGCGGCGGTTTCTACGAGCAGTTCATGGGCGAGAACGGCTCGCTCACCATCTCCGAGATTGCCGCGCGCGGCAACACGGTGCAGCGCGAAGTGCGCTCGAACGGCCCCGAGGAGTCGCAGTGGGTGGAGTTCGCGAAACAGGGCTTCGTGGTGCAGCCGAAGAAGGCGGTGTCGCGCGAGGTGACCAGCAATGTCGCGATCGACGCGCGCGTCACGGCGGCGGCGGACGGCTGGCCGCTGCCCGTAGACCTGCTGAAGCCTGCGCACATGCCGCACCTCGAGAACTTTTTCCTCGCCGTGCGCCGCAACAAGCCCGAGTTGCTGAACTGTCCGGCCGATCTGGCGTACGAGTCTGCGGTTGCGGTGCTGGCCGCCAACCGCTCGGTCGCCGAGCGCAAGACGATCTACTTCAAGTCCGAAGAGTTCAAGGCCTAAGTTCCGGCAAGGCCGGGCCGTGTCCGACGCGTCGGCCGGTCCGGCAGATAGGATTCAACGATGAAACGATTTCTCACATTAACTCTGGCGCTGGCGGCGGGCGCAGCCTCCGCCTCAGTGTCTTCCCATTGGGACGGCGGCAGAAACACGCCGGTGCACCGTCTCGCGCTGCGGGACGGCTTCGGCGACACCATCGCCCCGGGCGCCCCCGACGCCTTGCCGGTCAGCACCCGGCAGACGTGCGGTCAGTGCCACGACTACGACGCCATCGCGTCGGGCTGGCACTTCAACATGTCCAGCACCAACGCGGTGCCGGGACGGCCGGCCCAGCCTTGGTTCCTGATCGACCCGCTCAGCGGCTCGCAAATCCCGATGAGCCTGCGCGGCTGGTCCGGCACCTTCAAGCCGGGGCAGATCGGCATGACCGACTGGGAGTGGGTTTACGCCTTCGGACGCCACATGCCCGGCGGCGACGTTGCCGACCCTCTTGACCTTTATGCCGAGGGCGGGCTGCGCGCCCGCTGGGACGTCTCCGGCCCCGTCGAGATCAACTGCTTTGTCTGCCACAGCCAGAGCAAGGCCTACGACCACAGCGAGTGGGTGCGCCTCATTGCCCGGCAGAACTTCCGCTGGGCCGCCACCGGCGCGCTCGGGCTGGGCGAGGTTCTCGGCATGGGCTCGCGCGTGCCAGACTACTGGAACGAACTGCGGGGGCTGAACCGCGACGATTCGGTCTACGCCGTGCCGCCGCACGTGACCTATGACACCCGGCTGTTCGACGCCAAAGACCGCACGGTGCTCGATCTCGGCGCGCCGCGTTCCGAGAACTGCCTGAACTGCCAT
Source organism: uncultured Lentisphaeraceae bacterium (assembly GCA_964579865.1). GTDB lineage: Bacteria > Verrucomicrobiota > Kiritimatiellia > RFP12 > UBA1067 > DAOPZC01. Next base: position 43,263 of record CAZOIS010000012.1, on the reverse strand, counting down.
TCCACCTCCCAGGCGGGCATGTCGCACAAGGACATCGACGGCGACGTCCATCTGCGCGCCGGCATGACCTGCACCGACTGCCACGGCAACGGCGAGGACCATGCGATCGCCCGCGGCTTCGAGGGCGACAATACGGGTAAGATGGACAAGACCCGCGCCACCGCGAGCTGCGTCGGGTGCCACATGGGCACCGATGCGGCCAAGGCGGGCCGCCACGGCGCTCCCGCGCCCAAGCACGTCGGCATCCCGGTCAGCCACTTCGGCACGCTCACCTGCACGGCGTGTCACTCGGGCGTGACGGAGAACGGCGACCTTGCCCAGGTCCGCACCTCCCGCGCGAACCGCATGGGCGTTTACGGCCGCGCGCGCTGGGCGACGCCTCAGCCTTTCATTCTCGAGCCGGTCTTCGTGAAGAACGGTGAGGGCAAGATCGAGCCGCGCCGCATGGTCTGGCCGGCCTTCTGGGGGAAACGCGACGGCGCGGACGTCAAGCCGGTCCGTCCCGAAGACGTCCATGCCGCGTGTGCGGGTCTGTTCAATGTGCGCGAACAGGTCGGTGCCATGTTGGCGACACTCGCCACGGACCCCAACGTGCCCGTGCCTGTGCTGGCGGCGGACGGCAACGTCTTCGCCAAGAGTGTCGACGGCGTGATCGTCCCCGCGGGGAAAGCGGAGAAGGCCTCTGGCTGGTTCTACCAGTCCACCAACGGCCTGGTCGCCGTGCTGCCCGCGTTTGACCCGCTCGCCGACATCGACAAGCTGACCGAGGAGCAGGCCGTCGTCTTCACGGCGAACCAGAAGACGCTGGCTAATTTGCTCCAGACGCTCGACGCGTCGCCCTCGGCACTGACCAACGGATACGGCGCGGCGGTTTTCGCCAACCGCGTCTTCTACCGCGGCGGCGAGAACGATGCGGTGATCTCCACCAACATCGCGGAAAAGGCGGACGCGCCCAAGGCCGGCTGGTACAAAGACGGCGTGTTTAAGCCGCTGCTTCCCGACTATGTGATTCGCAACGCCGTGGCGCTCAGCGGCACGGAATGCACGCTTACCGAAGAGATGGTCGCGGCGGGGCTCAAGCGGCTGGCTGAATGCGGCGAGACGAACCCCGTCTATGTCGCGCACGGCCAGGTGTGGGCGCTCGGCGCGGACGGCAAACTGTGCGCAAAGGTCGAGAAGGCGGCTGAGGCGGTCTCGTGGTCGGTCGGCCACGATGTGCGTCCGGCCCGCATGGCGCGCGGTGCGAAGCCCGTCAAGTGCGCGGACTGCCATACGGTGGACTCGAAGTTCTTCTTCGCCAAGGTGACCTCGACCGGACCCCTTCTGACCGCCCAAACGCTGGTCAAGGCGCAGAACGAGTTCATGAATCTCAGCGGCAGCTACAACAAGGTGTTCGGCACCACGTTCCTCATGCGCCCGTTCTTCAAGATCTTCCTCTGGGTGGTCTTCGTGATCCTGGTGCTGGTGGCGGTCGCGTTCGTGGCCGCAGCCGTGCCGGTCGTGCTGGCCAAGGGCGAGATCCCCTACGGCAAGCCCTCCGAGAAGCTGATGGCCATGGCCGACAAATGCGCGGCGCTGGGCCTGATGGCGGCGAGCGCTTATCTCGGCCTGTCGGGGCTGCTGGGCTGGTTCTTCCACCTGATGACGGGATACCTGCTGGTCTTCCACATGGTGGCGGGAGGGCTCTTCGCGGCTTGCCTTGTGGCCCTGATCTGGTTCCGGGGCGCGCGGCGTATCGCGAACGTGAGGCGCAATGTGCTGTGGATGCTGGTGATGGCCCTCGGCGTCGGCGTGGTCTTCACGGCGGTCGCGCCGATGATGACCTGGTTCGGCGAGGGCTGGCAGCATGTGATGATCTGGGCGCACCGCTGCACGACGTTGTCCTTCTTGGCCGTGTCCGCGTGGATGCTCCTCACGGGCGGCCGCAAAGAATAGTGTGCGGGAGGGGCGGGGGACCCCGACCCCGCCCGGGACGCCTCGGTGAGGTGTCCGGACCGAAGGTTTGTTCTATGACAGATGGAGTCCACCGGTTCGAGCATCAGGCGATGGCCACCGTCTTCGAGGTGATGCTCGTGGCGGACGACGCGCAGGTCGCGCAAAGCGCGGCCTACGCGGTCTTCCAGAAGGTGGACAGGCTGGAGGAGCAGATCAGCCGATTCCTTGACGTGAGCGAGGTGGCGATGATCAGCCGGCTCAAGCCCGGCGAGACGTACCGCGTCGCGCCGGAAACGCTCGACCTGCTGATCATTGCCACGCAGGTTTGCGCGGCCACGCAGGGCGCGTTCGATGTCACCGTGGGTGCCATCATGGACGCGCTGCGCGAGGTCAAGCACCGCTGGGGCGGCCTTACGGAGCAGGAGCGCGAAAGCGCGCTGGCCGCGTGCGGCATGAACCGGCTCGTCATCGATACCGAGAACCTGCTGGTCGCGGTCAAGCCGGACCGTCTGGGACGCGCCTCGCCGCTGGAACTGGACTTCGGCGCGGTGGGCAAAGGCTACGCGCTGGATCTGGCATGCGAGCTGCTTGCCGAGGATTATGGCTACACCGACTTCCTGATCCACGGCGGCACGAGCACGGTGGTGGCGAGGGGCTCAATGGGCGACGGCCGGCCGGGCTGGCCGGTGGGCGTGGGCGGCGACTGGCGCGGGCGCGCGGGGCTTGACGCCGTGCGGCTTGCCGGCGGCGCGGTGAGCGGCTCGGGGTTCGAGGTTAAAGGCGCGCACGTCGTGGACGTGCGGCAGGGCGTGGCGGCCGCGCGGCATCCGGCGGCATGGTCGTACGCGTCGTCGGCGGCGGTGGCGGATGCGCTCTCGACCGCCTTTTTGGGGCTGAGCTGGAATGAGATCGAGGCCGCGTGTGCGGCCGTGCCGGGAAGCGGCGCGTTGATTGCGCGCGACCAGCCGTTGTGGATGGACAAGATCCGCAGGCCGGTGCGCATGTGCGGGGCGTTCCCGCTGCCGGCGAGATGAGACTTTGGGTTGTCGGGCGGCCGGGTTTATTCCGGCCGCCGGCGGCCGCTAACAAGTAACCTGTAACATTATCGGCTTCGACTGAAGCCAGACAAGGAGAGACACATGAAACTGAATGGAATGATGCTTATGGCCGTTGCGGCCGGACTTGCCGTGGCGGCAGGTGCTCAGGACGCAGCCAAGGTTCAGCTCAAGATCGAGCTGCCGAAGCCGCAGTTCACGGGTACGCCGAAGGATATCCGCTCGCCGAACCTGGAGCCCGCTCGCGGCGGGAAACCCCGCCCTCCGATCGATGTTCCGGCCGGCGCGGACAAGGTGCTTTCGCGTGACTGCAAGGTCACCTCCAGCGACCCCGAGCCGATCATCGGCGAGCTGGCCTTCATCACGGACGGCGACAAAGAGCATGACGCCGCGACGTACGTCGAACTCGGCCCCGGCACGCAGTGGGTGCAGGTCGACCTGGGCAAGGAAAAGGAAATCTACGCGGCGTGCGTGTGGCACTACCACGGCGAGGCGCGCGTCTACCGCGACGTGGTCTGCCAGATCTCCAACGATCCGGACTTCATCGACGGCGTGGTCACCGTGTTCAGCAACGACCATGACAACTCTTCCAAGCTCGGCGAGGGCAAGGAAAAGGAGTACATCGAGACCAACGAGGGCCGCCCCTTCGCCGTCAACGGCGTCAAGGGCCGCTATGTGCGCTTCTACAGCAAGGGCAACACCTCGAACGAGATGAACCACTACACCGAGGTCGAAGTGTACGGCAAGCAGTAGACGGTCGTCTGCGCGGGCAACCCCCGCGCCACGAGGATGACTGGGCGGTGTGGTGGACAAAGCGTGTCCGCCCGCCGCCTTTTTTTGCGCTGACACCGCGAAAGGGCACGGCAACCAACGCGTCAACCTTCCGCCCGGTGTACAGTGGATTTAGCTTGATCTCGGGAGGACGCAGGAGATCTGGGCGGTTCAGATCTGGCACGCATATGATTTTGCCTGTGTCTACCGCGATGTGGTGGTGCAAGTTTCGAACGACCGCGGCTTTAAATGCGGCGTCGAAACCGTGTTCAACAATGACCACGACGGTTCCGCCGGTTTGGGGACGGGACCGGATAAAGAATACATTGAGCGTTTCGAAGGGTGCTGCCTCCCTGTTGAAGGTGTCCGTGGTCGGTACCTCCGTTTCTACAGCAACGGTTGCACCGAGACCCCCGTCAATCGCTACACCGAGATCGAGGTTTACGGACGTGTGCTTGTTGAGCGGCGGCCTCAGGACAAGCCGCGGGCGCGCCTGCAGATCGTGCTGCCGAAGCCCATTTTTATGTCATGCTTCCGGAAAGATTGGCGTGGACGTCGCCTGCCGGCTGGCCGCCTAACCGGATGTGTTTATGACGGGCGGAAACGTCTTTCATCCCTTATTTTAGGCACGTTTTTGAATTGTGTCAAAAGCGCCGGAAGAGTAACATGAAAGATCTATTTGGTAATAGGGCGTTAGCCCGTGTGGCAAGGAGATTTGGGTGAGTCATACGATTGATGTGGCCTACGTTGCGGGACTGGCTCGGCTGGCGCTTTCGGCGGATGAGAAACGCACGTTCCAGCAGCAGTTGGAGACGATCGTGAAGTACGTCGAAAAGATCGGCGAGCTGGATCTTTCGGGCATCGAGCCGACGATGCACGGGCAGTCGCTGGCCAACGTGTTCCGCGAAGATGTGGTCGTGCCGTCGATGGACCGCGAACGGTTCCTGGCGAATGCGCCCGAGCGCAATGGTTTCGAGTTCAAGTTGCCCAAGATTGTGGAAGACGCCTAGCCCAAAGCGAGGAGCTAGGATTCAGGAGTCAGGAGCCGGGTCGAAATGAATATTTTGAAGCTAACACTCTGTGAGGCGGCGGAAGGGTTGAGGAAGAAGGCCTTTTCGTCGGTCGAGCTGACGCGCGAAGTGTTGGATGCGATCGAGAAGAAAGACGGTGAGCTGAACGCGTATTTGAGCGTGGATGCGGAGGCTGCGCTGCGGCAGGCCGCGGCGGCTGACGCGGCGCGGCAGAGCGGCCGGGACCATGCGCTCTTGGGTGTGCCGGTCGCCATCAAGGATCTGATCAATGTCGAGGGGCAGCCCTGCACGTGTGCCTCGAAGATCCTGCAGGGCTATACGTCGACGTACGACGCGACGGTTTCGGCCCGGCTGCGCGAAGCGGGCGCGGTGTTCGCGGGGCGCACCAACATGGACGAGTTCGCGATGGGGTCGTCCACGGAGGGGTCGGCGTTCAAGGTGACGCGCAACCCGCACGATTTGGCGCGCGTGCCCGGCGGCTCCAGCGGCGGCTCGGCCGCGGCGGTGGCGGGCGGCGAGGCGGTCGCGGCGCTGGGGACCGACACCGGCGGATCGATCCGCCAACCTTCCGCTTTTTGCGGGTGCGTGGGGCTCAAGCCGTCCTACGGACGCGTTTCCCGGTACGGGGTGACGGCCTATGCGTCATCGCTGGACCAGGTGGGGCCGATGACCAAGACGGTCGAGGACGCGGCCGTGCTTTTACAGGCGATCGCGGGCCGTGACGCCCATGACGGCACGACGCTGGATGTGCCGGTGCCGGATTATCGCGCGGCGCTCCGCGGCGGACTCAAAGGTTTGCGGATCGGATTGCCCAAAGAGTATTACGTCGACGGCTCTGATCCCGAAGTGACGGCCTGCGTGCGCAAGGCGGTCGACGCGTGCGCCGCGGCCGGGGCCGAAATTGTGGAGGTCGGCCTGCCGCACACCGAGTACGCGATCGCGGTCTACTACATTGTGGCGACGGCCGAGGCCTCGGCCAATCTGGCGCGCTTCGACGGCGTCCGTTACGGGCACCGCACGCCGCGCCCCGAGTCGGTCTTCGACCTGTATGCCAAAAGCCGCGCGGACGGTTTCGGCACCGAGGTCAAGCGCCGCATCATCCTGGGCACGTACGTGTTGAGCAGCGGCTATTACGACGCGTACTACGGCCGCGCGCAGAAGGTGCGAACGCTGATCCGGCAGGATTTCGCAGAGGCGTTCAAGCAGTGCGACGTGATGTTCACGCCGGTGGCGCCGACCCCCGCATACCGCATCGGCGAGGCGAGCGACGATCCGCTCAAGATGTATCTCGGTGACATTTTCACGGTCCCGGCAAACCTGGCCGGGATTTGTGGCATCTCGGTGCCGTGCGGCAAGACGGCGGCGGGGCTGCCGGTGGGACTTCAGGTGTTAGGCCCGGCGTTCGGAGAGAGTGCGATCCTGCGCGCGGCGTACGCGTATGAGCAGGAGGTCCGGGCATGAGCAAGTATCTGATCACGATCGGTCTGGAGACCCACGTCCAGCTGAAGACGAACACCAAGATGTTCTGCGGGTGCAGCCTGAAATTTGGCGCGGAGCCGAACACCAACGTTTGCCCGGTCTGCCTCGGTTATCCCGGCGCTCTGCCGGTGATGAACCGCGAGGCGATCAAGTTCACGGTCATGTCTGGTCTGATGCTCGGGTGCGAGATCAACCCCCGCAGCACGTTTGACCGCAAGAACTACTTCTATCCGGACATGTCGAAGGATTACCAGATCTCGCAGAACACGCATCCGCTCTGCCTGGGTGGCGGCGTGACGATCCAAACGCCGGCGGGAGCGAAGCGCGTCCGCATCAACCATATCCATCTCGAAGAGGATGCGGCGAAGATCAACCACTATGCGCGGTTCAGCGGCGTGGACTTTAACCGCTGCGGCACGCCGCTGATGGAAATCGTGTCGGAGCCGGACTTGTCGTCCCCGGACGAGGCGATGGAGTATCTGCAGGCGCTGAAACAGATCCTGATGTACGCGGGCGTGAGCGAGTGCAACCTCGAAGAGGGAAACCTGCGCTCGGACGTGAACATCAGCGTGCGGCCTGAGGGACAGGAGAAGCTCGGCACGAAGGTGGAAATCAAGAACATGAACACCTTCAAGGGCATCTACGCGGCGCTCGAGTACGAGATCGCGCGGCAGCTCAACACGGTGACGCGCGGCGGGACGCTGGTGCAGGAGACGCGGCGCTGGGAACCTGATCTGGGCGAGACGCAGTCCATGCGCAGCAAAGAGAACGCGCACGATTACCGCTATTTTCCCGAGCCGGATCTGGTGCCGGTGTCGCTGAGCGACGCGATGATCGCCGAGTGGCGCGCGGCGCTGCCCGAACTGCCGACGGCGCGGCGTGAGCGGATGGTGGCCGAGTACGGGATCCCGGAATACGATGCGGGCGTACTGGCGGACGCGAAGGCGAACGCTGATTTCTTTGAGGCCGCGGCGCGGGCTTGCGCGCCGGGCTTGGGCAAGACGGTGTCAAACTGGTTCATGACCGAGATCATGCGGCTTCTCTCGGAGACGGGGACGGCGATCGGCGAGAGTGCGCTGACGCCGGCGGCGCTCGCCGAACTGGTCACGCTGGTCGACAAACGCGTCATCAACGGGCCGACGGCGAAGGAGCTGTTGCCCGAGCTGTTCCGCGAGGGGGGCATGCCCGAGGCGCTGGTGAAGGCGCGCGGCCTTGGGCAGGTGAGCGATGCGGCCGCGCTGGAAGGGTTCGTGGCTCAGGCGATCGCGGCGAACCCGAAATCGGCGGAGGATTTCAGGGCGGGTAAAAAGGCGGCCGCCGGATTCTTGGTGGGCCAGGTGATGAAGCTGAGTCATGGCAAGGCTGATCCCAAGCTGGTCGGCAAACTGGTGGCGGAGAAGTTGGCAAGTCCGGCATGAGGCGCGGCGACAACACGTTTAGAGGAGACCGACTGTGACATCAAACGATGAATATGTCTTACAGCTCTTGCAGGAACAGGGCTATGTGACGTCCGAGCAGATCGCGACCGTCGTGAACTCGATCAGGCAAGAAGGCGAGACCTCGCTCGACATCCTGATTCAGACGGGGGCCGTGTCGGAAGACGACGTGTTGGCGATGATCGCCGCGCAGTTCGGCATGGACTACGTGCACGTGAATGCCGACGCGATCGATCCGGCGGTCAAAGAGGTGATGCCTTCGGACGTGGCGCGGAAATACGGCGTGGTGCCGGTCTGCCGGGCCGAAGACTCTCTGACGGTGGCGCTGAGCGATCCCATGGGGTACGACACCGTGGACAGCCTGCGGTACGTGCTGAAGATGAACGTCGAGGCGGTGGTGGCCCCGCGCGCGGAAGTGCGGGCGGCGATGGACAAGCTCTACCCCGAGGAGTTCGAGAGCATCTACGGGGCGATGTCGGACGAGGAGATCGACGTCGCCGAAAAGGCGAAGAGCGACGGCAAATCGGACGCCACGGACTCCGATGCGCCGGTCATCCGCCTTGTGAGCATGATCATCACCGAGGCGATCAAGATGCGCGCTTCCGATATTCATCTGGAGCCGATGGAACGCCATTTCCGGGTGCGCTACCGCGTCGACGGCGTGCTGCGGCAGATGGACAGCCCGCCCAAGCGGCTGCAGGCTGCGATCATCAGCCGTGTGAAAATCATGTCCAACATGAAGATTTCAGAAAAGCGGATTCCGCAAGACGGACGCATTCAGGTGAAGGTCCAAGGGCGGGATCTCGACTTGCGCGTGTCGTCGGTTCCGACCAACCATGGCGAAAGCATCGTCATGCGTATCTTGGATAAGACGAATCTGTCGCTGGGTTTGCCTCAGCTGGGCTTTCTGTCCGACGACCAGAACAAATTCGAGCGTCTGATCAAGCTGCCGGACGGCGTGTTGCTGGTGACGGGGCCGACCGGTTCAGGCAAGACGACGACGCTGTACGCCTGCTTGGGACAGATCAATCTGCCGGACCGCAAAATCATCACCGTCGAGGACCCGGTCGAATATCAGATGTCGGGCATCAACCAGGTCCAGGTGAACAAGGACGTGGGCCTCGATTTTTCGGCGGCGTTGCGCTCGATTCTGCGTCAGGCGCCGAACATCGTGATGATCGGCGAAATTCGTGACCACGAGACGGCGGACATCGCCATGGAGGCCGCGCTCACGGGCCACCTGGTGTTCAGCACGCTGCACACGAACGACGCGCCCAGCGCGGTGACGCGTTTGCTGGATATCGGCGTGAAGCCCTTTCTGGTGGCCTCGGCGCTGCGGGCCGCCATGGCGCAGCGCTTGGTGCGCGCGATCTGTGATAAGTGCCGTGCGGAATACACGCCGACCGAACGGGAGCTGAAGATGCTCGGCTCGATCTCGAAGAGCGCCACCGTGTCGAAGATGTTCAAGGGCACCGGGTGCCCGGTCTGCAGCCAGTCGGGGTATAAAGGGCGCAAAGGCATTTTCGAGATTTTCCAGATTGATGATACGATTCAGCGTCTGATCTTCGACCATTCTCCTGCGACGGTCCTGCGTGCCCGCGCACGTGAAATGGGGATGCGTACGCTGCGTGAAGACGGTTTGTTGAAAGTGTCCTCTGGCATGACGTCGCTTGAGGAGGTTTTGCGGGCAACGATGGGAGATGCAGATTAATGAGTGCCGAAATCAACATGATGGATTTGTTGCAGGCAACGGTGGACGAAGGGGCCTCCGACTTGCATATTCGCGTCGGCTTGCCGCCGATGCTGCGCATCCATGGGGCGCTGACGCCGCTTGACAGCCCCGTGCTCACGCCGGCGGATACGGAGGCGTTGGCGCGGATGATCACGGCCGAAGACAAGCTGCACGAGATCGAGAAGTGCGGCGGCGCCGACTTCGCCCTGCCGTTCGGCGAACTCGCGCGTTTCCGTGTGAGCGTGTTCAAGGAGCGCAGCCATTTCGGCATTGTTTTGCGTCAGATTCCCAACAAGCTGTTGTCGCTGGAGCAGATCGGTTTGCCGGAGCAGGTGAAAGAGCTGCTCTTTCGGCCGCGCGGTCTGATCTTGGTGACGGGGCCGACCGGTTCAGGCAAGACGACGACGCTGGCCAGCATGATCGACATCATCAACAAGGAGCGCGACGTTCACATCATCACGGTTGAGGACCCGATCGAATATTTTCATCCGCACAAGAAATCGGTGGTGACCCAGCGCGAGATCGGCCATGATGTGCCGACGTTTGCGGAGGCCATCCGGCGTGCGCTGCGTCAAGATCCGGACGTGATTCTGGTCGGTGAAATGCGCGATCTGGAAACCATGCAGGCCGCGATCACCGCGGCGGAAACAGGCCACCTGGTTTTCGCCACGTTGCATACGACCGGTGCGGCGGCGACCGTCGATCGTATCGTCGACGCGTTCCCGACCGACCAGCAGGAGCAGGTGCGGACGCAGCTTTCGGTGGGCTTGGTCGCGGTGATCTCGCAACTGCTGCTGTCCCGCGTGGACAAGCCTGGACGTGTGGCCGCGTTCGAGATCATGATCTCGACACCGTCGATCCGCTCGCGGATCCGCGACAACAAAACCTTCCAAATCAGTTCGGATATCCAGACCGGCGCGAAGTTCGGCATGATTTCACTGGACTCGCATTTGATGGATCTCTATCTCGGCGGGTTGATTTCCTATGAAGATCTGGTGACAAAGTCACAGGATCCCGACACCCTGGTTCAGAAACTGAAGGAAGAGCTGCAGTCAAGGAGGTAGGGTATGGCAGAGACTTTGACACCGATTGCGCCCGCATATGACCCGTTGCTCGACTTGGTTGTCAGCAACGGCATTGTCGATCAGCAACAGGCTGAGGAGCTGCGGGACGAGCACACCAACACGGGACAGCCGATCCGCAAATTGCTCATCGACAACGGCTACGTGAACGAGGAAGATTTGCTGGGGATGATGGCGGCCTATCAGGGATGCGAGATGATCGACCTGGCGGTCATGACCATCGATGACGCCGTGATCCAAAGCATCCCGGCCAACGTGGCCCGCATGTACAACGTGTTGCCGGTCTACGCGACGGCGGGAACCATCACGCTGGCGACCTGCGACCTGATCGATCCGCACGTGATGGATGAGCTGATGTTCGTCCTGACCAAAGACGTGCAGTTCGTCTTGGCGCGCGAAAACGATGTGCGGACCCGCGTCGCCGAATACTACGGCGACGAGAGCTCGACCGTTTCGGACATGCTCAACAGCTTGGAGTCCGATCTCGCGCTGGACACGTCGCTGAACGTCGATGACGCCGACGACAAGAGCCTGGAGTCCGCCGCTTCTGCGGCGCCTGTGATCCGGTTTGTGAACCTGGTGCTGTATCAGGCCGTCACCGACCGGGCGTCGGACATCCACTTCGAGCCGTTCGAGACCGACTTCAAGATCCGGTACCGCGTGGACGGAGCGTTGTACGAAATGGCGCCGCCGCCGCGTCGCCTGGCCCTTCCGATCATCTCGCGCATCAAGGTCATGTCGGGGCTGAACATCGCCGAGCGCCGTATCCCGCAGGACGGGCGCATCTCGCTGACCGTGGCCGGCCACTCCGTGGATCTCCGCGTGTCGTGCCTGCCGACGGCCCATGGCGAGAGCGTGGTGCTCCGTGTGTTGGACCGCAGCGTGGTGTCGCTCGAGCTCGAAAACGTCGGCCTGCCGGAAGATATTTTCGAAGAGCTGACGATGGATATCGAAAAGCCCAACGGCATCATCATCGTCACGGGGCCGACCGGTTCCGGTAAAACGACGACGCTGTATTCTTGTCTGCGGCGCATCAACACGGTCGACCAGAAACTGTTGACGGCGGAGGAGCCTGTCGAATACGACATGGACGGAATCGTGCAGGTGCAGATCAATCCCGGCGCCGGCAACACCTTCGGCAAAGTGTTGCGCGCGTTCCTGCGTCAAGACCCAGACATCATGATGATCGGCGAAATCCGCGATTTGGAAACCGCCGAGATCGCGGTTCAGGCGTCGCTGACAGGCCACTTGGTGTTCAGCACTTTGCACACGAACGACGCGTCCGGCGCGGTGACGCGTCTGGTCGATATGAACGTGGCGCCCTACCTGATCGCGTCGACTCTGGAAGCCGTGTTGGGCCAGCGCTTGGTCCGTACCATCTGCCTGAACTGTAAAGAGCCCTACATGCCGGATGACGACACGTTGATGCGCATGGACCTGAAACGCGTTGCCGTGGGTGACCGGCCGTTCTATTACGGCCGTGGCTGCTCGAAGTGCAACGGCACCGGATACAAGGGCCGCAAGGGCGTGTTCGAATACTTGCGGATATCGGACCCGATCCGCGATCTGATCAACGAGCGCCGCCCGACGCTGTACATCCGGGAAAGGGCGCGCGAACTCGGAATGCGGACCATGCGTGAAGACGCCATCCGGAACGTGCTCGACGGCTACACGACGGTGGACGAAGTCTTGCGCTATACCTAATGGAGTCAAACGTGTGGCGCCCGGCGCTGAACGCTCTGCGCCCCAGGACAGACGTCACCTCCTGGACGTCGGGAGTTGGACGTTTGGCATTGAGTGTTGTTTCTGTTCAAGAACCGGAAGAGGTGTTCCATGGAACAAGTTGTGATTGTCGGCAGCGGGCCGGCGGGACTGACGGCGGCTATTTACGCTGCGCGTGCGAACTTGAATCCCGTCGTGATCGAGGGCATGCAGCCCGGCGGCCAGTTGACGCAGACGACGGACGTCGAGAATTTCCCGGGGTTCGAAAACCCGATCGCGGGGTCCGATCTGGTTTCCACCATGCGCAAGCAGGCGGAACGCTTCGGCGTACGCTTTTTGATGGATGAGGTCGCTTCGTGCGATCTTTCCGGCGCGGCTAAAAAGATTTCGCTGATGATCGCCGGCGAACTGGAAGCCCGGACGGTCGTCATCGCCACCGGCGCCAGCGCGCGGTATCTGGGACTCGACTCCGAGCGCCTGCTGATGGGGAAAGGCGTTTCGGCCTGCGCCACCTGCGACGGGGCATTCTTCAAGGGGCAGCCCGTGGCGGTGGTCGGCGGCGGCGACACGGCGATGGAGGACGCGCTCTACTTGTCACGTCTGGCGTCTCGGGTGACGGTGATTCACCGCCGCGACGCTTTCAGGGCTTCAAAAATCATGTCGGACCGCGTCCTCTCGACGCCCAACATCGATGTGGTCTGGAATGCGGTGGTCGAGGAGATTGCCGATGTGGCCAAAGGCGAGGTGACCGGCGTGCGTCTCACGAATGTGAAGACCGGCGAGCGGTTCGAACGCGCGGTTCAGGGCGTGTTTATCGCGATCGGCCACACGCCCAACACGGCCGCTTTTGCCGGGCAAGTCGAGTTGGATGCGGATGGCTATGTCGTGACCGACGATACACGGACCTCGGTGCCCGGCGTGTTTGCCGCGGGCGACGTGCAGGACCGACATTACAAACAGGCCATTACGGCGGCCGGAAGCGGCTGCATGGCCGCACTCCAGGCCGAGCGGTACCTGACGGCGAACGGATAGCCTATGGAGTTTTTCGACAAAGAGTATACCGCCAAGGAGGCGTACGGCCGGCTGTATCGCTATGCCCGCAAATACCGCGGGCGGTTGCTGGCCGGTTTGTTGGCGGGTTCGATCACGGCCGGTTCTTGGGTGCCGATCTTCCAAGTCATCCAGCCCATGCTCAAGCACATCCAGACCTCGGAAGAGCGGCGCCATGGCCTTCTCGCCGAGGTGTCCGCGGCCGCCGTCGAACAGAAGAAACCCGGGCGTTCTGTTCTGGACGGGAACCTGAAGGATCTCGTCAATTCGGCCCCGTCTGGCGGAAGCGTCACGGCTGGAAAAAGCGATGAGCTTCCCGCTTGGTTTGGCAAGGTCGAGAAGTATGCGAACCGCGTCGGGATCACGTTCCGGGATTCGCAGGGCCGCATGACGGGAGAACTGCTCCTGATTTCGCTGGTGGTGGTGCCGCTCGTCATGCTCGTCAAAATGGTGACGATGTATCTGAACCATTATTTCTTGCGATGGACAGGCTCAAAAGTCGTCCAGGATTTCCGGATGGACCTGTTCAGCCATCTCCAGAACCAGTCGCTGAGCTTCTTTGGGCGGACTGACGTGGGGCAGCTGATGAGCCGTTGCACCAGCGATCCCCAGCAGATCGAACAGGTGATCGCGCACACGCTGGCGGACATTTGCCGCGCGCCGTTCGAGATCATGGTGGCGGTGGGCTTTGTGATCTACTTCGCGATCAAGAACAACATGATCGAGACGCTGGTTCTGGTGCTGTTCGGCTTTCCGCTGTTTCTCATGCCGATGGCCGTGTTGGGGACGATGGTGCGTAAATGGTCTCGCAAGGCCCTGCATCGGATTTCTTTCATCGCGGCCAAGATTCACGAAAACCTGACCTGCATCCGCGTGGTCAAAGCCTATCACACGGAGGGGTTCGAGATCGAGAAATATAAGGTCGCGAACCAGTACTACGTCAAAAGCGTCCTGCGGTCCATCCGGCTGGAACTGCTGATCACGCCGGCGGTCGAATGCATGGGCATCTTCCTGATCTTTGTTTTCGTGGTGTATTGCTTCTTCCGCAAGCTCGCGATCAACGAGATCGCTCCTCTGCTCGTCCCGTTCCTTGTCGCATACCGCCCGATGAAGCAACTCGGCAAGGTCCAGGCCCAGATCGAACGCGGGCGTGCGGCGCTGGCGCGCATTTACTCGCTGCTGGATACCGATTTCAGTCTGCCGGTGGCGGCCGATCCGGTCAGGAAAGCCGGGTTCGAAACCCGTGTGCATTTCGATCACGTCTGTTTCCGCTATGGAAGCAATCCGGAACTGACGATCAAAGATGTGTCTCTCGACATCCCGCGCGGATCGATCGTGGCCGTGGTCGGCGGCACGGGGTCCGGCAAGACGACGCTGGCCAACCTGCTGGCCCGGTTCTATGACCCGGTCGGCGGCGGTGTGTCGATGGACGGCGTGGACCTGCGGCAGATGCATGTGGGGGACCTGCGGAACCTGATCGGCGTGGTGACCCAAGAGACCGTGCTGTTCAACGACACCATCGCGGCCAACATCGCGTACGGTTCGCCGAACGCGACCCGCGAGCAGGTGGTCGAGGCGGCCAAGATGGCGAACGCGCACGACTTCATTGTCTCGCAGCCGGAAGGCTATGACCGGGTGGTCGGCGAAAAAGGCTTCGCGCTGAGCGGCGGCGAGCGGCAGCGGGTGGCGATCGCCCGGGCGATCCTCAAGAACCCGCCGATCCTGATCTTGGACGAGGCGACCAGCGCGCTGGACACCGTGACCGAGCGACTCGTTCAGGACGCGATTAACAAGCTGATGGCAAACCGGACCACCTTCGCGATCGCGCACCGGCTGAGCACGATCCGCAATGCCACCCAGATTCTGGTGCTGGACAAGGGCGTGATCGTCGAGCGCGGTTCGCATGAGGAACTTTACGCGGCCGGTGGTTCTTACCGCACGCTGTGCGACATGCAGATGATGGAGTAAGGGCGCCATGTTGCGGTGCCGGCGCGGGGGTGCCGGCATCGGGGGGGCGGGTCGTTTCACCAAACGGGGGGGGACACATGGGTGAACACAAAACGAGTCTTGAAAAGCGCATCTTCAAGGCGAGCGTGCTGGTCCTGATCGCGCATGTGCTGTTCAAGCTTGCGGGTTTGATCCAGGCGAAGGTGATGGGGCACTATCTGCCGCAGAGCACCTTCGACGTCGTGTATGCTTTTGCCTTCGAGAACTGCATCTTCATGTTGTTCCTGATTGGGGAAGAGGTCCTCGGCCCGTCTTTCTTGCCCGTTTTCATGCGCGAGCTGGACACCGAATCCGAAAAGAGCGCCTGGAGGTTCGCCAATACGGTTCTGACGTTGCAGTTCTTCTTGCTGGTGGCGGTGGCCTGTGTGTTGTGCGTGGCGCCGCATCTTGTGGTGAAACTGTTGACCCATTGGAGCGCGGGCCACTCCCCCGAGAAATACGAACTGGCCGCGCGCAGCGTTCAGACGCTGGCCCCGGCGGTCATCGGCCTTTCGCTGGGATCGACCACCTATGTGCTGCTGAACGGGTATAAGCGCTTCTTCCTGGCGGCGTTCGGCGATGCCGTATGGAAGTTTTCCGTCGTGTTCTTTCTGGTCGCGGGCGCGGTGATGGCGCGGGACAACGCTCAGATGCTCATGTGGGGTCTCGTGGCGGGGTCGGCCTGCAAGGTGGGTACGCATCTGCTTGGCCTGCGCGACAAACTGCGTCTGTTCCGGCCCGAGTTTGCGTACTCGCATCCGGCTTTCAAGCGCCTGTGCTGGCTGGCGCTGCCGCTGCTGGCGGGGATCGTCATGGCGAAGGTGCGCGACGAGTACAACAACGTGTATGTGCTGAGCGCGCTGGACCAGTCGGGCCTGATGCAGGCCAACTCGATGGGGCGGAAATTGCAGAGCACGTTGCTGTTCCTCGTGCCCTATACGCTGTCGATCGCCGTGTTCCCGTTCTTCTGCGAACTGGTCGACAAGAACGACCGGGCGAGCCTCGGGCGGCTGGTCACGCGGTTCGGCCGCATGTTGCTTTCGGTCTTCGCGCCTTTCGCGCTGTTCGTGGCCGTGGCCGCGGTGCCGGTCACGTCGCTGATTTTCAAGGGCGGTCACTTTGATGCGGTAGCCGTGCAGCGGACGGCGGTTTCGCTCTCGTTCTACACGTTCGTGCTGCCGGCTGCGGCGATCGAGGCCTTGGTGATGCAGGCCTTCTTTGCGAACCGGCGGATGGTCGCGGTGACGGTCATCGGGATTCTCTTCTCATCGATCAGCATTTTGATCAGTTGGGTCGGGCTCAAAGTATACGGCGGACACGAGCTGGTTCTGCTGTCCTTCATCGCGGGAGGGTTTACGGTGTCGCGCATCTTCAAGTGCGTGACGTTGGTCGAGATGCTGAAAAAGAACGCGCCGGTCTTTCCCTTCGTTGAGACGGTCTCGTTTGCGTCGCGGGTCGCCCTGGCGGCCGGGGTGGCGTCCGGTTTGAGCTGGCTGACCCTGTATCACGTCGGTCCGGTGGCGGCGCTGCACGGCCGCGTAGGGGACTTCCTGAAGCTCGGGATCGGGGGGCTGGTCTTCGGCGTTGTCTATCTGGCGGCGGCCTACGGTTTGCGGATCAGCGAACTGCGAGAGCTGTTCACGTTCGCGCTTCAAAAAATGCGTAAACAGGCTTGAGGCGCGAGGCGGGTTTGTATTAAACTTTGTATTCAATTAAACCAGAACAGCGTGCGCGTTTGCGCGCATCCACGATTTTTAAGGAGTATGTCTTATGGGCATGTTGGATCAAGTGAAACAGGCGATGCAGATGCGCAAAGAGGCGAAGCGTATCCAGTCCGAGATTGAGAAAATCACCTGCGAATACGCCAACGGCGGGATCACGTGCGTGGCGCGGGGCGATTTCACCATCGTCTCGCTCAAGGTGTCGCAGGAAGCGCTCAAGGAAGTGCTTGCCGGCAAGCCGGAGCGCTTTGAGACCATGCTGAACAACGTGGTCAACGGGGCGCTCAAAGGCGTGAAGAAGCAGACGCAAGAAGCCATGGCCAAGATGATGCAGGGCTCCGGCATGGGGGATATGTTCGGGGGCTGAGGTTCTCATGGTTCCGCCGGTCGACAATCTGATCCGCTCGCTGGCCAAACTGCCTGGGTTGGGAAGACGGTCGGCGGAGCGCGCCGCGCTCGCCCTGCTCCGCAAGCCGGAGTTGCTGCTGGACACGCTCGTGTCCGCACTGCAGGACGCGCGGGCCGCGGTCTGTTGCTGTTCGGTTTGTGGCGGATTCACTTCGAAGGATCAGGATCCGTGCAGGCTCTGCGCCTCTGTCACGCGCGACGCCGCCGTGCTGTGCGTGGTGGAAGAGCCGTCTGACATTTTTGCCATCGAGCGTTCGGGAGGGTTTAACGGGCGCTATCACGCGCTGATGGGGAAGTTTTCCCCGGCGCGACAGACGGGCCCGTCCGAGTTGCGGTTGCGCTCGCTCGCCGAACGTGTCGCGCGGGACGAAGTGAAGGAGGTGCTGCTGGCGTTGAGCACCGATATGGAAGGAGACGCCACGGCTGGCTATATCAGCGAACTGCTGAAGCCTCTGAACGTCCGTGTCACACGTCTGGCTTTTGGTCTGCCCGCAGACAGCGGGGTGGGGTACTCCGATCCGCTGACGCTCAAGCGCGCCATTAATGGCCGCGTGGCATGTGAGTGAGAGGGCCGGGCACTTTTCATTTTTGAGGTGTTTCCGGAGCCGGTCACGTCCGCCGATCATCGCGGAAGCGCCCGGAGCCGGGGCCGAACGGCGGCGGGCTGAGGGGGACACGGCCGTTCCGCAAAACGTCCGGAAGGAGGGGGTATGCGGCGAATGAGACCGGTGTCGGCTTGTCTGGCCGGCGTTCTTTTTCTGGGCGTGACCGTTGTGCGGGGGCAGACGGGAACGTCCCGCATCGCGGCCGTTTGCCGCACGTTGCCGGTTGCGCCGCTGGGCGCGCCGAACCCGTGGCCTCAATTCCGGTTTCAGCTCAAAGGCGGGCCTGTCGCCGTCCCGGCAGGCCTCAGCGAAGAGGACCGCGCGGGGATGGCTCCGACGACGGTCGTGCCGCTGTTGCCGTATCTCAGGCTGGACAATTACACCCGCGAGCGCCACCTCGGACGCTTGCCGGTCATCGAGATGGAAAACGCGTTTCTGCGCGCCATCGTCTATCCGACCTTCGGCGGGCGGCTCATGTCGCTTTATGACAAGGCCCGACAGCGCGAACTGCTCTTCGACAACCCGGTTTTTCAGCCCGCCAATCTCGCCATCCGCAATGCGTGGTTCTCAGGTGGGGTCGAGTGGAACGGTCCGCTATATGGGCACAGCCTGCTCACGTGCTGCCCCGTGTTCGCCGGCGTCGTGGAAACGCCGCGCGGGGCGCTGTTGCGGCTGTACGAGTTCGACCGCGCGCTGGAGACCACGTGGCAGGTGGATCTGTTTCTGCCGAACGGGGAATCGCGCCTTTGGGCGCATGTCAAGGCGATCAATCCCAATGACCACGACATCAATTTTTATTGGTGGACCAATATCGCGGTGCCGTTGACGCCGGAAACGCGCGTGTTCGCTCCGGCGGATTACGCGCTTTCGCATGACGCGTCGGGAAATTCGCGGCTGACCTTTCCGTTTTTCGACGGGTTCGACGGCAGCTATCCGTCCCGTTACCCGTATTCGAAGTCGGTCTTTTTCCGAAAGCCCGGGCGGACGCACGCATGGTCCGCCTGTGCGGACGGAAACGGGCAGGGGGTGAGTCACGTTTCGACTGATACGCTGTTCGGGCGCAAGTTCTTCACGTGGGGCTCGGGGCGCGGCGGCAAGCGCTGGATGGATTTCCTGTCCGAAGACGGCAAGGGCGATTACCTCGAGATCCAGGGCGGTGTCACGCCGACCCAGCTTCAGACCCGGCCGCTCAAGGCGGGGTCTTGGATCGAGTGGACCGAGTGCCTGAGCCCCTTCTCGCTGGACGCGAAGACCGCGCACCTCGCCGACTACTCTGCAGCGTGCGGCGCCGCTGAGAACGCGGTCGTACGCGACGTTCCTTTGGCGGCGCTGAGGGAGATGGACGCCTTCCTGTCGGCCCAGGCCGACGCGCCGGTGCGGACGGTCTTGGGTCGCGGGTCGGCATGGGGCATGCTGCACGAAAAGATCTCCGGAAAACCCATCAGCCCGGGGCTGAGATTCGAAACCGATCTGGGCGAGGAGGAACGTCCGTGGAGCGAACTTCTGGCGGACGGCACATTCTCCGAAAAGGCGCTCGCAGCGCTTCCCCGCAGCTTCAACGTCTCGCCCGGATGGGTGTCTGTGGTGCGCGCGTCGATGAAGGCCAAGGGCGCGACGTGGCTGCATCATCTCCACGTGGGCGTCGCTCAGCTGGAGGCCGGCGACTTCGGCAAGGCGAGGGCGTCGTTCGAGGCTTCCCTTGCGCTCCAGGCCAACGCCGCCGCGTTTCGCAATCTGGCCGTGTTGCTCGAACACGACGGCGATCCCGACGCGGCGCAGGGGGCGTATTCGCAGGCCTGGAAACTGTGCGGAGGGGAGCGCAGTCTGGCGGTGGAGTTTTGCGATTTCCTGATGCGCCACAAACGCTATGCCGCGTTTCAGGCGTTTGCCGAACAGTTGCCGCCGTCTGCCGCGGGGCATGAGCGCATCCAGTTGATGCGGGCCCAACTGGCGCTGGCGCACGGCGATTACGCCGCCGTGCGCCGGTTGCTGCAACGCGAGTTCTGCACGGTCCGCGAAGGCGAGCTGAGCTTGAGCGAGCTGTGGTTCGCCTCGTTTGTTCAGGAGGCCGAGAGGCGTAAAGGCGGTGCGTTGACCGCGTCCGAAAAACTGGCGATCACGGCTGCGAATCCGCCGCCGCGGATGATTGATTTTCGGATGAAATGATCTGGCGAAAGGAGAGCAGATGGCGATGCGTGTTGGCTTGAAGGATGCGGCTTTGTCGGTGTTCTTTGTGCTTGCTGGTGAGCGCGGCCTTTGCGCCGAAGGCCTCGCGGATGTTCCGCCGCCGTGGGAGCCGGTGAGCGTCAAGCAGGAACAGACGGCAACGGACATTGGCGTTTGGGGCAGGGTCCACCGGTTTTCCGGCGCAGGCCTGCCGGCCGCCATTCGCGCGGCCGGAAAGGACGTGCTGGCCGCGCCGATTCGCGTGGTGGCGGAATCCGACGGTAAGCCGGTCGCGTGGCAGAAGGGCGGACATTGGGTTCTGGAATCGGACGCGGCGCATGCGACGGTCTGCGGCTGGCTGTCGGCGGACGACGTGGCGGTCAACACCTCCATGCGTGTCGAGTACGATGGCATGGCCCGCATTGGGCTCACGGTGGTGCCCCGAGCCAAGCGTGCGGTGAGGGTCGGGCGGCTCTGGCTGGAGATCCCTTTGAAACGTGAGTGTGTCAGCCTGTATCATTACTATCCCGGCAGGTGGGGCGGGGCCGCGAACAGCGGCGCTGTGCCCGCCGAGGGCATGAGCCTGCCGTTTAAGCCCTTCGTGTGGCTCGGGACCGAGGATCGCGGCTTGGGGTGGTTCACGGAGTCCGATCAGGGGTGGCAGCCGGAGTCGGCCGAGCGCGTGGTCGAGCTGCTGCCGCAAGAGGGGGCGATGGTGCTGCGTGTGCGGCTGTCGGACCGCGAGCTGAAATTGCCGGCGACCTTCACGTTCGGTCTGCAGGCCACGCCCGTGAAGCCGTGGCCGAGCGATTTTCACGAGAAGCGAATCTGGCACGCGTCCGAATTGGGCGTGGGGATCACGATGCCGGTGCCGAAAGAGTGGTGGGTTTGCCACCGTGCGTTCCCGGACCGCCAGCCGTTGCGGAAATTGGACCGGGCTCAGGAGCTGGGCGTCAAGACCGTGGTCTTCCACGAGGACTGGATTCCCATCCAGAACTATCCCGTGACGCATCCCGAAACAGAATTCAAAGGCATCGTGGACGCCTGCCATCAGCGGGGCATGCAGGTGTTGGTCTATCAGGGCTACGAGTTGTCGCCGCTCGCTCCCGAGTGGGCGGAGCTTCACGACGAGGTGTTGGCGAAAGACGCGAAGGGCGCGTACGAGTCTTGCTGGATCCGGCCGCCGGACCAGCGCGACTACAAGGTCTGCTACAACAGCGTCTGGCGCGACAGGCTGGCCGAGAAGATCGAATGGGCCATGGCGCGCTACGGCTTCGACGGGCTCTATCTGGACAGCACGATCATGCCGGCGGAATGCTGCAACGAACGGCACGGTTGCGGCTATCGTGCGCCCGACGGCTCGCTGCATCCGACCTATCCGTTCTTTGCTGTGCGTAAGCTGATGCAGCGGCTCAGCCGTGCGGTCCACGCGCGTGGCGGCATCATCAGCGCGCATCAGAGCACCTGCTGTGTGACGCCGATGCTGGCTTTTGCCGACGCGTATTGGGACGGTGAGCAGCTGACCTCCGGTAGCCATGCGAACGAGCCGCTGAAGGCGCTCTCGCTGGAAACTTTCCGCGCCGAGTTCATGGGTCGCAACTTCGGCGTGCCCTGCGAATTCTTGGCGTATGAGCGTCCGCCAACGTGGACGTTCGATCACGCGCTCGCGGTGTCGATGTTGCACGATGTGCGCGTGCGGCCCTGCGGTCTGTCGACGCTGGAAAAGATGGCGCCGATCTGGGATGCGATGACCCGGTTCGATGTCGGCGCAGCCGATTGGCATCCGTATTGGGAAGCGCAGCCGGCCGCGACTGCGCAGCCGTCGTCGGTCAAGGTCAGCCTGTATGCGCATCCGGAGACGTTTTGGGGAAAAGGGCGCGTGTTGCTGGTGGTCGCCAACCTGTCGCCCGATCAGGCCGTGACGGCCCAAGTGGCGGTTTCGCCGGTAAGGCTCGGAACGAAAGTCCGCACGGCTCGCGACGCTTTGAGCAACGCGCTTTTGTCGCAGGCCGGCGGAAAAATCGCTGTCCCGCTCGACCCCATGCGGATGCGGCTGGTGTGGGTAGAATAGCGCAGTCGCGCGGTTCGGCGCGGCTTAGCCGAGCGTCAGGCGCAGCCCCGCAACCGACTCGACAACCGCGGCGGCGGGGCACGGCGCGGCGAGGTCGCAGAAAGATGCGATGACGGCGTCTGGCCCGTGGTCGTTAAGGATTTCTGCGGGATACGAGGTGGTGATCGCGATGACGCGCATGCCCGCAGCCCGGGCAGACTGGATGCCGGCGATGGCGTCCTCGAACACGAGGCACTGCGCGGGCGGCACGCCGAGACGCTGGGCGGCCAGCAGGTAGATCTCGGGGTCGGGCTTGCAGTGCTTCACGTGGCCCGCGTCCACGACCGCTTTGAAATAAGGCCGGAGTTTGAGACCGTCGAGCGTGAAACGCACGTTGTCGTCCGGCGCGGAGGTGGCCACGCCGCAGACGATGCTTGCGCGCTGGGCGAAATCAAGCAGGGCGATCAGCCCCGGAGGCGTTTTGAGGTGGGGGCGGCAGATTTCGCGGTAGAGAGCCTCTTTCTCCACGGTGGAGCGCGTGACTTCGTTTTCGGAGGGTTCGCGTCCGAGCACGAAACGCATGTATTCGCGATTGTTGAACCCCAGGCGGCGCTTGATGTCGTCAACGCTCAGTTCGCGTCCGAATTGACGCGAATAGGCGGTCCAGGCTTGCACATGGAAGTCCGAGTTGTCGATAAGCACGCCGTCCATGTCGAAGAGAAAGGCATTCATGCGGACGTAGTTTAGCAGAGTGGCTGCCCGGTGTCACTCCGGCGCGAAAACACGTTGAAACGCGCATGTCTACGCTTGCGGAACCGGATGTTATAAGCGTATAATCAAAATCATTTTTTTGGAGTTACTATGCACAGATTTCTTCTTGCGTCGGTGATGTTTTTGGTCGGAGTCGCCGGGATGAATGCGGAGGTCAAGGCCGCGGCGGCGCCGCCGGTGATTTCGGTCGTGAAAAAGGGGGCCGAGAAAGACACGGTCTCGCTGGCCGGGCTGAAGGCGTCCGGGCCGTATGGCCAGATGTTTATCAGGACGCTCTCCCGCGATTTGGAACTTTCCGGTTGGTTCAAGGTGGCTTCTGCCGGCGCGGTGAGGGTGAATGGGACCGTGGCCGACGCCGGTTCCGGCATCCAGAGCGGGTGCCGGGTGGAGTGGCCCGGCAAGGCGTTCAACTGGAGCAAGGTCTCGATGGGGCAGGCCGAGGTGCGGCGCCAGGCCCACCAGCTGGCCGACGAGATGGTGCGGTTGATTGCCGGCGAGACCGGCATCGCGCAGTCGCGCATCGTGTTCGTGAACCGCCGCGGCCGCAACAACGCGGACCTCTATACGTGCGATGCGGACGGCCAAGGCATCATGCAGATCACGCACGACAATGTGGCGGCGGTCGGTCCGCGCTGGGCTCCGAACGGCCGCGATATCTACTACACCAGTTTCCTGAAGGGTTACCCCGCGGTTTACCGGATGGTGGTGGGGAGCGAGCGCAAGGCGCTGGCCGCGCTGCAGGGGCTGAACACGGGGGCGGCGGTTGCTCCCGACGGCTCGCGGGTGGCGATCATCCTTTCGTATCAGGGCAATCCCGAACTCTACTCGTTGTCGCTGGGGGGCGGTCAGCTGACGAGGTTGACGCAAACCCCGCACGGCGCGGAGGCCAGCCCCTGCTGGTCGCCGGACGGCCGCAGCATCGTGTATGTGAGCGACATCGCAAAGGCCCCGCAGCTCTACATCGTCGATGTGGCGACCCGCAAGTCGCGCCGGTTGACGTACAAGGGGACCGAGAACGTCAACCCCGACTGGAACAAAAAGGGCCGGATCGTTTACGCGACCAAGCGGGGCGGCGGGTATCAGATCGCGACGGTCGATCCGCGCGCGGGTGAGGGCTCCTGCGAACTTCTGACGCCGGCGGGGGATTACGAGCACCCGTCGTGGGCACCGGATGGGCGGCACGTGGTGTGTTCCAGCCGTTCGTCGCTCTACATTCTTGACACTCTGGGGGATCCTGCTGTACGGTTAATCAACATTGCCGGAAATTGGATGTCCCCGGATTGGTCTGATCGTTAAACGGTTCATTAGGAGTTCACTCATGCATATTCGTTCGGTCGTCGTCGTCAATGTCGCCCTGATGGGCGCGCTCGTATTCATGGATACCGGTTGCCGCACCAAGGCGGGCGGTTGGCGTTGGCCTTGGCAGAAGGACCGCTCGACGGAAGTCGGTGCCGGCCTGAGCGACCCGACCCTGTTGGAGAATACGGATCTTGCCAAGGTGACCGGCGAGGACGGGTCTCTGGTGAGCGGCGCGCGTTTCGAAGACACGTTGCAGGCCGTGCAGGGCGTCAAGTTCGCTCCCGTGTATTTCGCGTTCGACAGCTACGCGCTGCCCCCGAGCGAGGTCTCAAAGGTCGAACAGGTCGCGCAGCACCTCCAGCAGAATGCAAGTCACGTGCTGGTCGTCGAGGGACATTGCGACGAGCGCGGCAGCAACGAGTACAACCTGTCGTTGGGCGAGAATCGCGCGCTGGCCGTGCGTTCTTACCTGGTCAACTTGGGCGTTGCCGCAGACCGCATCCAGACCCGCAGCTACGGCGAAGAGAAGCCGGCTGTGGCCGGATCGGGCGAAGAGGCTTGGCACCTGAACCGCCGTGGCGAATTCGCTCTGTTCCAGAAATAAGCGGGTAGGGTCGGGAGCTTCCGGGTATGTCGTATTTTCCTAGCGTGGCGTTCCTCGGCGGCTCCGTAGGTGCGAGCGAATGGGTTGTGCTGTTTGTGGTCGTCCTGATTGTGGTCGGCCCCAAACGGCTTCCCGAGATCGCCCGCAAACTGGGCCGCACGATGGAGATGTTCCGTCGTGCGGCTGACGAGTTTAAAGACCAGTTGATGAACATGGACCAGGTGCCGCCCGCGGGAAATCCGAATCCGCCGCCGTCCGCGTCCAGTTCGTCCGCTTCGCCGGACTCCCCGGAAGCTTACGAGAACCCTTATCCCGACGCTTCGGATTATCCCGGCAACGAGGGGCAGGTTGAGAACTGGTCTCCGGATGCCCCGTCCGAGGGTGACGGAGTTGAGGCGCCGACCGAAACGGCCGGGGAAGAAAAGCCCGCGGAGGGCGGGCAATGAAGATTGGGCGTTTCTCACTGAAGCAGCCCGGGACACCGGGTCAAGCGGACGAGTACGATGATCCGCCGCGTCCTTTTCTCGAGCATCTGATCGATCTGCGCAACTGCTTGGTCCACTGTGCGGTCGCATGGATCCTGTGCGAGATCGCGATCGTCCCGTTCGCGCCTGCCATCACGAGTTGGCTGATCGCGCCCGCCGGGCTGTCGAAAGACATGGTTCAGGGGCTGGGGTGGACCGCCGGCTTCAGTATCCTGATGAAGATCATGCTGTGGGGCGGCACGGCGCTCAGCCTGCCTTTCCTTCTTTTTTTCCTCATGCGTTTTGTCTTCCCGGGCCTGAAGCGCAGTGAGCGGACGATCATTGTTTTCAGCCTTGTCATCTCGACCGTGCTGTTCGGCATGGGCGTTTGGATGGCTTATGCGGCAACGCTCGAGGTCGCCATCAAGGTTTTGCAGCAGATCAACACGTGGGTGGGCATCAAGGTCGACATCGTGAAGCTCGACGAGCACGTGGACATCGTGATCAAGACGATCATCGCCTTCGGCCTGGCGTTCCAGATGCCGCTCCTGCTGCTGGTGCTGGGGTGGATCGGGATCGTCCCGTCCGAGGCGCTGCGGTCGCGTCGTCGCGTGGCGATCGTGGTCATCTTTATTATCGCCATGATTCTGACGCCGCCGGATCCGGTCTCGCAGATCATCATGGCCGTTCCCATGTGTGTGTTGTATGAAGTGTGCATCTGGGTCATCCGGTTGCGCGAGCTGGCGAGAGGCAAAAAGAAGGACGATGCCGCAGCGACGGGCGGAGCGGCGTAAAACGGAGGCAGCCATGGCACGTACAGCGACACGGAAACGCACGACGCGCGAGACGGATATCGCGGTGACGCTGAATCTCGACGGGACCGGCACCTGCAGCGTGGAGACGGGAATCGGGTTTCTTAACCACATGCTGGAACTTTTCGCGCGGCACGCATTGATCGATCTGGAGGTCAAAGCCGCGGGCGACGTCAACGTCGATTATCACCACACCGTGGAAGACGTGGGGCTGGTGCTTGGCGCCTGTCTCAACCAGGCGCTCGGCGACCGGCGCGGCATCCGGCGCTACGGCTTCTTCCAGCTGCCGATGGACGAGGCGCTCTGCGAGGTCGCGGTGGATTTGGGGGGACGTCCGTTCCTGGTCTTCGCCAGCGCGATGAAGCATATGCAGGTGCGCGATTTCGAGGTGAAGCTGCTGGAGGAGTTCTTCCGGGCGCTGACGGTCGAGGGCCGCCTGAACCTGCACGTCCGGCAAATTTACGGCGATGAGACTCATCACGTCTGCGAGGCCATGTTCAAGGGTTTTGCAAGGGCTTTGCGCATGGCGGTTGAGCCCGATCCTCGCGAGGCCGGCATCCCTTCCAGCAAGGGCGCGATTTGATTTCGGGCCGGGAGTCGTGCCCGCCAGAAGAGGATGCAGGATGATCATTTTACCGGCGATCGATTTAAAGGACGGCAAGTGCGTGCGGCTGCGCCAAGGCAAGGCGGACGACGTGACCGTGTATTCCGATGACCCCGTGGCGCAGGCTCTCAAGTGGCGCGGGCAGGGCGCGGAACAGTTGCACGTGGTGGATCTGGACGGCGCTTTTCAGGGCGAGCCGAAACACGCCGAGGTGATCGCGCGGATTGTCCGGGCGATCGGCATTCCCGTCGAGGTCGGCGGCGGACTGCGTACCGATGCGCACATCGAGCGACTGCTGCAGGCGGGCGTGACGCGGGCCATCATCGGCACGCGCGCGCTGGATAGTCTCGGCGCGCTGGACGCGCTGGTCAAGCGCTTCGGCGACGCGATCGCGGTCGGCATCGACGCGCGCGACGGGTTCGTTCAGGTCAAAGGCTGGGTCGAGACCACCGGGACACGCGCCATCGATTTGGCGAAGCAGGCTGAAGCTGTGGGCGTGCGCACGATCATTTACACCGACACGGCGACCGACGGCATGCTGGGCGGACCCAATCTCGAGGCGATGCGTCAGATGTGCGCGACGGTCTCCTGCCGCATCATCGCGTCGGGCGGCGTGAGCGCACCCGAACACGTGACCGCGCTGAAGGCGCTGGGGTGCAAGAACCTGTACGGAGCGATTGTGGGCAAGGCCCTCTATGACGGCAAGACGACGCTGGCCGCGATGCGTGCGGCCGCGGTTTAGGACTTTATGTTAGAAAACGTTCAAGTTACGGTTTTGAAGAACGGCGCGACGGTGGTGTCGTCGCCCGCGGCTTCCGCGGAAAGCGTTGCGGTCGGCATTTGGGTGGGCGTGGGCGGCCGCTACGAGAACACGTCGGTCGGCGGCGCGAGCCATTTCCTCGAACACATGCTTTTCAAAGGAACCCCGACGCGCTCGGCTTTGTCCATCTCGCGGGAGATCGAGGGCCGGGGCGGGTATCTCAACGCGTTCACGCAGGAGGAGGGAACATGCTACTATGCGCGGTTGCCGTACGAATACATGACACGGGCGTTCGATGTGTTGTCCGACATGTACTTGAACGCGACGATCGGGGAGGACGATTTCAGCCGTGAGCGCGACGTGATCCTGGAAGAGATCAAGATGTACCAGGACCTGCCGCAGCATGTGGTGCAGGAAAAGTTGCAGGAGGTGATGTTCAAGGGACACGCGCTGGGCGCGCCGCTTTCCGGCGACGAAGCCACGCTGCGTAAAATGAGCCGCGAGACGCTGCTGCGGTACAAGGCGAGGTCCTATGTGCCGGGGGCGACGGTGTTCGCGTTTGCGGGGCGTTTGGATCATGCGACCTGCGTGGCCTGCGTCGAGAAAGTTTTCGGCGGCGTGCGCAAAGCCAAAGGGCTGGATTTCAAGCGCGTCGACGGTAAGGTTCCCCAGGAACGGTTGTCGCTGGTGAAAAAAGAGATCGCGCAGGTTCACGCGGTGGTGGGTTTCCGTCTGTTCGGACGGCATGACGACCGCCGTTATGCGCTGCGCGTGCTGAACGGTCTGCTCGGAGAGAACATGAGCTCGCGGCTTTTTCAAAGCGTCCGCGAACGCCACGGCCTGTGTTACTCGATCCAGTCGAGTTTCCAGTTGTTTGAAGAAACCGGTCTTTTTGCGATCAGCGGCGGGTTCGATTGCCAGCGTGCGGTGGCGGCGCTGAAGCTGACCGCCACGGAGATCCGGCGTGTGCTCGACGCCAGGGCCGGCGCGAAAGAGATGCGGCGGACCAAGGATTATCTGCTGGGCACTTTCCGGTTAGGGCTGGAAGGTTCCGGCAGCCAGATGATGTACATCGGCGAGTCGATGCTGAACTATGGGCGCGTGGTTCGCCCCGAAGAGACGATCGCCGGGATTGAGGCCGTGACGGCCGACGATGTGCGGTGCGTGGCGGCGGATGTGTTTGAGCCGTCGCGGCTGACGCTTTCGCTGGTCGTGCCGACGACGCAGCCTCAAAGCGAGGATGACTGGCTGGCGAGTTTGGCGGATGTGTGGATCTGAGTTTCTGCGCTCTTCGTCCGCGACGGCCGGGAGGAATTTCCGATGAACCGCATTCTGTTTGAGCCGGAAGAGATCCGGGCCGACGGGACGGTTCTGCTCACCGATGAGCGTGCCGAACATGTCCGGCAGGTCTTGCGCGCAGCGCCCGGACAGGCCATCGCGACCGGCACGCTGAACGGTTTGGCCGGCATCTCGCGCGTGCTGGATGTGGCCGAATCCTGCGTGCGGCTGCTTCCCGATCACACGGTTATTCTGCCTGAGCCGTGGTTCGATTTGCTGCTGGCAGCGCCGCGCCCGAAAGTGCTGAAGCGGCTGTGGCCGCAACTGGCCGCGCTCGGCGTGGGCCGTGTGGCGCTGCTCAACGCTTACAAAGTCGAAAAATGTTATTTCAGCAGCCAGTGGCTCGATCCGCTCCATTATCGGCCTTTGCTGGTCGAGGGTTTAACCCAGGCGGGCTTGACGCGGCTTCCGGAAGTCCGCGTCTGCCCCCGCTTCAAACCGTTTGTCGAGGACGAGCTGGACGGCCTGTTTCCGACGGCGTTGCGTTTGTTGGCCCATCCCGGGCCGAGGCGTACGCTGCCGCACGGGGCGGATCAAAAGGCACGCCCTTTGCTTGCCGTGGGTCCTGAAGGGGGCTGGACGGACTACGAAATGAAGGCGCTGGTCGCCCATGGCTTCCAGATGTTCTCACTGGGTGAACGCATCCTGCGGTCCGATACGGCCTGTATCGCGCTGGTGTCGGTTTTGGAGTACGCTTTGAACGGGCTGGAAAATCAAATGGACAGCCGAACACCTCCTATAATAGTATAATTTGAAATTGCAGACCGGATCTGTTGTCGAAGAGATTGGAGGGGGTGTGATGGACAATAATACTGTGCTGGAAAGAATGCTCGATGACCGCATGGGCCGGCGCACGTTCATAAAGACGGCGGCGGCGTTTGGCTTTGTGGCTGCAGCGGGAGGAAGCGAGTGTGCGATGTCCCGCAGCAACGCGAACGTCAAGATCGTGATCGTCGGCGGTGGCGCCGCAGGCCTCAGCATGGCGTCGCGTCTCGTGCGTAATCTCAAGAAGTCCGAGATTACGCTGATCGATCCGGCGGACCGCCAGTTTTACCAGCCGGGATTCACCCTGATCGCTTCGGGCGTCTACAGGCCGGACCAGGTTTACCGCCGTCAATCCGACTGTATGCCGAAAGGCGTGAAGTGGGTCAAGAAGACGGTCGTCGCCATCGAACCGGCGCAGAACAAGGTGACGGTCGACGGCGGCGGCGTGTTCGCCTATGATTTCCTCGTGCTGACCCCCGGACTGCAACTCAACTGGGGCAAGGTGGAAGGCCTTTCGCAGAAAACGTTAGGCTTGGGAAACGCCCATTGCATCTACGATTTCGAAGGCGCGCAAAAAACGTGGCCGGCGATTCAAGCGTTTGTAAAAAAAGGCGGGCGCGGCATTTTTACCGACACCTACACCAAGCTGAAATGCGGCGGGGCCCCCAAGAAGATTTGCCTGTTGACCGAGCATCTGGCCCGGAAGTCGGGCACGCGGACGAACGTGAAGATCGACTATTTCTCGGCAGCCAAAGAACTCTACGACGTGCCTTTTTTCACTCCGCGCCTCGAGGCGATCTACAAGGAGCGCCAGATCAGCGTCTCGCTGCATACCCGCGTCAAGGGCGTTGATACCGCGGCGAAGAAAGTCTACTTCGACAGAGTCGAGAAAATCAAAAAGGAACAGGCTGATCCCCAGACCGGCAAGCTTTCGACGGTTGAGGAGACGTCCACGACGCCCTTCGCTGAAGATTATGATTTTCTCCACCTCGTGCCGCCGCAGAGCGCGCCGGATTTTGTGCGCGAAGCGGGATTGGGATGGGATGAAGGAAAACTGTCCGCGGAGGCGTGGGCCATGGTCGACAAGGCGACGCTGGTCCATCTGAAGTATCCGAACATCGTCAGCCTGGGTGATGTCGCCGGTATTCCGACGAGCAAGACTTCGGCTGCGATACGCAAGCAGGTTCCGGTCGCCGCGAGGAATCTGATCGCGCTGATCGACGGACAGGAGCCGGGGTCGAAGTATGACGGCTACGCCGCCTGCCCGATCATCACCGATTACGGCCATGTCTTGCTCTGCGAGTTCGATTATGAGAAGAAGCCGCGGAGCAGTTTCCCGTTTTCGTTGCTGGATATGTCCAAGGAGCAGCATGCAGCCTGGTTGCTAAAGGTTTACGTCCTGAAACCGCTTTATTTCTACGGGATGATTCCCGGGTATTGCTGACAAAATGAGACAGAGAAACAAACAGTATAAAGATTTCCGCGATGGCCGGGGCGAGGAGCGTCGGTCCCCTTCCGACCGGGGCGACTGGATCTATGGGCGGCGTCCCGTGCTGGAGGTGGTCAAGTCCGACAAGCGCCACATCTACGAGGCCGTGTTGCCGCAGGCGGGCCGTGACGCACCCGATGTGGCGGAGTTGCGTGGATTGCTGATCGCGCGCGGGGTGCCGTTCCGCACGATTGAGCGAGAGGAGCTCGATGTCTTGTGCGAGGGGGGCAACCACCAGGGCGTCGCTGTCCGCACCGGCGGTTTCCCATACATCTCGATCGAGCAGGTGATCCACGACGTGAAGGAAGAGCCGAACGCGCTGATCTTGGTGCTTGACCATATTGAGGATCCGCAGAACGTCGGTTCCATGTTGCGCACCGCCGATGCCGCCGGCGTCACCGCCGTGGTCTTGCCGGAGGACCGCGCGGCGGGCGTCACGCCGGCTGCGGTGCGCGCGTCCGCGGGCGCGGCGGAGCACATGCGCGTGGCCAAGGTCGTGAATCTGGTCCGCGCCCTGCAGGAACTGAAGGAGTGCGGCGTTTGGATCACGGGCCTCGATTTCGGGCCTGACGCGAAGAACTACACCTCGCTCGACTTCAAAGGGCGCGTGGGGTTGGTCGTCGGCAGTGAGGGGAAAGGACTGTCAAGGCTTGTCCGCGAGACGTGCGATTTCATCGCCTGCCTGCCGATGAAGGGTCGCGTCGAGTCGCTCAACGCCGGCGTGGCCGGCGCGGTCGCGCTGTACGAGATCGTCCGCCAGCGCGGATGAACGGGCCGATGTGAATACCCTTCTCGACAGATTGATCCCGCGAGTGCGGTCGCTCCGGTGTGACGAGGGGGCCTTTCTGTTGCCGGAGACGGGGTGCTGTGCGGTCGAAGGCGATGCCGAAGAAATTCAGCCCGCAGTTGACGCCTTGCGGAAAACGCTTGGGCCGGGGTGGCGCGCCGGCCCCTGCTCAGAGGAGAAGCCGCAGCTCCGTTTCGCGCTTGTGCCACGGGTGGCGGGGCCGCAGTCGTACCGCATCCGTGTCACGCCGGAATGCGTCAGCGCCGCGGCGCAGGACCGCGCCGGACTCTTTTATGCGGCGGCGACGCTCGCGCAGCTCGCGCGTCTTTCCGGCGGTACGCTTCCCTGCTGCGCGATCGAGGATGCCCCCGACTTTCCCGTGCGCGGCGTGATGCTCGATATCAGCCGCGATAAAGTGCCGACGATGCCGGCGCTCTTCGGCCTTGTGGACATGCTCTCCGGAATCAAGATCAATCAGCTTCAGCTGTATACCGAGCATACGTTCGCTTACTGCGACCACGCCGAGGTGTGGCGGGACGCCAGCCCCATGACGGCTGCAGAGATCCGCAGTCTGGACGCCTATTGCCGTGCGCGGTGTGTGGAGCTGGTTCCTAATCAGAACTCGTTCGGCCATTTGGAGCGCTGGCTTGTCCGGCCCCGCTACAACGGGCTGGCAGAGCTGCCCCAGGGCGGTGCCCCGTTGCCGTGGGGCGGCACGCATGAGAACCCCACCTCGCTTTGCCCGTCCGATCCCCGCTGCGTCGATTTTCTGGCGGGACTCTATGATGAGCTGTTGCCGAATTTCACCTCGCGCCTTTTCAATGTCGGTTGCGACGAGACCTTCGATCTGCGGGGGGACGGCCGGTCGGCCGCGTTGGTGCGGCAACAGGGCGAGGGTCGCGTGTATCTCGACTTCTTGAAGAAGATCCACGCGCTTGTGAGCGCACGCGGCAGGGCCATGGCGTTCTGGGGGGACATCATTATCCGGCATCCGGAACTCGTGCCGGAATTGCCGTCCGACTCGGTGGCGCTCGAGTGGGGATACGAGGCGGACCACCCCTTTGACGCGCACGGCGCGCTGTTCGCGCGGTCGGGCGTGCCGTTCTATGTCTGTCCCGGCACCTCCGCCTGGAACAGCTTGGCGGGGCGCACGTCGAACATGCTGGAGAACCTGCGCTCTGCCGCCGTGAATGGCCGTAAGCACGGCGCCTGCGGATATCTCATCACCGATTGGGGCGACGGGGGACACTGGCAACCGATGGCGGTCAGCCTCGCCGGCTATGTGTATGGCGCGGCGCTCTCATGGGGATTCCGCCAGAATGTCGGAATCGACCTCGCGGACGCCCTGGATACGGTCGCGGCGGAAGAAATGGGCCGCCCTCTTTTGGCCCTGGGGGACCTTTATCTGAAATGCGGGGCCTTGCGCGGGAACGGCACGGAGCTGTTCCACATCCTTTCCAAACCCCGGGGACGCCCGCTTCTGCCGGGCGTCACGGGCGAGACGCTGCGGGCCGTTTTGTCGGATGTCGAGCGGTTGGCTGCGACCCTTCCTCCGTCGACGTCCGTGGCGGCGCAAGAAGCGTGGCAGGTGGTCCGGTTGCTGCGTGCCGCCTGCCACCGCGGTCTGGCCCTGCTGGACGGCGGCATCGACGGAGCTGAAACGCGCCGCGCGTTGGCGGGTGAGATGGATGAGTTGATGGCCTCGCACGTGGCGGTCTGGCGTTTGCGCAACCGCGAGGGCGGCTTGAAAGACAGCCTGGGCCGTTTTGCGGCAGTCCGGAAGGAATACGGGGTGTGATCCGCGGTCGGCCCCGTCCAGAGAGCCGAAACCGACAGTCTGGCCGGAGTAAAACCAAGCCCGGTCCTGTCGTGCCTGAAATCCAGTCAGGAGAAATCGGTTTCGGTCCTGCGCGGAGGACAGAGGAGCGCCCGAGGCTCGCCGTCGGACGCGCACTCTGACGAGGCATGGAATTCCTGCTGGTATTCGCGGCTTTGACGGAGTTTTGCGAGCGCCTCTTCTTCGTGCCGTTTCAGCCGGGCCAGTTCATCACCGGAAAGGTGTGTTGGGGCTTCGGAGAAGGTCAACGCGGTCGCAGGAAATTCGCGTTCAAAAATGAAGCGTGCGCGGGGGATGTGGAAGTCGGACGTCACTACGATCAGGTCTGTGATGCCGTGGCGTTCCAAAATCGGCCGGCAAAGACGGGCATCTTCAACGGTGTTTGAGCTTTCTACACATTCGAGGAAAACGCCAGGCGGCACACCTAATGATTCCAAATATTGCCGGGTGTAGTGGCCGTGGGGATGTGCGGCCACGTTGAAATGTGCACCCCAGCCGCCAGTGGTGATGATGTGCACATCCGGTGTCCGCTTGAATTCGGCCAGCGCTTGCCGGCAGCGCTCGATGGCGATGCTCGAAAGCCGGCCTTGCGCATCGTTGGGAGAACCCAATACAAGAATGGCAGTTTCCATCGTCCCCTTTTCTTCGCCGAATCCGCTGTTCATGGCGATTGCGACACGATTTTAACACTAACCGTACTTTTAATGTAGCATGAGGGAAGGCTGCCGACAAGTGCGGGATGTTTCCGGAATGCTGCCCCCGCATTTGCCGAAAGGGCGCGGAAAACTTGTGCGGGTGTGTCCGTAAGGGTTTGCGGATTGACGCGGCTGCGGTTACAATTGGGCATCTTAAGAACGGGGATGCCGATGGAAATACCGATGCGGATTGACGCGGTGCCAGAAGTGCCGCCGGTGAGTAACTGGCGGACCACCGATCAGGACGAAATCAACCGGCGCAAGCTGCGGGCGGCGAAGGAGCCCATGCGTTTCCGGAACCTCGCGCCCGAGTATCCTGTTTTCTCCAACTTCAGCGTGGAGTCCGCGAGCGGCCAGACTTACCAGGTGGAGCTGCGGGGCCTCGCGCCGCTGGTCAGCTCCTGCACGTGCGTGGATTTCCGGGTCAACGGCCTCGGGACCTGCAAACATGTCGAGGCGCTGCTGCGCTGGCTGCGGGGCACGGGGCCGGCTTTGCGTCAGGCGGAAGAGACGGGCTCTGGCCGCATTGACCTGGTGCCTGACATCGCCACGGGACGCCTCATGGTGGAGCGCAACATGAATCAGTTGCCATCGTGCCTGCGCGGGTTCTTCGACATCACGGGACTGGCGTTCCCCGAGTTTTCCAAAGAAGAGATTCTCGCGGCGTTCGATCGGGCCGGCCGCCCGGCCGTGCGCGTGTCGCAGGAGGTCGCGGCGTGGATCGGCCAGCTGACGCGCAGCGAGGACCGCATCCGGCTGCGGCGCGCGTATGAGCAGAACGTGCGTTCCGGACTCTACCCCGCGCAGGAGACCAAGTTGCCGCTCCTGCCGTACCAGCGCGAGGGCATGCTGCATCTGGCTTTTACAGAGCGCGCCTTGCTGGCCGACGAAATGGGGCTTGGCAAAACCGCCCAAGCCATTGCGGCGGCGGCGCTGCTGCATCGCTTGGGCAAGGTGGGCCGCGTGTTGGTTGTGGCTCCGGCGTCGCTGAAGACCGAGTGGGAGGAGCAGATCCGTCTTTTCACCGATCTGCCGTATCAGATCGTCTTCGGCGAAAGGTCCGCCCGCCGGTCGGCCTATGAGCAGCCGGCCTTTTTCACCCTCACCAACTACGAGCAGATTTTACGCGACGTGGCCGGCATCAACACGGTTCTCAAGCCGGACTGCGTCATCCTCGACGAGGCGCAGCGCATCAAAAACTGGGACACGCTGACCGCGCAGGCGGTCAAAAAGCTCCAGAGCCGCTATATGTTTGTGCTGACCGGCACACCGCTCGAAAACCGGATCGACGAGCTGTACTCGCTCATGTCGATCCTCGATCCTCAGGTGCTGGGGCCGCTCTTCCGCTTCAACCGCGAGTTCTACCTGCTCAACGCGAACGGACGCCCCGAAGGGTACAAAAACCTCCAACACCTGCGCGAACGCATCAGGCCCTATCTCCTGCGTCGCCGCAAGGCGGACGTGGAGAAGGAACTGCCGGACCGCACCGACAGCACGGTTTTTGTAGCCATGGCGCCGGAGCAGCGTTCGCGCTATGCGGTTCACGAAGAGCGCGTGGCGCGGCTCGTCGCGCAGTCCCGGGCGCGGGCGCTTACGAAGCCGGAGTCGGAGCGCTTGCAGCGCGAACTTTCGATGATGCGCATGGTGTGCGACACGCCGTATATTTTGGACGAGGGGTGCCGGGTCTGTCCGAAATTGGATGAGGTGCAGAACCTGCTGGAGAGCGCGCTTTCCGCGCCGGGGGTGAAGGTCCTGATCTTCTCGGAGTGGGAGCGAATGCTCCTGCTGGTGCAGGCGCTGTGCCGCCAGATGGGTTTGCCGTTCGCGTGGCACACCGGGTCTGTGTCGCAGCCGCGGCGCCGGCAGGAGATCATGCGCTTCAAGAACGATCCCGAGTGCCGCGTGTTCCTGTCGACGGACACCGGCGGCCTGGGGCTGAATCTGCAGCAGGCGAGCGTGGTGGTGAACTGCGACCTGCCGTGGAATCCTGCGCGTCTGGAACAGCGCGTGGCGCGGGCGTGGCGCAAGAACCAGGTGCGGAACGTCACGGTCGTCAATCTCGTCACAGAGGATAGCCTTGAAGCGCGCATGGTGGAGACGTTGGCCCGCAAAAGCGCGCTGGCGGACGGCGTTTTGGATGGCGAGGCCGGGCTGGACACACAGCCGCTCGGCTCGGGGCGACAGGCTTTTCTCCAGCAGGTGGTGTCGGTCGTGCGGATGCCGCAGGTGCCGGTGGGGGCTGCGTCGGGACCCTCCGTTGAAGCGCTGCGGGCGGTCGATCCCGAACTGGGCTTCGCCGCAGTGGTCGCCGAGCGGTTGGGTGATCGGCTGCTGGCGTGCGAGGCGTGTCAGCCGGAGCAGGGGCGTCCGGTGCTGCTGCTTGTGGCCGAAGGCGATCTGATGGCGGCGTCGGCCTGTGCCGGGCGGGTTTGCGCCGATTGGTTCGGCGGCCTGGAACCGCGCCACGTGCCGGTCGTGGAAGTGGTGGGGCGCTCCGCGCACGAAGCCGTCAAGCGGTTGCTGGCACGGGGGGTGTTGATGAGGACGGAGCACGCTGTGCGGACGCTGTATCGGCGGGGCGAAGGCTTGGCGCAGCCCAAGTTGGCTGCTGATAGCGAAAAGGCTCAGGCGTTGACCCTGCGGCGGCAGGCGGCAGAAGCGTTCCGACGCGCGCGCCAACTGGTCGCGGCCCTTTCGTTCGATGCGGCGCGCCAGCCGCTCGAGCAGTCGATTGTGCTGTTGGCTCGCGCTTACGCGGCGCAGAAAAAGATGGCCGAACCGCAGAACGTGCGGCAGGCGTTATCCGGCGCATTTGCGGGATTGTGGGGCGATACTTTGCCGGCGGTGGCCGGCCTGCTGGAAAGCGATGGCTCGCCGGTGACGGTTTCGCGTGCGCTGATGACCAAATTCGGGGGATGACATGAAACTCGCAGGACTCGTTTTTCTGTTGGGCGCGGTATGTGCGCTGGCGGAGCCTGCCACGCTGAGAGAGCAGGTGGAGAGGCTTCGCCCTGAGTCTGTGGCAGAGGCGGTGTCGGCGTTTTCGGGAATCGCCCCCGCGCGATATGCGGCAGAAACCCGGGGCTGTCTCGCCTCGCTTGCGGGACGGCGCGAGGCGCTTCTGGGCACATTTGACGATGCGGCTGCGCGGGCGTGGCTGGCGGACATCAAACGCCTGCTGTTGGCTGACGCGGCGTTCGATGTGGAGCGCGTGGCGGTGGTGCGGCGCACGCACGGGAATATCGGGCAGCCGGCGAACTGGTCCGCGGCGCGCGAGTTGGATTTGACAGGGCTCACGAACGAGATCGCCGTGCTGACCGGCTTAAAGGGCACGGCGTCAATCCAGCCCTTATACAGCCCTGAGGGTCGGACTTTCGCGGGCGAGATGTGTCTGCATTGGGACGCGCACAAACTCATGTTCACCGAGCGCAAGCAGGGAAATCCGTCGCGCGTGAAAGAGCTGTCATTGGCGGACGGTGCCGTGCGCGAGTTGACGCTGATATCCGATGGCGACGTGGACAACTATGCGGGCTGCTATCTGCCCGACGAATCGATCATCTTCCTTTCCACCGCTCCGTTCATCGGTGTGCCGTGCGTGCGCGGAAGCTCGTGGATCGCGCATCTTTACCGCTTTTGGCCGACGACCGGAAAAATCAGTCGGCTGACCTTCGACCAGGAACACAACTGGCATCCGACGGTGCTGGATGACGGGCGTGTGTTGTATTTGCGCTGGGAATACAGCGACATTCCGCATTACGCGGCGCGCATCCTCTTCACGATGAATCCGGACGGCACGGGACAGCGCGCCTTTTACGGCAGCAACTCCTACTGGCCCAACGGCGTATTTTTTCCGAAGCCGATGACGGGGCTTCCGCTGCGCGTGTCCGGCATCGTGAGCGGCCACCACGGCGTGCCGCGGATGGGCGAGCTGGTGGTGTTTGAGCCGGGCCGGGGACGGTTCGAGGCCGAGGGCGCGGTGTGCCGCGCGGGAACGGCCGACAGCGCGGTCAAGCCGGTGATCTTGGACCGCTTGGTGGACGACTCCTGGCCGAAGTTCCTCAACCCAGCGCCGATGGGACGCCACGCGTTTCTGGTGGCGGCCAAGCCGACGCCGCGCTCGCTCTGGGGCCTTTACTATGCCGACGTTTTCGGCAATCTCCTGCTGCTGCACGAGGATCCCCGCTGGGCGATTCTGGAGCCGGTCCCGATCGTGGCGCGCCCGCGGCCGCCGCTCTTTGCGGACAGCGTGGACGCGTCCAAGAAGACGGGGCTCGTGAAGATCAACGACGTCTACAACGGCCCGGGGCTCAAGGGCGTGCCCCGCGGCACGGTCAAGCGGCTGCGCGTGTTTTCGTATGCCTTTTCCTATCGCGGAATGGGCGGTCAAGTTGACCGTGTCGGCATCGACGGCCCTTGGGATGTCCGCCGGATATTAGGCACGGTGCCGGTCGAAGCCGACGGCTCGGTGCTCTTCGAGGTCCCGGCCAACACGCCGGTGGCGTTCCAGCCGCTCGATGCGCAGGGCCGCGCGGTTCAGACCATGCGGAGCTGGGTCACCGTGATGCCGGGCGAAATGCAGTCGTGCGCGGGCTGCCACGAGGAGCAGAACAGCAGTACGGGCGCAGAGTCGATGCGGCTGGCGCTGCAGCGGCCGCCCTCCACGATCGAGCCCTGGCACGGCCCCGCGCGCGGCTTCGCGTTCAACCGCGAGGTGCAGCCGGTGCTCGACGCCTACTGCGTGCGCTGCCATGACGGGACGCAGGCCCAGCCGGACTTGCGCTTGCGTCCGGACGTCAATGCCGGCATGCCGGCGAAGTGGTACGACGACGCCGGCCATTTCCCGCCCGCCTATCTGGCGCTGAAGCGGTATGTCCGCGGCTATACGATGGAGGGCGACCTGCATCTGCTGAATCCCTACGAGTGCCATGCCTCGACGACCGAGCTGGTGCGCCGTCTGGAGCGAGGACACAAGGGCGTCCAGCTCTCCGCCGAGGCCTGGGACCGGCTCAACGTCTGGATCGATCTGAACACGCCGGCACACGGCACGTGGACCGAGATCTGCGGGACCAACCGCGTGGCCGCGATGGCGGCGCGGCAGCGCGGGCTCAACCGCCGCTACGGCGGCCCCGACGAGGATCTGGAGGCCGTTTATCCGGCTGCGGTTTTGCCCGCAGCGCCCTCGGCCGAGCCCCGTCAGGAGGGGGCGCTGCGCGCTTCCGCGTGTGACGGATGGCCTTTCGATGCGGCCGAGGCCGGGCGGCGCCAGGCCGCCGACGGCGAGGGGCGTCGGGTGCTGGACCTGGGCGACGGCGTGACGCTGGAGCTCGTGCGGATTCCTGCCGGCCGCTATGTGCGGGCCGGTGGCGAGGCCGGGCCGCCGCGGGTCGTCGCGGTGGCGCAGCCTTTCTGGATCGGGCGGACCGAGGTCTCCAACCGGCAGTTCGCGCGCTTCGACCCTGCGCACGACAGCCGCATCGAGGCCGACGACTTTCTGCAGTTCGGCGCGGAGGAGCGCGGCGACCCGGTGAACCTGCCCGACCAGCCGGTCTGCCGCGTGCCGTGGCAGCGCGCGCAGGCGTTCTGCGAATGGCTCGCTGAAAAGAGCGGCGCGCGCGTGCGCCTGCCCGACGGCGACCAGTGGGAGTGGGCGGGGCGGGCCGGCGCGGACGGCGCGCTGGCCTTAGGCGGGATTGAGACGGACTTTGCGAAAGGTGCGAACCTCGCCGACGCGGCGTTCCGCCGCGTGAAGACGTTCCCGCCCTGGGATCTGCCGCGCGGCGCGATCGCGCCGTGGCGGCCGGCCGTGACGAACGTGGACGACGGGTTCCGCGCGAGCGCGCCGGTCGGGTCGTTCGCCCCGAACGCGTGGGGCGTGTGCGACGTGCACGGCAATGTGGCGGAGTGGACGCTCGATTGCGCGTCCGACGGCGTGCGGCGGCTTGCGCGCGGCGGATCCTGGTGGTCGCGCCCGGAGCGCGCCACGTTCAGCGAGGCGTGGCCCTATGTGCCGTGGCAGGGTGTTTACGATGTCGGATTCCGGGTCGTGGTCACGGATCCGAAAGGGGGCGTGGAGAAGTCTGGAAAACGGGATGCGTGGGGCAGGTTATGAGAATGAAGTCGATTTTTTGCTGGGTGACGGTGTGGGTTGCGTCGGCAATGGGCGTGCCGTATGAGATTGTGCTGCCGAACGCGCCGAGTCCGGCGGAAAAGACCGCGGCCAAGGAACTCCGGCACTATCTGGACCGGATGGTTGCCGGGGCGCTCACGGTGGAGGGGCGGTCCCCTGTGCGGTTCCTGCTCGGCGATTCGCCGGAGGCGCGCCAGGCCGGGATCGCGGTGTCGGAATTGGCCGAAGAGGCGTGGAACATCCGCTCGGCCGGAGGCGATGTGATCGTGGCGGGCGGGGGACGGCGCGGCACGCTTTACGCCGCGTATCATTTTCTTGAGGATGTCATGGGCGTCTGCTGGTGGAACGCGTCGGAGGAGGACGTGCCGCAGGCGCAGGCGCGCGATCTTCCCAAACTCGCGCTTTCGGGCAAACCCTGTTTTCTCCAGCGGGACATGAATTTCGGCGGCGGATGGGACCACGCGGCAGCCGCGCGCTGGGCCGCGCGCAACCGCATGAACCGTTTCGGGGACGACTATAAGATCGGCTCGGAGTACGGCGGCATGTATGATTTCGGCGGACCGCATTTTGTGCATACGTTTGCCTTGTATATCCCCAAGGCCAAGTATTTCGACAAGCATCCGGAGTGGTTCTCGCTGAACAAGGATGGCAAGCGGGTCGGCGAGCCGCTGAAATCGCAGCTGTGCTTGACCAACGAGGAGATGAGGAAGGCCTTTCTGGCCGAGGTGTTGGCGGCGGTCGTGCGGGACGAGGCGAAGGCCCTCAAGGCGGGGGTGCCGCCGCCCCGGATCTATGACGTCAGCTGCAACGACTGCCGCGAGCCGTGCCAGTGCGGGCCGTGCCAGGCGGTCGCGAAAGCCGAGGGGTCGGAGTCCGGGCCGCTGATCCATTTCGTCAACTGGATGGCGGATGAGCTGGCGAATGTCCGGCCCGGAATGGCCGTGAGCACGCTGGCTTATTTTCACACCTACACGCCGCCCAAGTCGGTCCGTCCGCGGGACAACGTGTTCATCCGCCTGTGCGACACCGACACCAACCAGGCCTTCGACTATCAGGTCGGGCGCAACCGTGCCTTTCCCGAGCAGATGCGGGCGTGGCACGCGCTCACGAAGAACCTGGCGATTTGGGATTACAGCATCACCTACGGCAAGGCGACCGGCCTGCCGTATCCCCACGAATACACGATCCCGTTCAATTTCTTGGCGTTTGCGGACAACGGCGTCCGCGTCTATTTCACGGAGCACGAGAGCATCGACCTCGCGGACATGCATACGCTGTCGAGCTGGCTAGAAACGAAATTCATGGAGAACCCTTACGCCGATTTCGAGGGTCTCCATAAGCGCTTCATGACGCGTTACTATGGCGCGGCCGCGCCGTTTGTCGCCGCCTATCGTGAAGCGGTCCGCGATGCCGCGCGCGATAACCATGCGGATATCGGGTGGTTCGCGGGGACCGCCGATTTCGGCTACCTGAAACTGCCGGCGGTCCGCCGTTGCCAGGGGCTCTTGGAGCAGGCCGGGCAGGCCGTTGCCCACGATCCGGTCCGGCTGGCCCGCGTGGGGCGCGCGCGGCTGCCGCTCGACCGCTACGTGGCTCTTCACAAGGAGCTCTACCGGGAAGAGCTGGCTTGCGGAGATGCCGACGGCGCCCGGCGCAAGGTCGCCGAGCGGGAGGTTCAGGACAGCATCGGCCGGATGGAAAAGAACTGGAAAGCGTCGATCAGCGCACTGCAGCCGGGGTCGGGCGTGGCGAAAAGTTCGGAACAGAAGCTGAGGGAGAATATGGCAGCCGCGAAGATGCCGTTCCTGAAGCCGGCTGAGAAATTCAGGGGCGTGAAAGGTGTGCGGGAGTATTCGGCGGGGATGGCTTCGATCTGGAACAACTCGGCGCAGGTCGTCGAGGATGCCGAGGCGGAGGGCGGGTATGCTGCGAAACTGGCGCTGCCCGCGGAGGTGGGCAAATACGCGCTGCCGATGCCGTGCGGGCTCTACTCTTCTGCCCGCGCCAAAGGGATCTCGTCCTGCTCCCTGACGGCGCGGCAGGTTCCGGCGGCGGGGTACCACTGGTATAAGCTGTTTACGGCGGTGCCGGAGAGTACCGCGTATTGCTACTTCTTCTGGAGCTGGGTGATCCAATATCCGCTGGGCATTTCGCAGGGAAGCGACGGCGCGGCGTACACGTTCTGGGCCAAAATCAAATTTACGGGGCCCGCTTTTCCCCATCCCCGCGCGGGCGAGCCGAACGCCATCTACATCGAGCGTCTGGCGCTGGAGAAAGCCTCCTCTTCCGAGCCGTCCCTTGCCGACAAGCCGTGACGCGCGTCAGCCGTCCATACCGTCGCGGAGCTCGCGGATCTTGGCGGCGACGAGCGCGGGCAGGTCGGCGCCTGCGGCTGCCTGCGCGATGAGCCGCACCAGGGCGGAGCCGACGATGAGTCCGTCGGCCATCGGCGCGAGGGCGCGGGCATCGGCGCCCGTGCTGATGCCGAAGCCGATGCACACCGGGTGGGGGCAGACCGCTTTCACGGCTGCGGCGTGTTTCGCGATGTCGGCATAATCGAGTCCGCCTGTTCCTGTCACGCCGGTACGGCTGATCAGGTAGAGAAAGCCTCCCGCGCCGTCGGCCAACATGCGGATACGCTCGGGTTTGGAGGTCGGCGCCGCAAGGCGGATCAGGTGAATG
>CAZOIS010000011.1:0-56969 GCA_964579865.1 uncultured Lentisphaeraceae bacterium | reverse complement strand
TCCGAAAACTTCCCCACTTTTTCAAAAGCGTGCATTTCATTTTGCACTTCGCCCTGAGCGGCGCCAGTCAGGTCTGACGTTGAAAACAGGACGGTTTTGTCCTATTATTACGCGGTCTGACTAAGTCGCCGCGAAAAGGGTTTGAGGCGGATGTCAGCGATCTAAAGGGAGAAATTGGATATGAACGGCGGAATGTTGTCGCGCAGGTCGTTTTTGGGGAGCATGACGGCGGTGGGTGCCGCGGCGCTGGCGCCGGGGTGCTGTTCGTGCTGCGCCGGGAAGGGGCCTTGTTCGAAATTCGGCGGGGTGCAGATCGGCGTGATCACGTACAGCTACCGCTCGATGGCCGACAAGAGCGCGGAAGCGGTGCTGCAGCACGTGCTCAACAGCGGCATCAGCTCGATCGAGCTGATGGGGGACGTGGTGGAGAAGTATGCCGGTACGTCGCTGGAAAAGGTGGCGGAGTTGCGCAAGATGTATGCGGACGCGGGCGTCGCCATCCACATTGTCAAGTTCGGCAACATCGGTGACAAAGGTTGCACGGACGAGAAGATGGATTATTATTTTAACGCGGCCAAGGCGCTTGGCGCCGGGGCGATCACGCGCGAAATCTCCGAAGAGGCGGCCAAGCGCGTCGGCCCTATGGCGGACAAGCACGGCGTCAAGGTGGCGTTCCACAACCACACGCAGATCAATGCCACGACCTATGACGGCCCGATTCTGTCGTACGGCAAGAACCTCGCGATCAATCTCGACATCGGCCACTACACCGCGGCGAACGACGACTGCGTGCTGGCGATAATCGAGAAGTTCCACGACCGTATCTACAGCCTGCATCTGAAGGACCGCAAGAACAAGGCGGGCAAGGGCGCAAACATGCCGTTCGGCGAGGGCAATACCCCGGTCGTCGAGGCGCTTCAGCTGCTCAAAAAGAACAAGTGGCCGATCTACGCCGACATCGAGTTGGAGTATCCGGTTCCAGCCGACTCCGACGCGGTGAAGGAAGTGGCCAAGTGCGTGCAGTACTGCAAGCAGGCGCTGGCGTAAGAGAATGGGTGATGGAATGGCGGAATAGTGGAATGTTCGGGAGATGCGCAGGCGACTGACAAGGGCTTGGCATTTTCCAGCATTCCATCATTCCAACATGCAATGTTCCAACTTGCTATCTGAAGGATCTGCCATATGAAACAACAGACCAAGGGTGCGGCTGCGCTTTCGCGGCGCGGGTTTCTGGGTTCGGCCGTCGCGACGGGCGCGGCGTTTTCCATCGTCCCTCGTCATGTCATCGCGCGCTCGGGGCAGGTGCCGCCGAGCGAGAAGCTGAACCTGGGCTGCGTCGGCGTCGGCGGTATGCAGGGCGCGAGCGACGTCAA
The DNA here is from genome assembly GCA_964579865.1 of uncultured Lentisphaeraceae bacterium. Taxonomy (GTDB): domain Bacteria; phylum Verrucomicrobiota; class Kiritimatiellia; order RFP12; family UBA1067; genus DAOPZC01. The sequence goes on along the minus strand of CAZOIS010000011.1, from coordinate 55,596 downwards.
CAACGTCAGCAGCGAAAACATCTACGCGATCTGCGACGTGGACGAGAACTTCCTGAACAAGTCCGCGACCAAGTACACGCAGGCCAAGAAGTTCCGCGATTTCCGCGAGATGCTGGACAAGGAGTACAAGAATCTGGACGGCATCACCATCACGATCCCCGACCACATGCACGCGACGGTGGCGCTGTGGGCGATGGAGCGCGGGCTCCACGTCCACTGCCAGAAGCCGCTGGCGCAGTCGATCTGGGAGTGCCGCCAGCTGGCCAAGGCTGCGCAGAAGTACAAGGTCGCCACGCAGATGGGCAACCAGGGCTATTCGCACCCCGCGACGCGCATCGCCAGCGAGACGATCTGGGCCGGCGAGCTCGGCGAGATCAAAGAGGTGCACGGCATGAACGGCGGCGGCTTCGCGCGCGGCGTCAAGGCCTGGCCGCAGGGCGAAGAGGTGCCGCGCACGCTCGATTGGGAGCTCTGGACCGGCCGCGCGCCGATGCGGGCGTACAGCTCCAAGATCGCGCCGATCCAGTGGCGCGGCTATTTGGACTACGGCACGATGATGATCGGCGACTGGGGCGTGCACATCATGGGCCCGGCCAACTGGGGTCTTCAGCTGACGGCGCCGCTGAGCGTCGAGTGCATCGCGGTTGACGAGGTCAACGAGGTGACCTACCCGCACTATGCGTGCAAGTTCGAGTTCGGCGAGCGTCCGAATAAGCATGTGCCGGGAGGGAAGATGCCGCCCGTGACGGTCTACTGGTACGAAGGCAAGATGTGCGGCAAATTCAACGTGCCCGAAGGGCTGACGCGCGAGGACGTGAAGCCGTACAACGAGATCTTCGTCGGCACCAAGGGGTTCATGGGCACGACCGGCCGCGGCGAGGGCGTTCGCCTGATTCCCGAGGCCAAGATGAAGGACTACAAGAAGCCGGCAGAGGTGATCGAACGCTCGCCGGGGCACTTCAAGGACTGGATCCGCGCGTGCAAGGGCGGCCCCGCGGCCTGCTCGAACTTCAGCGTCTCCGCGCCTTACACGGAGTGGATGCTGCTGGGCACGATCTGCTGGCGCTTCCCGAACGAGAAGCTCTTGTGGGACTCTAAGGCCATGCGCTTCACCAACAACGAAAAGGCCAACGCCTTCGTCAAACCCGTCTTCCGCAAGGGCTGGGAGCTCAAAGAAGTGACGGCGTAGGAATATGAAGACCCGGTGCGCATGGTGCGTGAGTGATCCGGTTTATGTAGCCTACCACGACGAGGAGTGGGGGGTGCCGGTGCACGACGACCGGCGCCTGTTCGAATTCCTGATTCTGGAGGGTGCTCAGGCGGGGCTGAGTTGGCTGACGGTCTTGAAGAAGCGCGAGAGCTACCGGAAGGCCTTCCATGGCTTCGACTGCGAGCGTATCGCCCGCTACACACAGAAAGATGTGGCTCGTCTGCTGGCCGATCCCGGAATCGTGCGGAACCGCCTCAAGATCGAGGCGGCGGTCAGGAACGCGCGGGGCGTGATCGGCATCCGCGAGGAGTTCGGTTCGCTGGACGCCTATCTCTGGCGCTTTGTGGAGGGCGCTCCCCGGCGGAACGCGTGGTGCCGCCTGACGGACGTTCCGGCGCAGACGCCGGAGTCGGACCGGATGAGCAGGGATCTCAAGAAACGCGGCTTCAACTTTGTGGGGCCGACCGTCTGCTATGCGTTCATGCAGGCGGTCGGCATGGTGAACGACCACATGACGGATTGCTTCCGTTATGCCGAGGTGTAGCGAGCGGGAGGCGGCTGGCATGTGCTGGCTGGTGCCTAGAACAACCGGTGCGCGCTTGATTCCGGGACGCATTTTCGCGATGATGCACGGCAAGTCTACGGGAGGAATTTGAGTATGAGAAGCTGGATCAGTTGGTTGATGACGATGACGATGGCGGTGTGCGGAGGATCAGTCATGGCGGCGGAGCCTGCGGCGGTGACGTCGCCGGACGGCAAGCTCGCGCTCGCGTTCGCGTGCGACAACGGCCGGGTGTCGTATTCGCTGCGTGCGGACGGCAAGGCGCTGATCCAGGCGTCGCCCGTCGGCTACGAGGGCGGGATGCTGGCAGGCGTCACGCGGCGTTCGGCGGATACGGTTTGGAAACCCATATGGGGCAAGCGCGCCAGCGTTCCGGAGCGCTACAACGAGGTGACGCTCGACCTGACGACCTATCGGCTGGTGGCGCGTGCATACGATGACGGCGTGGCGTTCCGTTGCTTGGGCGGCGCGGGTGCGGAGCGCACATGTTTCGCCTTCGCGGGCGACTACACGGCGTGGTTTTACAACGGCGAGCATCACAACCTGGGGCCCGAGGCGCTGTCCGAAAGCGACGGGAAGCGGATGCCGCCCATGACGGTCAAGGCTGCAGACGACGCCTATCTGGCGGTGCTTGAGGCGGACTTGGGGAACGGCGATCCGCTCGCGCTGCAGACGAAGAAGGGCGAGACGGTTTTCGGCGTCGCGTCGAAGCCGAGCGAAGCCTGGCGCGTGCTGCTGTTCGGCCGCACGCCCGGCGCGATGCTGGATTCGCACCTGATTGAGTTGCTCAATCCTCCGCCGGCGGAGGGCCTGGACTTCTCGTGGGTCAAGCCGGGCGTGGCGGTGTGGGACTGGCGCATCAACGGCGCGCAGGTCGGCGGCTTCAAGTATGAGATGTCGTATCCGTCGTGGGTGCGCATGGTGGACTTCGCGGCTGAAAACGACATCCGGTATCTGGTGCTCGACGCCGACTGGTACGGCAAGGAGTTCAATCCGCAGTCGGACCCGATGAAGGGCGGCTATGCGGGCGACGCGAAAAAGCTTATCCAATATGCGAAGCAGAAAGGCGTGGGGATTTGGCTCTATCTGAACGATGTCGCCGGGCGCGCCTATCCGATCGACCAGACGCTCAAAGCTTACGGCGAGTGGGGCGCGGCGGGCATCAAGTACGGCTTCATGAAGGGGGCACCACAGGAGAAGAACGAACGAACGCGCATGATCACCGAGCTGTGCGCGAAAAACAAGTTGCTCTGCGATTTCCACGACGGGCCGGTGCACCCGTACGGACAGATGCGCACGTGGCCGAATGCCGTGACGCGCGAGCTGTGTCACGCCCAGCTCGACGCTCACCGCGTGTTCCTGCCCAAGACCTTTGTCACGACCGTGTTCGTCAACATGCTCGCCGGGCCCATCGACATGAACAACGGGCTGGCCGACCTGACGCAGGCGAACCGCGTGGACCAGGCGCAGCCCGTGCCGTCGACGCTGGTGGGCGAGGCCGCCCGCACGTTGATCACTTTCTCCGGCGCGACGGTCATCCCGGACATCCCGGAGAACTACCGGAAACATCCGGAACTGCTCCAGTTCATCGCAGCGCAGCAGCAGCCGTGGCGCGAGAGCCGGACGCTCAGCGGCGTGATCGGCGAGCACATCGTCATGGCCCGCCAGGCTGCGGACGGCGCGTGGCTCGTGGGCGCGGCGACGAATGAGGATCCGCGCGAGCTGGACATTCCGCTGGGCTTTCTCGGCGCGGGACGCTACGAGGCGCTCGTGATGGAAGACGGCTCCGACGCGGATTACCGGACCCACAAGGAGAGTTACAAGGCGGCGAAGCGTGCCGTGACATGCGATGCCACGATCCGCGTGAAGCTCGCGCCCGGCGGCGGCGCCTGCGTGCTGCTGACGGCGGCGAGGTGATCCGCATCGAACAGGGGGCGATTCTGAAGGACGGTGGAAACAGGGAAGATGTCAGGCTTGAGGCGCGGCAGGTGTGCAAGTCGTTCGGCGGCGTGCAGGCCCTGAGGGATGTCACGTTCGAGCTTCGGCGTGGCGAAGTGCACGCGCTGATGGGGGAGAACGGGGCGGGCAAGTCGACGCTGGTCAAAATTCTGGCGGGGCTGCATATGCCGGACGCGGGCGAGGTTCGCGTCGACGGTTGCCGGGTCACGCTTCGCTCGCCCCATGAGGCCATGCGGCACGGGATCGCGATGATTCATCAGGAACTGATGCCCGTGCCCGATCTGACGGTTGCCGAAAACCTGCTGCTGGGCCGCGAGCCGCGCGGCCGTTTTCCGGGGACAATCGACCGGCGTGCCCTGCGGTTTGAGGCCGGACGCCTGCTGGACCTGCTGAAGGTCGATCTGCCGGTCGGGGCGCCCATGCGCACGCTGAGCGTGGCGGAGATGCAGGCGGTCGAGATTGCCCGCGCGATCGGTACGGATGCCGCCGTAGTGATTATGGACGAGCCGACCGCGGCGCTATCGGAGCGCGAGGCCGGAGCGCTGTTCCAGGCCGTTCGGACGCTTCAGGCGCGCGGGACGGCCATCGTCTACATCACGCACAAGATGGATGAGGTGTTCCGGATCGCCGACCGCATCACCGTGCTGCGGGACGGGGCGCGCGTCGGCACGGCGCCTGCGGCGGAGCTGGACGCGACGCGGCTGATCGCGTTGATGGTGGGCCGCGAGCTTACGGGAAGCCGCATGCGTGGGCATGCCGCGGTGGGCGAATGTCTGCTTTCGGCCAGGGGCCTGTCGCGCGAAGGGGCGTATCGCGACGTGCGGCTCGAGCTGCGGCGCGGAGAGATTCTCGGGCTGGCCGGGCTGATGGGTGCGGGCCGCAGCGAGGTCGCCGAGGCGCTCTTCGGGCTCGCGCCGGCGGGGCGCGGCGAGATCCGCGTCCGAGGGCGGGCCGTGCGCATCCGGCACCCGGCCGAGGCGATGCGGCTCGGCATCGGCATGGTGACCGAGGACCGGCGCGCCCACGGCTTCGTGCCGTTGATGTCGGTCCGCCACAACATTACGCTGGCATCGCTGAAGCGCTGCTGCCGGGGGCCTGTGATCCGGCACCCGGCCGAAGCGGAGGCGTCGGCGCGGGCGATCGCGCGGACCGGCATCCGGATGCGCCGCGACGGACAGGCGGTGGCTCACCTCAGCGGCGGCAACCAGCAGAAGGTTGTGTTTGCGCGGACCCTGATGCCGGAGCCCGAGATCGTGATTCTGGACGAGCCGACTCGCGGGATCGACGTTGGCGCCAAGGCTGAGGTTCACGCCTTGATTGCGGGGCTGGCCGCACAGGGGCGGGCGGTGCTCCTGATCTCGTCCGAGATGCCCGAGCTGCTGGCCCTGAGCGACCGGCTGCTGGTGATGCGGCAGGGCGAGGTGGTCGCCGAACTGGATCCGATGGCCGTCAGCCAAGAGGAGGTTTTGAAACATGCCATGCCTGTCTGACAGTCCGGCGCGCGAGCGACGGCTGGAGTTCGCTGGCCGCTTGGGCATCGTGATCGCCCTGCTGGCGCTCGCCGCCGTGCTTGCCGCTCTGAAGCCGCACTTTCTGAGCGCCGCCAACCTGACCAACGTGGTGCGGCAGGTCTCAATCAACGGCATCCTGGCGGTCGGCGTGACGGTGGTGCTGCTGACGGGAGGGGTGGATCTCTCGCTGGGATCGCTGGTCGCCGTGACGGGCGTGGTGGCCGCGCATCTGGCCCATCCCGGCGGATATCCGCTTTGGGTTCCGATTGCGGCTGGAGTGTTGGCGGGTGCGGCGTGCGGCGCGGTGAATGGCGCGGTTGTCACACGCTGCGGCGTGCCGTCGTTTATCGCGACGCTGGGTATGATGACGGCGGCGCGAGGACTCGCGCTGGTGTTGAGTGACGGAAGGCCGGTGTCGAACATGAGTCCGGAGTTGACCCGGCTGGCGGGCGACGTGGCGGGCGTTCCGATTCCGGCACTGATCTTGGCGGGCGTCGCGGTGGGGGTTGCGTGGATGTTGCGGAACTTGAGGCTGGGCCGTTATCTGTACGCGGTGGGCGGCAACGAGCTGGCCGCGCGCGCGGCCGGCATCCGCGTGCAGGGCGTCAAGTTCGTGGCCTATGTGCTGTGCGGTGCGCTGGCGGGGCTTGCGGGTGTCGTGCTGGCCGCGCGCATCACGACGGGCCAGCCCAACGCGGGCGTGGCGTACGAACTGGACGCGATCGCGGCGGTCGTGATCGGCGGCACGCGGCTTTCGGGCGGCGTGGGCGGCGTGGGCGGCACGCTGCTGGGCGTGCTGCTCATGGGCGTGATCGGGAACGGGCTGGATCTGCTGAACGTGCCGTCCTATTATCAGCAGATCGTGAAGGGCGTCATCATCATCGGCGCGGTCTGGTTCGACCGCTGCCATCAGGCTTCGAAAAAGGAACGGGGCGTATGAAGCGGATATGCGCGGTGCTGCTGGTGTTGATGTGCGGGTGCGGGCGATCTGGAAGTCCTGAGCCGCGCGTTGGGCAATTGGTGATCGGCGTGTCGTTGCTGAACCTGTCCAACGAGTTCGTCGTGACCCTCCGGGATGCGATGGAGGCGCACGCCAGGGAGATGGGCGTCAGGCTGATCGTGAACGACGCGCAGCGCAGCCCGGAGCGGCAGGTGCAGCAGATCGAGACGTTCATCGCGCAAAAGGTTGACGCCATTGTGCTCAACCCGTGCGAGGTGGAGGCCAGTTCTCCCGCCGTGGACAAAGCGCTCGCCGCGGGCATACCGGTCGTGAACGTGAATTCCGAGACCAAAGCCGTCCCCTCGGCATTCGTCGGTTCGCGGGATGAGGAGTCTGCCCGGCTTGGAATGGCCTACATTGCTGAGCGGCTGCAGGGGCAGGGCGGCGTGCTGATGATGGAGGGCTACATGGGCCAGGCGGCGCAGATCAAGCGCAATGCGGGTGCGCGCGAAACGCTGGCGAAACATCCCGGGCTGAAGTTGCTCACCGCGCAGACGGCGGAGTGGGACCGGGCCAAAGCCGTGACGCTGATGGAGAACTGGCTGCAAGCATACGGGACGTCGGCCCAGGCGGTTTTTGCGCAGAACGACGAGATGGCCATGGGCGTGCTGCTCGCTCTCGAGCGTGCGGGCCGTAAAAAGGATATTGTCGTGGTCGGCGTGGACGCCATCGCCGACGCGCTCCAGGCCGTGCGCGACGGGCGGCTCGACGCCACAGTATTTCAGGACGGCCAGGGGCAGGGACGGGGCGCGATCGACGCGGCCTTGAAGCTGATCCGAAAAGAGCCGGTCGAGAAAGAGACCTTCATTCCCTTCCAGCTTGTGACGAAGGAGAACGTGGCGAATTTCATGAAGTGAGGGATGGCGCCCCGCGGCGAGCCGTGGGGCGGCGCCGGCCAGAATACCCTCGCGCGCCAGATGCAGGCGTCAGAAAACGACAGCGCGCTTGTCGGTGATGAACGCCGGGGCATCGTACAGGGGAATGTCCTTCAGAACGGTCTTGCCGTCTTCGACGAGACAGCGGTCCTTGGGCAGCTCATAGATTGCGCCTGTCACTGTGTCGACCCAGACCGGGTCTTCGAACGTCACCCCGCTCAGAGTGAATTGCGCCGGGACGGTCGGGTTTTCGTTCTCGGGATGGCTTGAGCGGTCCCAGAAGGCCAGAAGGTGCGGCCCGCTGTTCTGTTTGCGGAACAGGTAGACGGCGGACGGCTTCGCGCACTGCACCTCGCAAGTGCAGTTGGTGACGGATTCAAGCGTGCTGTCGAAGACCGACGCGATGTTCTGAAGGGTGTAGTAGGCGGGCTTGACCTTCAGCACCTTGAAGTCCTCGTTGCACTTGATGAGGCCCATGCGCTTCATGAAGCGGTCCTCCCGGGTGCGGATCCAGAGCGGGTCGATGAACTTGGTGTAGCGCTGGGGCTGGTCGTAGGCCGGATCGTAGAAGGTAAAGATCAGCGACTCGAGGCCGTGGCCGAGGTCGCCGATCACCCGGCGCGCGTTCCATTTGCACTGCGTCAGCTCGCTGTTCCATTCTCCCGAGGAGATTGGCGCCGAGTAATGGGGGCTGGACGTGGCGCCGGACTCCCCCTGCCAGATCCGCATGGCGGGCGCGTAGCGCCGGATCATGTCCGCAAAAACCACGACCTTCGGGTAAATGGTGTCGGGGTTCAACGAGTAGTCGTGGTAGATCATCCACGTGAAAAGTCCGGTCTTGCCCTTGTCGCTGAGGATCTTCATGTAAGGTTCGGCGTATTTCACGTTGGGCCAGCACAGCACCAGGCCCGCGATCCGCGCGTCGGGGATGTGCTTCTTAATGATCTCGGCCGTCCGGATGTTGTTGTCGGCGAGAATTTCAGGCGTGTTTTTCTTGCAGCCGTCCGGCTCGTTCCAGGTGGACCAGTCTTTTACACGGCCCTTGTAGTGGGCGGCCAGCGTGTCGACCCAGACGTCCCATGCGGCAAGGGCGGTTTCGCCGGAGGGGAGACCGTCCGAGAGCGAAGGGCCACCGCCGCCGGGATAGATCGGATTGCCATACGAAGTTTCCAGAAGAACTTCCAGCCCGTGCGCGATGCAATAGTCGACTTGGCGGTCCAGCCAAGCGAAATCGAACCTGCCGGGCGTCTTCTCGCATTTCGCCCAGCCGGCGTGGATGCGGATGCGCGCGATGCCGAGCGGCGCCAAGTAGGCTTTAAAGTTCTCGAAATTGCCATAATCGCGGGGTAGCATCTCACAGCCGATGGCGATGTTCGAACGGCCGACCTCTTTGGCGCTGCGAGGATTGACGGTTCCGATTCGCTTAAGCCCGGGTTTGAGCGACGTTTGCACGCGGTCGTGTGTGTAGTCGAGCATGGGAGGCGTTTCGTCCGCCAGAAGCGGCGCGGCCGACAGTGTCCAGGTCGCAATCAAGCCCAGCAAGGCGATCTGTTTCATGTTTTCCTTTTGTTTCGAGGTCTCGATTGGTTGTGGGCGATACACGACAAAAAGGATCGTCCGTATGCATGTATTTTAGGCTATCCGCATTTTTGTGGAAGGGGATAAATGCGCAAAATTCACATACGGTATTGCGCAATTGGCTTGCCCGCGCAGGAGTGCTTCGGCTATGGTGGGGCTATGGAAAAGCCGCTTTTCGCCGCTCCTCGCATCGCCGTTGTCCTGCCTTCGTTCGCCAAGTCCAACAGGGACAAGCTGGAGGGTGTTTTCCAGTACATCCGCCTGCACACGCCTTGGCAGGTGCGGCTGATCGACCGGGAATGCGACAATCAGACAGTCGAGAGCATCCGCAGGTGGAGACCCTCCGGCATCATTCTCGGCCGGCTGTTGGGAAAATTCGGGCGCGAGCTGGACTTTGGTGTCCCGACGGTCGTCATGGACGCCCAGCGGAACTGCTACAGCGCCCTCCTGAAGCGCGCGTCGTTCATCACATGCGACCAGCGCCTCGTCGCCGAAGCAGGCGCGGATTATCTGGTTCGGCAGGGCTTTGTCCGGCTTTCGTACCTGGCCACCGCCCTGTGCGACTGGTCGGTTGAGCGCGGCCGGCTCTTTCAGGCGTGGGCGGAAGAGAAGGGGGTCTTCTGCTCGCTGCACATCAGCCCGGGCGGCCGCGGCACGCGATCGGCGGATTGGGGCGTTGAGCAGGACAGCCTTTTGGGTTGGCTGAAAGGCCTGCCGAAACAGACGGCGGTCTTCGTCTCGAATGACCGCCAGGCACGCGAGGTGCTGGAGCTTTGCCAGCTCGCCCGCCTGCGTGTTCCTTCCGATATCGCGGTGCTGGGCTGCGACAACGACGAGCTGCTCTGCGAGAACACCCTGCCGTCGCTGTCGAGCGTGGCGCCGGATTTCGCATCGTGCGGATACCAGGCCGCCGAACTGCTGGACAGGCTCATGTGCAAGACGATACGGAAACCCTTGCAGCTGTTCTACGGCGTGAAAAGGATTGTCGAGCGGGAGTCGACCCGTTTCCTTTCAGGTGCGGATGATGTTCGTGTCGGCTGGGGGACAGATTTCATTCGTCTGAATGCGGTCCGTCGCATCAGCGTGTTTGACATTGCCAACCACATGCGCGTTTCGCGCCGCATGGCCGAAATCCTTTTCAAGAAGCAAAGGGGCCGCTCGATCAATTCAGAGATCCAGCTCGTGCGGATTGACAGGTTGAAGAGCCTCCTGCTTGAAACGGATAAGCCGATCACTGTCTTGTGCGAGCAGTGTGGCTATCGGAATGAAGCGCATGTGAAACGCCTCTTCAAGCGGATGGTCGGGTTAACGATGAGCCAGTTCAGGACGGCGCAAAAGAGCGTGTGAGCCGCGACGCGAGTTGGTCTGGGGGCGCTCGGAACATCGCGACATGGCGTGCGCTTCGCCCGCAAAAACATCCGGCCGGATAATTGTTGACGGTTCCCCCCTGAGGCCTATAAATTAGTACTGCTCTTCAGGTCGATCGGTGTGGCTAAAGCCGCAAAGTGTATTGCTTTCAGGCAGGAGGCTTATTCGATGGGACCGGAATCCAAGTTCCAATGCCTTCCGCGGCGAACCTATGCGCTCGTCGCGCTGCTGGTGTTGACCACCGTCGGCGCGACGGCTTGGTTTTTCTACGGGCGCGCCAAAGAAAGGGTTGAGCGCCAGGCCCGCGAGAATCTGCTGTTTATCGACCGCCTGAAGGGCGATCAGCTCAACGGCTGGTTGCGGCAACGGCAGGGCGATGCCGCCTTCGTCAGCAAGAACACCGTGAACGACAATCACGTCGGTCCCTTCCTTGCCGGTGTGAACGTGGACGAGAACCGGCGGAAGTCGCTGGCGTGGCTGGAAACGATTCAGAGGAACAGCTTCTACCGCAGCGTCGTGTTGGCGGATACGAACGGGGAGGTCCGGCTCACGTTCGGTCCTGCGGACATGACGCTGACGGCCCGGGAAAAGGTGAAGGTTCTGGAGACGGCCCGGTCCGGCGCGTGCAGCTTCGACACGCTTCATGTCGCCAACGCCTCCGGGTACCTGCATACGGTCTTTTACGTTCCCGTGCTGCGGTATGATCGCCCGGGATGCCTCGGGGTCATGATGCTGGAGGTGGATCCCGAAGACTTCCTTTTTGCGATGATCCGGCATGATCCAATGGCGACCCGAAGCGGTGAATCCCTGCTGGTCGAGCGCGACGGCAACGAGGCCGTGATCGTGCTGCCCAAGACGGGAGAGAATCGCTCGGCGGCCCCGATGCGCTATGCCCTGAGTGAAACCAACGTGCCGGCTGTCATGGCAGTGAACGGATGTGTCGGGTTGGTGGAAGGCGTCGACTACCGCGGCAACGCGGTCATGGCGGTGCTTCGTCCCGTTTCTGGCACGCCTTGGATTTTGGAAACCAAGATCGACAAGGCGGAGCTCTTTGCGCCCCTGCGGCGAGAGTCGGCTCTGATCACCGCCAGTTCGCTGACGATCCTGCTTGTCCTTAGTCTGCTGACCTTTGCTTGGCAGCGGCGTCGCGAGGCCCGGTTCTATCGGCTTCAGGCCGAGCTGGAGCAGATGCAGCGGGAGCAGGAGAAGGCCGCCCTTGACCAGCGGCATTTCTTCGAGCGGATCTTTGAGCAGACGCTGGCCGGCTATTGGGACTGGAGCATTCCTGAAAAGCGCGTGATGATGAGCCCTCGCTTTAAGGCCATGCTGGGTTACGGGGACGGCGAAATTCCCAACACGCAGGAAGCCTGGCAGAGGCTGGTCTGTCCCGACGATCTGCCGATGCTCGCCGCGGCTTTTGAAAAGCATGTGTCGAGCCGCGGCCAAGAGCCTTACAACATCGAGCTCCGCTATCAGCACAAAGACGGCTCCACGGTCTGGGTGATCTGCGCCGGCCTGGTCATCGCGTGGGACGAGGCCGGGCAGCCCGTGCGGATGGTGGGCTGCCACACCGATCTGACGAGCCGCAAGCGGGCCGAGGCGGCAATGCGCGAAAGTGAAAAGCGGTTTCTTGACCTCGTCAACCATGCGCCGATTCCCGTGGGCGTGCTCAGCAATGAGGGCCGTCTGACGCAGGTCAACGGGGCTCTCAGCAAGCTTTTCGGCTACAGCCTCCACGATTTGCCGACCCTGCAGGACTGGTGGAAGTCGGCCTATCCCGATCCCGCGTATCGGCGCGAGGTCGCTCAAATCTGGAAAGCTGCGGTTCGCACCGCCGCGGCTACCGACGGCATCATCAAGACGGTGGAGTCGCGCGTCACCCTGAAAGACGGACGTGTCCGAATCATGGAAACGTCCGGTTTCTTGACTGCGGAATGCACGCTGGTCATGTTCGTCGACGTCACGGAACGGTACGAGGTCGAGCGGGTTTTGCGGGAGAGCGAGGAGCGGTTCCGCACACTCGCCGATGCGGCATTCGAAGGGATTGTCATTTCCGAGCAGTCCGTCATCGTGGACTGCAACCCGCGCTTCGCCGAAATGTTTGGCGGCCGGCGGGAACGGATGGTCGGGCTCAATATCACGGACTTCATGCTGCCGGAAGAGAAGACGGAAATCATGGCGATGATTCAGGGTGGCGAGACGGGCGTGATCGAGGCGCATGCCCTTCGACTGGACGGTTCTGTCATGTCCGTGGAGGCGCGCGGACGGTCCTTTACGCGAGGCGGGAAGTCCCTGAGAATCGAAGCCATCCGCGACGTGACCGCGTACAAGGATGCGGAAGCGCTGCTTGAACGGAAGGTGAAGGAACGGACCGCCGACCTGCAGTTCTCCAACCGCGCGCTGCAGATGATGCTGGCCTGCAACCGGGTGGTTTTGCAGGCGCAGAACGAGGAGGAGATGCTCCAGCGCGTCTGCGCCACGCTCGTCCAGGTCGGCGGCTACAAGCTGTCCTGGGTGGGTTACAAGGTGGCGGACGAGGAGAAATCCGTTCGCCCTGTTGCTCAGTTCGGTTTCGAACAGGGCTATATCGCCTCGCTCCACATGTCCTGGGCGGACAATCCGCGAGGGTGCGGCCCCACCGGCAGAGCCATTCGGACGGGCTCGGCGGTGGCCTGCCGGGACATTCTGAATGACCCGAATTTCGCGCCGTGGCGCGAGCGCGCGCTCGCGTGCGGCTACGCCTCGAGCATTGCCTTGCCGCTGACCCTTGACGGCAACGTCGAGGGAGCGCTGATGTGTTATGCGAGCCAGCCGTTTGCCTTCGACGAGGACGAGATCCGCCTTTTGGGCAGCTTGGCCGATGATCTCTCCTTCGGCATCCAGTCCCTGCGCATCCGGCAGGCGCACGACCGGGCCGAAAAAGAGCTGGCGCTCCACCGGGACCATCTTGAGGAAGAGGTCAGATTGCGGACGGCTGCATTGCATCAGTCAGAAGCCAAATTGCGGTCGCTCTTCGCAGCGATGACGGACCTTATCTTCGTCTTGGACAAGGATGGACGTTATCTGGAAATCGCGCCGACGTCTCCGCATCTGCTTTACCGGCCACCGGCCGAGATTCTGGGCAAGACCGTGCACGAACTCTTCCCCGCGGAACAGGCGGACCTCTTCGTTCGCCATGTGCGGGATGCGCTGGCTACGCATTTGCCCGTCACCATGGAGTACAGCCTGCCGATCCGGGGCCGGCGGGTGTGGTTCCTGGCGACCCTCTCCGCGCTGTCGGACGACAGCGTTATGTTTGTGGGCCGCGACATCACGGTCATCAAGCGGGCGGAGCTGGCCCTGCGCGCCAGCGAGGCCCGCTACCGGGCGCTTTTTTCCAGCAGCAGCGACGGCATTTTCTTGTATCAATTCGTCGGGCAGCAGTCCTCGTCCAGGTTTTTGGACGTGTCCGATCAGGGGTGTCTGATGATGGGGTACTCCCGTAGCGAGCTTTTGCAGAAGACGCCGCTTGACCTCCGGCATCCGACGGTTGCCGCGGACTTTGCGAATATCCTGCAGGAGCTAGTCGAAAAGAAGCATTGTCTGTACGAGTCGCTGCTGGTGGCCAAGGACGGCCACGCGATCCCCGTGGAGATTAACTGCACGTTGTTCGATCTGGAGCAGCAGCCCACCGTCATCGCCACGGTGCGCGACATAGCCGAGCGCAAGAAGTTCGAGGCCGAACTGCGCTAGGCCAAGGCCGCCGCCGAGTTCGCAAACCGGGCGAAGAGCGAGTTTCTCGCCAACATGAGCCATGAGCTGCGGACTCCGCTGAACGTCGTAATCGGGTTCTCCGAAATGCTGGCAGACCAGACGTTCGGCCCGGTCAACGCGAAGCAGGCCCACTATGTGGAGAACATCCTGCAGGCCGGCCGGCACCTGTTGAGCCTGATCAACGATATCTTGGATCTCTCGAAGGTGGAAGCCGGGAAAATGAGCATGTCGACTCAGCCGCTTCGCCTGAAGAACGTCATCAAACAGACCGTCGAGCTGACGCAAAGCCGGGCCGTGAAGCACGGTTTGTCCCTGAAACTGTCCGTTTCCGACGATCTGTCCGTAACGGCCGACGAGCGCATGCTGAAGCAGATCCTGTTCAACCTGCTGTCGAATGCGATCAAATTCACGCCTGCGGGCGGCACTGTCCACGTGTCGGCGGAGCGGGTGGACGGCGACGTGAGGGTGAGCGTCTCCGACACGGGCATCGGCATCAAGGCGGCGGACATGGAGAGGGTTTTCGCCCCGTTTGAACAGGTGGATTCCTCGCTGTCCCGCGCGCACCAGGGAACCGGCTTGGGCTTGTCACTGTGCCGCCGGTTTGTGGAAATGCACGGCGGGAAGATCTGGGTTGAGAGCGCCGGCGAAGGATGCGGCAGCACCTTCCGCTTCACGCTGCCGGCGGTGCAGGACGGGGTGGCTGCGGAGGCTTTGGCGAAAGGGGGCGAACAATGACGATGGCGAACGCAAGAACCATTCTGGTCGTGGAAGACAACCCCCTGAACATGGAGCTGGTCATCGACCTACTGGAATACGAAGGGTTCCATGTGCTGCAAGCCGCCAACGCAGAGGTCGCCCTGCCGCTGGCGCGGTCGGAGAAGCCGGATCTTGTGCTGATGGACATTGCATTGCCCGGGATGGACGGGCTGGAGGCCACGCGGCGGTTGCGCGAGGACCCCGCCACGCGCGAAATCCCCGTCGTCGCCCTGACGGCCTCGGCGATGCAGGTCGATGAGCAGCGCGTGCTCCAGGCCGGCTGCCTTGGTGTGATCTACAAGCCGATCGACACACGAGGCTTCGCGCGACTTGTGGCGGGGTATCTCGGGGACTTGCCGGCAGACGTCCCGAAGAAGGGGAACGCGACCTCAACAGGCGGCGCACGTGAACCACGAACGGCGGAGGAAATATGAGCGAGATACTGAATCATACGCCGGTTTCCGCACGGGTTCTGGTGGTGGACGACGAGCCCCGCAACCGCGAGCTGTTGCGTGACTTGTTGGAAACGCAGGGGTATGCCGTGACCGAGGCGGCGGACGGCCGCGAGGCACTGGCGCTGGCGCTACAAATAATGCCGCACGCGATCCTGCTGGACGTCATGATGCCGGGCATGGATGGCTTCGAAGTCTGTCGTCAGCTGAAGGCTAATTCCGAGACCGCGCCGATCCCCGTGCTGATGGTGACCGCTTTGGACGACCGCGACGACCGCCTGAAGGGGATCGAGGCCGGCGCCAGCGACTTTCTCGGCAAGCCAGTCGACAGGCAGGACATTGTGCTTCGGACGCGGAACGCCGTCTATGCCAAGCAGCTCTACGATCATGTGCAAGAGAACCTCATTAAGTTACAGAACCTCGAGCAGTTGCGAGACAGCCTCGTCCACATGGTTGTTCACGACATGCGGTCGCCCCTCATGGGGGTCACCGGCAACCTTGAGATCATGGAAATGAACCTGGGCGCAAGCCTGAAGCAGAATGACCGAGAAATTTTGGAGGACGCGATGACATCGGCGCGAAGGCTCGTCGATATGACCAGCTCGCTGTTGGATGTCAGCCGGATGGAGGCGGGTAAGATGCCTCTGCGCCTCGAGAGCTGTGATCTCGGTCAGGTGGCCTCCGAGGCGGTCAAATGGCTCGGCGGCCTGCTCAGAAGATCGCCGGTTGTCGTGTTTTCGGATCCGGACGTTGGTCCAGTCCAGTGCGATAAGGAGGTCGTTCGACGGGTTCTGTGCAACCTGCTGGCGAACGCTTCGAAGTTTTCACCCGAAGAGCGGGAGATCAAGGTCTCAATCCGCCGCGAGGAGGGGTTAGTGCGGGTTTCGGTGCGAGACGAGGGCCCGGGTATTCCGGCCGAATATCAGGAACGGATCTTTGAGAAGTATGGTCAGGCTGATTCGCAGAATCAACGTAAGGGGTATTCTTCGGGGTTGGGCCTCACGTTCTGCAAGCTGGCGGTGGAACGGCATGGCGGCCGGATCGGCGTCGAAAGCGTGCCCGGCTGCGGAAGCACGTTCTGGTTCACGTTGCCGTGCGATCAGAGGCCGGAAGAGACATCGGATTTGCCGTTTCGGAGTTCGCAAAATCGATGAGCGAGTTCGGATCTTCGAGGTTGCCCTGCGCATTCGCCCGGTCGATAATGGATTCATTTATCCGGTTCCATGATCGAAAGGGCTTTTACGTGAAGAGAATCTGTTTTCTGCGCCTGACGCTGGCAGGCCTGCTGTTAATTTGCTGTACCGCCCGCTCTCAGCCGGCCGTGCCGTCACAGCCGGAAACAGCGGGCAAGCGCATCTACACCTGCTACCGCTCTTTCTGGCCCGAGCTGGACATGACGGCCAAGTTCGGGGAACTGGGCATCGACACCCGTTGCTTTTTCGCGGCGAACGCGATCAACTCCGCCGGCTTCGAATACTGCAAGTACCCGCTGATCTGGCAGGGGACCAAAAAATACGACTTCGCCGCTTACGACAAGCAGGTGGAAGACCTGCTGAAGGCGAATCCGAAGGCGAAGTTTCTCTGCATGATCGATTTGAACACGCCGTACTGGCTGACGCGCCGTTTCGCCTACGACAGCTTCGACGTGATTTCGCATGCCGCCGCCGACCCGCAGTGGCTCAAGCTCACGACCGAGTGGATGCTCGACTTTATCGACTATTCTGAGCAGAAGTATGGCGACAAGATCGAGGCGTATATTCTCTCGGGCGGCGGTACCTCCGAGTGGTACGAGTATGACCGCGGCAAAAGCAGCCGCGTGAAGAATGCGGCCTGGCGCGCCTGGTGCAAGAAGAACGGATTCTCTTTCGGGGAGGACGTGCCGACGGAGTGCATGCTGAAAAAGGCCGCTTTCGAGAACGTGATTTACGATCCTGCGACTGAGATGGGCAAGATCCAGTACTGGCGCTTCCACAACGAGGTGATCGCGGACGCGGTCCTGCACTTCGCGAAGGAGGCTCGTCCAAAGATCGGCAAGGGCAAGGAGCTCGGCGTATTTTTCGGCTATTACATGGTGAGCGACAGCAAGCTCGTCTCGTTCGGGCATCTCGACTACGAGCGCGTGATGGCCAGCCCGGATCTCGACTTCTTCATCAGCCCTGGCACCTACAACGACCGGATGATCGGCGGCGGGAGCGGCCCGCAGCTGGTGGACGGCACGGCGCTGCGCTACGGCAAGCGCTACCTGCACGAGATCGACCACCGCACGCACGGCGTGTCGGGTACTCCCGGGAGCGACAACCGGTGGAAGAGCCAGGCCGAAGACAACGCCGGGCTGAAGCGCGAGGCGGTCTTCGCGCTCATCAACCACGACTCGCTGTGGTGGTTCGACATGTGGGGCGGCTGGTACCCGAACGAGGAGACGCGGCAGCTCATCGGCAAGCTGAAGAAGGTGTCGGACACCTACGTGAACGACCGCTCGCCGTCGGTCGCGGAGGCGCTGCTGGTCGCCGATCCGCAGAGCGCGTATTATGTGAACGAGAAGATGCCGCACGCCTCGGCCATGTCGCGGCAGTTCCGCGAGAAGGTGGCGCGCGCAGGCGCGCCTTACGACGTCTACTCGTTCAACGACCTCGCGGCCATCGACCTGTCGCGCTACAAGGTGGTTCTCCTGCCCGCCACGTTGCTGATCACGCCCGGGCGCGCTGAGATTCTGAAGAAGCATGTCTTGAAGAACGGCCGCACGGTCGTGTGGGTTTATGCGCCGGGCATCAGCGACGGCAAAAGCCTCGACACCGCGCGCGTCAGGCAGTGGACCGGGAGCGAGTATAAGACGCCCGGCCCCGCGACCGTGGCGATGAACGGTTGGACGTCAGTCTACGCTTTCGAGTACAAGACGATGACACCGGACGCGTTGCGCGGAATTTTGCGTCGTGCGGGCGTGCACCTTTATGTCGACGGCGATGCTCCGGTCTATGCCAACGCGCGTCTGCTGGCCATTCACTGCAAAGAGGGAGGCGAGAAGACGATCACGCTTCCGCAGACGTGCAGGAAAGTGGTGGACGTTCTCAATGGGACGACGGTTGCGGAGAACGCGAAGGAATTCAAGTACCGGTTTGCGACGCCCGATACGGCGTTGTTCGAGTTGGTGAAATAGTGCCGTTCGGAGGCGTGCATTTGTAAGCCCGCTGTAAGGACGGGAAGAAAGAAGAGGGGATATGATCATTCGCGGTTGGGGGTTCCGTCTCGCACGGAGGGCGGTGTTCGGCGTGCTCTTCGGCGGCATGGGCGCGTGCGTGTCTTTGGGCATGATGCGGGGGCAACCTGCGGCTCAGGTCGTTACGTATTCCGTCCCGGCGGATGAGGCTGTTACAGCCGATTATCGGGTTGAAGTCAATGGCCACCCGGTCGACGTTTACCGGGCGGAATCTCAGTATTTCGATGGAAAGTACTATTTCGCGTCATTCGATTTCTCCGGCGAGGTAGCCGTGCGGGTCACGGCGACGCAGTCGCTGGAACGTGCGACGATCCTGCCCGAGCGGTTCGGCTTGCGGCCGAAGGTCGAGCGCCCGAACGCGCTGACGTTTTCGGCGCGTCAGCCGTTCCGGATCGCGATCGAGCGCGACGGCCGCAACAGTCCGCTGCTGTTGTTTGGCAATCCGCTGGAGACGGACCAGCCGAAGCCCGGAGACACGAACGTCGTCTATTTCGGCCCAGGCGTTCACCGCCCTGTGAAAATACGCCTGACGGACAACCAGACCTTGTATTTGGCTGGCGGGGCGGTGGTGAAGGGCTGCGTGGAGGCAAAGGGGACGAATATCACCGTGCGCGGCCGCGGCATCCTCGATGGAAACGACTACCCGCATCTCAAAGGGCCTGCCGGATTCATGCTCAACATGGCCTCGTGCAAGAACCTTGTTATCCGCGATGTGATTGTCCGTGGCGCGTGGACGTGGGCGGTCGTCCCGGCCGGGTGCGACGGGGTGCTGATCGACAACGTGAAGATCTGCGGATCACGGGTGTTGAACGACGATGGCATCGACATGGTCAACTCGAGCCATGTCACGATCCGCAACTGCTTCATCCGGACCCAGGACGACTGCATCGCGATCAAGGGCCTCGACGGATATGGGCGGAAGGCCTGCGAGAAGATGCTGATCGAGTCGTGCGAATTCTGGACTGATGTGGCGAATATTTTCAGGGTCGGCTATGAGTGCGAGGCGGAAGAAATGCGGGATCTTGTCGCCCGCGACATCGACGTTCTGCACTACAGCAAGAACTACCGGAAGCCGGAGGAGTTCTGGTGCAATACCGTCTTCTTCTTGCAGCCGAGCGGGGACATGCCGATGCGGAACATGCGCTTCGAAGACATTCGGATTCACGCGGACGAGTATAAAACCGTGTTTGTTTTGGCCAAGCCGATGATCTGCGGCGTCGGAGGCAAGAAGTATCGGTCTGCCGGGCGCCTCTCCGACTGCGTGTTCAAGAATATCGACGTGACGGGGCCTGAGGAGCGCTTCGGAGGCGAGGTGTGCGTGGTGGGGGCCGATGAACAGCGCACGGTGGAGAATCTGACGTTCGAGAACGTGCGGCGCTTCGGAAAGCCGGTGGCTGAGGCGGCGCCGGCCGTCACGGTCGGCGCCCACACGCGCAACATCCGGTTCTTGGCCGAATAAGTCCGCCGCGGAACATTCGGGGAATGCTCTGGGGCTGGAAATAGTGAAAAGTCCCGGCGAGACGAATGTGGCGACGTAAGGCCGCTGCCCTGGGTCTGTGTTCGCAAAATCGAGGGCCGAGTTCGCATGATCGAGGTTGCGCGTCGAGGGCAAGAGTCCCTATAGTGAAGCCAACGCTGGGTAGCCTTATGGGGGACGTCATGAAAAGTCGGAGAGTTGTTGCTTTTTGCGTGTGCCTGATTGCCGCGGGAGGGCTTGCGGAAGGGGCCTCACCTTTTGTCAATACGGTGGACGGCGTGTCGAACGCCGTGCCAAAGGGCTATGTGCCGCCGCTGGTGAGCAACGGCAGCCTCTGCATGTTGATCGACTATCTTGGCGGCCAGGCGCAGACGCGCTATGTGAATATGACGCCGACGATCTTTTGGGAAGGGCGTCGCTACGGGCCGCCGAAAGACCAGCTCATCCCGTTCGGGCACTTCGAAACCGAGGTCGCCGCAGAAGGACAGAAACTGTCTGCGCCGGCGCAATGGTCCCAAACGCTCGATACGCATTCGGCGCGGGTGAGCTGCCGCAACGCGTACGGTAACGGGCTGGTTGTGGAGACAGAAGCTTTCTGCCCGTTCGCGGGCGACCTGGTCGTGGTCCGAAAACGCGTGACGTCCGCGGCGCCCGCGCCCCGCACGGCGCGCCTGACCTTCACGTACCGCTTCACGTCCCCGGGCAATGAGAGCAAGGCTCCTCGGCGCGTGACCTGCGACTCGGCGTGGAACGACGCCTCCAAGCGCGCGGAGTTCCGCTTCCAAGCGGACGCGCACCGGCCGTGCGAGGGCCTCGTTGCGGTCTTCGCCGACCGGGCGGTCACGGCCGCGGTCGACGGGCAGACGGCCGCGCTGAGCGCCGACCTCGCCCTCGACAACGGCAAGCCGGCCGAGGTGACCTTCTGTCTGCTCTTCGCCGATTCTCTGGACGGCAAGGACTTCGAAGCGCGCGCGGCCCAGCAGCAGGCGCAGGCGCTGCAGCTGGGCTACGGCGGTCTCTTCGCCGACCACCGGAAGGCCTGGGCCGCCTATTGGGAGGAGTCGTACGTGCGCCTGCCGGACGCGAAGCTGGAGACCGCCTACACCACGGCGCAGTACCACCTGCGGGCCAACGCGACGAAGTGGTCGTTCCCCGTCGGCATCTTCAACACGCACTGGGCGGGCCGCTTCTTCGGCTGGGACGAGATGTTCTGCTACCAGGCGCTGGTCAGCAGCAACCACCGCGACATCGCGCGGCGCGGCCCCGAGTTCCGCTGCGCGGGGCTGAAGGTCGCGCTCGACCGCGCGGCGCACTACGGCAAGCCGGGCCTGTTCGGCGCGCGCTACCCGTGGGAGACGCTGGAGGATACGACCGAGGCTGCGCCGCCCGGCTTCTGGATGGAGCACGTCTTCCACATGTCCAACATTGCCTTGGCGGCGTGGTACCAGTACCTCTACACGGACGACCTCGGATATCTTGGAAAGACGGGTTACCCCGTGATCAAGGAGTGCGCGCGCTTTTTCCTCGCCAACATGGTGTACGACTTGCCAGACGGCCGCGTGGTCATCGGCAAGTGCACGGACCTGGAGCGGCTCGGCCCGGCGAAGTTCAACCCCTTTATGACCTCCTGCGGCGCGATCTACACGCTGGAGGCAGGTGCGCGGGCGGCGGGCCTGCTCAAGGCTGACGCGGCTGAAGCGGCCGCGTGGAAGCAGACGGCAACAAAGCTGCGCGAGTCGCTGCCGGTGGAGAACGGCCGCTTCGTGCCCTACGCGGGCTGCAAGGACGAGAGCGTGGCGACGCTGGGCGGGCTCTTCCCTTATCCGGTGTTCGACGAGACCGAGCCGCGCCAGCGCGAGGCGGTCTACCACTACATGAAGAACGGGCGGGCTTTCGGCAACATGTACCAGATGGGCACCTCGGTGTGCGCGTGGTACCTCGGCTGGATGGCGGCGGCGCTGGCCGAGCTGGGCGACCGGGAGGAGCCGGCTAAGATGCTGGGCGAGGCGGCGGCCGGCGCGGGCTGCTTCGGCGAGATGTTCGAGATCAACGAAGAGAAGGTGCGCCGCTGCCCCTGGTTCTCCACCGCTTCGGGCAACGTCGTCTACGCGCTGAACCAGATGCTGGTGCAGAACCGCGAGGAGCGCATCTTGATCGCGCAGGGCGTGCCCGAGGCGTGGAAAGACTACGCCTTCAAGCTCGCCTGCCACGGCGACTTGGCGGCCGAGGTCGAGGTCAAGGGCGGCAGGCTCGTGCGGCTGGCGCTTCTGCCGGGCGACACAGGGCGCGAGCAGCAGCGGACCGTCGTATTGCCGGCCGGGCTCGTGGACGACGCCTCGCTCAACAGCGACGCCGTCAAAAGCGTGACCGCGCAGGGCGGAAACAAGCGGATCGAAGTCCGGGTCAAGGGCCCGGCGGAGCTGGTGAGACGGAATTGATTTTTTGAACGCGGGATTGCAGCAGGTGCGGGATCGTGATTTACTGCTGTGAAATCACAGGCGGCCGGGCCAGCGGCCCGGCCCTACCTGTGTCCGGGGAAAGGGCTGCCAGACGGTGGACAGTTGGGCTGGCCGCCTTGGACGGTGATCGTCAAATGAGGTTCGGATATGAAGATAAGTGTGATCTGGTTGGGCTTGGCATTCGTTTCTTCCCTCTGCTTCGGGGCCGACGAGTGGGCTCTTGAAAAGGCTCCGGAGCAGGTTCACCTGGGGCGCAGGCTGGAGGTCTTCACCAATGGCGTGAGGGCGGCTTGGGGCTATGCCAAACCCCAGAAGGACGCGTTCTTGGTGCTCCATCCCAAGCAGGAACGCAAGCATGCGCCGCTCTATGTGGTGTTGCATTCGGCCGGCCACGACGTCTACTCGTGTCTGAAGTGCACGCTCACGCCCGGCAACCACGACATTTACCATGCGCCGGAGGATTTTTTCGCGCTCTACCTCGACTGCCGCGGCAACAAGGGCGACTGGTGGTGGGGTATCCAGAGCTACAAGGGGCCGGACGTCAGCCCCACCGAGAAGCGCGTGATGGACACGGTGAAGTGGGCGATCGAGACCTATGACATCGACCCGAACCGCGTCTATCTGTGCGGCAACTCGATGGGCGGCAGCGGAACGCTGGGCATCGGCCTGCGCCACGGCGACGTGTTTGCCGCGGTCAAGGCCAACGTGCCCGCGCGCGTCGAGCACGTCTCCAGCCGCATGGGCTTCGCGCCGTATGCGCCGCTGCCCGCCGGCACGGCGCTCGCCGACCCGCCCGTGTGCGTCGACTATTCCGCGCCGAACGACTCCTGGTCCACCAACCACGAGGCCTTCGTCTCCGCAATGAACACGCGCAAGTACGCGCTCTATTTCTACTGGGGGCCATTCGGCCACGCCAACAACAACGCGAAGATCCTGGCCGTGAACGACCTGGTGCACTCGTTCGACTGGCTGGGCGTGAAGAAGAACGAACTGTACCCGGTTTTCACCGACGCCTCGACGAACGACCCGCTGCCTTGGCCCGCGCACCTCGATGACAAGAAGCCGGGGCAAGTCAACGCGTTCTTCCGCTGGAAAACGCTCGCCGACACGCACAAGAAGGTCGAGGTTGCGCTCTTCCTGACGGACCCCGCGACGCTCAAGACGGCCTTCGCGGTCCCGTCCGAGGCGACGGTGTCCGTCAGCCTGCGGCGACTGCAGCAGTTCCGAATCAAGCCGGGCGAGACGGTGCGGTGGCGTTTCGGGGGAGACAAAGGCGAAGCCACGGCCGACGCCGAAGGCGTGGTGACCGTGCCGAAGCTGAGGTTCACGGCCAAGCCCGTCACGCTGACGGTCGGCAGGTGAGAAGGGAACGGATTAGGAGTACGATTACGATTAGGATCGAGATGTTGAAGGGAAGAATCTGCTCGTAACCTTAATCCTGCTCTTAATCTTTTTCAGCAGGGCGGCTCGGCACGAATTTTCTGGATTCGTGACGAAAGAAAGGACTGGAGATGATGCGAACTCGAATCGGAGCACTGGTGTCTGTGTTGGCGGCAATGGCGCTGGGCGTGTCTGCCGCGGACAATCCGTCGGCCGTATACATCCAGCGCACGATGAAGGCGCTGGAGGCGTCGACGACCGAGCGGCCGTCGCACGTGCGGGTTTTGTTCTACGGGCAGTCGATCACGGCGCAGGCGTGGACGCAGACCGTGCAGAAGCAGCTGGAGAAACAGTATCCCACGGTCCGGTTCGAGTTCCGCAACGCGGCGATCGGGGGCTACACCTCCGAAGTGCTGATCCGCACGGCGGACCACGACCTGTACCCGTGGTATCCCGACCTGCTTTTCTTCCACGTCTACGGCCCGACGGACAAGTACGAGGAGATCGTCCGGCGCGTGCGGGAGCGGACTTCGGCGGAGATCGTGCTCTGGACGAGTCACCTCAGCGCGAACGAGAAACCCGATGTGCTGATGAAGCAGTACGACGCGCGCACGCTCAAGATCCTTGAGGTGGCGGACCGGTATCACACGCTCAAGATCGACCTGCGCAAGAAATGGTGCGACTACCTGATCGCCAACAACCTCGCGGTGACCAACCTGCTCTCCGATTCGATCCACCTCAAGCCGGCCGGGTGTGACGTCTATGCGAAGTTCATCGGCGAGGAGCTCGTGCGCGTGCCCGGTGCGGCGGGCGATCCGGCCTCGTCGGGAACGATCACGACGGTCGCGGCGACCGATCCGACGGTGAAGAAAGGCGCGGACGGCAGCCTGATGCTGACGTTCGTCGGCAACCGCGTCGTAGCCGTGTCCGACGGCGCGGGCGCCAAGGGCGCGAAGGCCCGGGTGCTGCTCGACGGGCAGCCGATGGACGGCGTGAAGGAGTTGTGGGCGATTTCGCGGCCGAGCGTGGGCCCCGCTGGCATCTGGATGCCGGCGGTCAACAACATCGGCTTCGAGCAGGCGCCGGCCGAGGAGGCGTGGACGCTGACGTGCCTGCCTGACTCTGTGCCGGACGGCAAGAAGATCCACTTCAAGGTGGCGGGCAGCGTCACGGGCGAGGACGGCGAAGGCTGGAGCACCGAGCGCTTCGTCTCGCGCTCGGGGCGGGCGATCATCGAGCCTTCGGACTGGCGCGTGGCCTGGACGCTGGGCTACAAAAAGGCGACGCTGCCGGAGGGCTTCAAGGTCACGTGGAAAGCTTATCCGATGTTCTGTCGGACGTACGAGCCGAAGCCCGCCGACGCGCGCACGCTGCTGGTGCAGGGCTGCGCGAACGGCCCGCACACGCTGACGCTCGTGCCGGAAGGCGGCGCGCTGGGGATCGCCGCGTTCGTGGTCCACGCGCCGGCCAAGCCGAGCGGGGTGATCGGTCAATGATTGTGGGGGGGACGTGCGACTGCACGCCCGGTCCTGAGGATAATGGGGAGGATCATATGACGGCTAAAATGGGACGGGAATGGCTGTTGGCGGGTGTCGTGCTGTTGTCCGGCTTTTCGGCTTGCGCGCAAACGTTGACTCTTAAAGACGGTGATGTCGAGATCGCCGTCGATGCGAAAGGAAATCTGACGTCGCTTAAGAACGCGCGGACGGGGCACGAGTATGCGGCGGGACTGCCGTTGTGGCGGCTCTATTTCGACCGCAAGGACGGCGAGAAGGAAATTCCCGTGCTGGGCGCCGAGAACGTCCCCGAAGTCAAACAGGAGGGCGGCTGGATCGTCCTGCGCTACGGGGCGCTCAAGTCGCGCGGGACGGAGCTGAAGATGCGGCTCACGCTGACCGTCCGGATCGAGGACGGTCTGGTGCGGTTCGGGTCTGAAGTGGCGAACGATGAGCCTCACACGGTCATCCGCGAGCTGCACTATCCTTTGGTGGGCGACTGCCGGCTGGATGCGGGCGACAAATTGCTGACGACCTTCGCGGGCGGGCAGCTCTTCGCCGATCCGGTCAAGCGCATCGCCGCGGTCGGCAACAATCCGCCCTACATGGCGCCGTCGCAGTACTACCGGCAGATGGACCTGAAGTATCCCAGCCACACCTGGGGCAACTGTTTCGCTTTTGTCGGCGCGCGCCAGGGGCTCTATCTGGGCAGCCATGACCCGACGTTTCAGGACACGTGGCATGGGCTGCGCGTCTATCCGGACGCGTCGGGCGCCTTCACGGTGTTGGAGGCTGGTCTCTACAAGTACCCGAACTGCCTGCCGGGGCAGTCGTGGGCGTGCGACGCCAACGTGATCGCGCCGTACTCGGGCAGCTGGCATCAGACCTCCAAGCTCTACCGGAAATGGGCGGACACGTGGTGGCATCAGCGCGAGGTGCCGCGCTGGGTGAGGCTGATGAAAGGCTGGCAGCGGGTCATCTTCACGCACCAGTACGGCGAGCGCTTCTTCACGTTTGAGGATTTGGACGGGCGTATGCGCCGGGCCGGAGAGAGCGTGGGCGTGGACGCGGTTCTGGCTTTTGCCTGGTGGCAGAGCGGCATGGACAACGGCTATCCGGACAGCTACTCGGTGACCGACCCGGCCCAGGGTGGCGACGCCGGCTGGGCTGCGGCGATCGCGGCGTTCCGCAAGAACAAGGGTCGGCTGCTGCTCTACTTCAACGGCAAGCTGATCGATGAGGAGAGCGCGTGCTACAAGTCGGGCGAAGGCCCGAAGGTCTGCTATCGCGATAACTATGGCGCGCAGTACACGGAACAGTACCGGTTCAAGGGCATGGGGACCTTCACGGGGCACTACAACGCGCGGACGTTCGTGGTCGCAAACACCCGCCGTCCCGAATGGCGCAAACGGCTGTTGGCCATGGCCGACCGCACGATCGCGTTCGGCGCGGACAGCGTGTTCTACGACCAGCTGGGCTACTGCGAACCTTCGACCGACTGGGACGTGAGCGGCGAGTTTCCCATGCCGAACACGCACATCATGGCCGACAAGGCCGACACGCTCAAGGCGATCCACGACCACCTCGACAGCAAAGGCAACCCTGACTTCGCGCTCGGCACCGAGTGTTTCACGGACGTCACGGCGCAGCATGTCGACTACATCCACAACATCACGGGGGCGGTGTGGCCGGGTTCGTTCACCGAGTGGGGCCGCTACACCTTCCCCGAGGTCGTGATCTCCGACCGCGAGATCCGCGACGACACAGACATCCCGCGCCGCGTGAACCACGCGATGCTGAAGGGGCTGCGGAGCGACATCGAGATCTACCGCTGCCGCGATCTGATCGACAAGACGCCGACCTACCAGCAGCACCTCGCGAAGGTCAACCGCCTGAAGGACAAGTATGCCGATCTGCTGCTTCTGGGACGTTACACGGATACGGATGGCATCGAGAACGGGAACGCGAAGGTCGAGACGCGCGGTTTCGCGAACGGGGACCGGCTGGCGGTCGTGGTGACGCAAAGCGCGGAGAAGCTGGCCGCGACCCGCATCCGCGTGCCGGGCTACGTTTTCCAAGAGTCCGATGGCGTCGGCGAGATTAAGGTCGAAGGCGCGGCCGACGGCGTGTCGGTGCAGGCTGGCCGCGACGGGATCGCGGTGCTGGTCTTCCGGAAGCAATAGGGCGAGCAGGCGGGGACGCTGACTCATCCGGGATTTGATTTTGTGTGCAGGTGGGGCGCGTTCTCAGAACGCGCCGTCACCGGCATTTGGCGGCGGTCTCGGAGACCCCACCCTGCCTTCGTGGGCCTCGTTACAAAGCAAGGAAGTCGTCCGGCGTTGGCTGACAGCGGGGAGTGCAATGAAACTGAGATGGTTGAACGTCATGATGGGGGTGCAGGCGGCAGGCGTTGCCTTGGCGACGCAGCAGGTGGTTGTCACGCCCGAAGAAACGGATGAGCTTCTGGCCAACCCTGGCATGGGCTGGGAGACGTTCCACCGGACGTGCGCCAAGGACAAGAATCTGCCCGCGTGGATTCCGTCGACGGTGCAGTACATCCGTTGGGGCTGGAAAGATCTGGAGGTCTCGCCCGGCGTGCTCAACACGAATCTTGTGGACCGCGTACTGCGGGAGTCCCGCGAAGCGGGGCAGCGGCTGGCGTTCCGCGTCATGTGCTGCTCGCCGTACGACAAGAGACCTTATCATCCGGCGTGGCTTGCCGATGTCGGCGGAAGGGTTTACGACGCCGACCACAACGGCAAGGGGCCTTTTCCGATTCCCGACATGGGCGATCCGGTTGTGCTGGCCGTGCATCTCGATTTCATCCGGCGGCTGGGCGCACGCTACGACGGCCATCCCGACCTCAACCATGTTGACTTGGGATCGATGGGCTGGTGGGGCGAGTGGCACCTGAGCGGGTCGAAGAGCGCCAAATGGCCTTCGCAGGAGGCGTGCGCGAAGGTCGTGGATGCCTACCTTGCCGCCTTCAAGAAAACCCCGCTTGTGATGTTGCTGAACGGCAAGGAGTGCGCCGCCCGTGCGATCGCGCAGGGCTCGGGGTGGCGGGTGGACTCGATGGGCGACCTCGGCAGCTTCTCGCCCAAGTGGAACCACATGCGCAACGCCTATCCGGAGTGGCACCGGACGGCGCACGCGGAGGACGCCTGGAAAACCGCGCCGGTCGCCTATGAGCCGCCGATGGCCGTCAGCGAATTCATCGAGAAGCAGCGGCCGCTGCGTTGGATTTTCAACTACGCGCTGGCGTGTCACGGCAGCCTCTTTAACGGGAAGTCGGGGATACTGCCGGACACCCCCGTTTTCCGTGCGGAGACGGAGCGGTTCCTCAAGCGGCTGGGCTACCGGCTCGTGCTCAAAGAGTTTGCCCATCCGGCACAGGCGGGCGGCGCGCTTGACGTCGCGATGAAGTGGCAGAATGTCGGTTCCGCGCCCTGCTACCGGCCGTATCGCGTTGCATATCGGCTGAGCGGCGGAAACGGCGTCGACAGGATTTTGCCCGGCAACGTGACTGTGAACCGCTGGCTCCCCGGCTCAGTGGAGCTTTTCACGGAGGCGTTCTTCAAGGAGGTGCCTGACTTGCCGCCCGGGCCGGTCAATGACGTCTGCGAGAACGTCGTGTTGCCCGCCGACCTGCCTGCCGGCACCTACACGCTCTCGGTCGCCGTCGTGGACGAATCGCTCTTGCCCGCGGTGCGGCTGGCGATCAAGGGGCGAGGCGTGGAGGGATGGTACGCGCTGAGCAAGGTCACGCTGGTGCGGCGTTAGGGCGGATGTAAAGGAGGTTTTGTCATGGGATGCCGAGGTGGATACGGTATGTGGGTGAGGGCGGCAGCCGCGTTGCTGGCTTTGCTGGCCGGAGGGGTTTCCGCGCAGGAAGACGGACACGCAGGATGGTTTCTGTTCGGCATCCCTGATTTGGCCGATGAAAACACGGCCGGTACGCCGATCGACCTCTCGTTCTTGAACCCGGAGCCTGCGGGCCGCCGCGGCTTCTTGCGCCCTGACGGCGAGCGGATCGTCAACGGCCGCGGCGAGGAGGTCCGCCTCTTCGGCTCCAACATCTGTGACCTCCATCCCATGCCGCCCAAAACGAACGCGCCCCTCATGGCGCGGCGTCTGAAGCAGCTGGGTTTCAACTTCATCCGTCTGCACTACTTCGATTTCGCCAAGGCCCCCCAGGGGATTCTCAACGACGACATGCAGACGCTGAACCCGGAAAAGTTGGATCAGTTCGACTGGCTGGTCGCGCAGCTGAAAGAGAACGGCATCTACGTCGACATCAACCTCCACATCTGCCGGCCTTATCCTGGCCAGCCGGAGGGGCTGCACCGCTTCGGCAAAGGCATCGACTTCATCCATGATCCCTACATCGAGTCGCAGAAGCGTTACGCGCGCGACCTGATCGGCCACGTCAACCCCTACACGGAACTGTCCTACGCGCAAGACCCGGCCGTGGCGGTGATCGAACTCAACAACGAGAACACGGTGTTCTCGATCTGGAGCGACCTGGGCGGCTTGCCGGAGGCGTTCAGCCGGCCCGCCGCCGCCAAGTGGAACGCGTGGCTGAAGAGCAAGTACGGCGACACGGAGCGCCTGCGGGCCGCGTGGAACGGGGCCGTGTCGGCGCAGAAGGGTCCGGAGATCCTCGCGAACGGGGATTTCGGCCAGAAGATGCTGGGCTGGGAGTTCCAGCGCGCGGGCGGGGCCGAGGTTACAACGGAAGTGGTCGCGGATCCCGCGGATGGCCACCGGTGCCTGCGGTGGGCCGTGAACAAGCCCGGCACGCAGGACTGGCACGTGCAGGCTTATGTCAAGGATCTGCGCGTCGAGAACGGCAAGACGTACACGGTCGCCTTCCGCGCGCGGGCTGAGGTCGGAAAGAACCTGAAGCTCACCACGGCGATCATGATGATGAAGGCGCCATGGCTGCGCGTGGCCGGCGGCGTGAATGTGGCGCTGAAAAGCGAGTGGAGCGAGTACGCGGTGATCTGCCCGGTCGCGAATCCCGACAACATTCCGCTGCGGCTGAACTTCTCGGCGGGAACCCAGTCCGGCACGTTCGAGATCGCGGACGTTTCCGTGCGCGAGGGCATCTTTTCCGTGGCCGGCCTGAAAGGGAGCGAGCGCGTTGAGGACGGCACGGTTCCGCTGGTTGGCGACACCGCCTGCCCGGCGCGGACGGCCGATTTCTTGTCGTTCCTGATGGATGCCGAAGCCGATTACGTCGCCGCGATGAGGCGCGTTCTGAAAGAGGAGCTCGGGGCGCACGCCCTGGTCTACTGCACGCAGGCCAGCTACGGCGGCTTGGCGGGTCTCCGGCGCGAGGCGCGGCTCGGGGACGCCGTCGACATGCACTGCTACCCGTGCCACCCGCACGAGGCCAAGGACGCCCAGGGGCGGAAGGTGCGGGCGGTGCGGAACGAGTCCATGGTCGGTGCCGCCTTCGGGGCTATCGAACGCGCGGCGCTGTGGCGCGTGGAGGGCAAACCCTTCTTGATGACCGAGTTCGACCTCAACCCGCCGAACGATCACGCGTCCGAGAATTTCCCGCTGCTGGCGCTGCTCGCCGCCTATCAGGGCTGGGCCGGCTTCGCCGAATACTCGTGGTACAATTTCCAGGGAGGCAAGCAGGGACACAGCCGCATCTCCAGCCATTTCGCCACCACCGGCCACGCCGGCCAGATGTGCATGATCCCCTCGATGGCGCTGCTCTACCGTCAAGGGTTGGTCTCTCCGGCGCGCGCCCCGCTGCGGGTCACCGTCCCGGAAAAGGAAATCCCCTCTCGGCTGTCCGAGAACGTCTGGTGCGGCGTGCCCGACCTGCTAGGCGGGCTCAAGGGGAGCGTGTCCGACGTGTGGCGCTGCAAGGCCGCGTGCCGGCTGGCGGGAAGCGGCGAGGCCGCGCTGGATGGCGGCACGGCGCAAGACCCCTCGGTGATCCGGAGCGACACGGGCGAGATCGCCTTTGACCGCGTGAAGAAAGGCTCTGAGTCGCTGCAGGTGAACGCGCCGGCCGCGAGGTTGCTGATCGGCTACGTGGGCGGCCGCGAGTTCCAGCTGGGCGACGTCCGGCTGAAAGTCGGCAAGGGGACGCTGCGCGATTACGCCGACATCTCGCTGGTGGCCATGGACGGGAAGCCGGTCGCCGACTCGCGCAAGCTGCTGCTGACCGCGGTTGCGCGCGTGGAGAACAAGGGGCAGAAGTGGGACGCGAAGCGCACGTTCGTCGCCAACGATTGGGGGGAGGGCCCGACGGTGGCCGAATCCGTGCCTCTGACGCTGACGTTGCCGGGAAGCGGCTGGCGGGCGCGCGCTCTGAACGGCAAAGGACAAGTTTCGTCCGAGGTCGCGATGGATGGGGCTCGGCTGACGGCCGATCCCGCACACGCGACGCTTTGGTATCTGATCACACGCCCGTGAGCGGCGCGTGGGCGGACGCGCAGACGTTGAAAGGGGACTCTCCGATGAGAACGGTTACGCAAATGTCGCGGCGGTCTTTTGCCGCGGGCGGATTCGCCGCGGCGATGGGGACGGCTTTGGGTGCCGTTGCGCCTGCGAGGCCCTATCGGCGTTCGGGGGCGACGCTTGAGCTGCCGACGCTCTGCTGGCTCGGGATCAATGGCTTCGAGCTGCGTCTGCCGGGCGTGACCGTTCTGATCGATCCGTGCGTCTCGCGCGCCCATGCGTCGCCGATCAGCAATCCCGCGAACGTCGCGCGCTACATCGGCCACGCCGACGCCGTCTTTGTGACCCATTCGCATTGGGACCACCTGGTCGACGTTCCGCTTGTCGTCGCGCAAACCGGCGCGCGGGTCTATGGCTCGGAGACAACCCTGAACATTTGCCGCGCGCGGGGCGTTCCGGAAGACAAACTCACGCTCATCGGCCACGGCCAGCGATGCGACTTGGCCAAAGGCGTTTCGGTCCAGGTCATCCGCTCGAAACACAAGGAGCCCGTGGGCGGCCCCGGTTTCTACACGCGGGTCCCGGCCGCGCTGAACAGCCGTGCAGACTACCTCTGCGGGGAGGTTTTCGCTCTCCTTTTCGATATCAACGGGCTGCGCGTGCTGAACGTCGGCTCGTCCAATCTGGACCCTTCCGCGATCAAGGGGACCGTTTGCGATCTGTTCCTCTGCGGCGTCAGCAATTACTTTCAGAGCCCGGGTTTCCCGCAGCTCGTTCACGACAACATCGTCTTCAAAACGTTTGTGCCGACGCATCACGACGACTTTGTGCGCTACGAGCTTTCTTGCTTTGAGACGGCGGACGTGGCGCCCTTCATGAAAAAAGATTTCGTCCGGTTCAAGACGGAGCTCTGCCGGATTGCGCCCTATGGCGAGGAGCGCTTCCGCGAACTTGCGCCCCTTCGGACGGAGCCGCTCATTTCTGGCGCCGGATCGGGCGCAGGCCCCCATGTGCGAAAGATATAAAGTCAGACGCTCCGGCTGAACGTGGCTTAGCCCTGCCATGGACGGGCGCCGATATCGGCTTGATGGCCTTCTTTGCGCAGGAACGCGAGCGCGTCCTCGATGATTTTGAAATTCGTTTCACGGATAATGTGTTTCTCTGTCATCTCGCCTTGGATGTAGAGCATCTGCGCGCCGAACTTGATGGGCGCTTGTGCGCCTTTCTCAGGTGCTCCGCCGATGGCGCAGTCGGACAGCACTTGAATTTTGCCGCCCTCGTGCGAAAAGGCACAAAAGACGGCTCCGTTTTCCGTTCGCGCTGATTCGCGCACATTCGCGGGCGGCTGTTTCGATTTCGAATCAGAGCGATTGAAATTTGGGCGGGAAAGGCGTATATACTCGGTCTACGCAGTGACGGGGGTGAATCGTGAAAATAAAGACGATGTTGTTGGGATTTTCGGTCGCAGCGCTGCAGGGGCTGGGGGCGGCGGAGTCGGTGCCCAAGGTCTGGGATAATTTCGCCGACACGTGGGTTGCGACGGATGCGCTGGGGCGTTCGCTGCCCACAAGCCGGGAAGCGGGGCTGCCGCGCGCGGGCAAGTCGGTTGGCATGTTCTACTTTCTGTGGCATGGAGAACATGGCCAGGAGGGGCCTTTTGATATCAGTAAAATTCTCGCTGCGGAGCCCGGGGCGCTGTCGAACACCGCCTGCCGGCTCTGGGGCCCCAAGTACGCTATGCACCACTGGGGAGAGCCGCTTTTCGGCTACTACCTTTCGAATGACGAGGCGGTGATCCGCAAACACGCGCAGATGTTGGCCGACGCCGGTGTTGACGTGGTGTTTTTCGACGTCTCGAACGGCTGGACGTATCCGAACAGTTACCAGGCCCTGATGCGGGCTTTCGCCGAGGTCCGGGGCAACGGCGGCCGTACGCCGCAGATCGCGTTCCTCTGTCCGTTCGGAAACCCTGTGAAAGACTCGGTGCGCGGAAAAGTGGTCGAGCGGCTGTGGGCCGATATTTATCAGCCGGGACTTCATCCCGAGCTCTGGTTCCGCTGGGACGGCAAGCCGTTGCTGTTGGCCAATCCCGCCTGTGTTCGCGGCGAACGGATGGGTGTTGAGAAACATACGCATCCGGTGGCGTTGGAAAAAGGGCATGCGCTTGGGCAGCGCTTCCGCAGCGAAAAGCCCATCCTTGTCGTAGAGGGCTGTTTCCCGACGTGGGGGACAACCAATGCGTGTGTCACACTGACGCTGCGCCGCGAAGGTCCCCAGGGGGTGCCTGTCGTCAGCCGGCGCTTCGTCAATTTTTCCGACAACGCCACGCTTGATTTCACCTTCGATCCTCCGCTGCCTGCCGGCACGTATTATTTTGAGGCCTCGGAGCCACAGGGCAAGGCGGGCTGGTGGGGAAACCGCGAAGATGTATTCAAAGAGGGAGAAGCATATGCGGATGGCTCGGCTGTCGCGGGCGACCTCCAATTCAGCGTGACCGTGCCGGATGCGAAGCGTGCGGCGATCTGGAACTTTTTCACGTTCCGCAATCCGGAACCGAATTACTTCAAAGGGCCGTCGGGACCGGATCAGTGGAGCTGGCTGGAGGTGTTTCCCCAGCACGTGTTCAGGAACGCTCGCGGCGAGAAGGAAATGATGGCTGTGGGCGTGGCGCAGAACGCGGTCGGCCGGCGGTTGGGTGCGATGAGCGAACCGGATTCCATGGGGCGCAGCTATCATGCCGGCGGTTTCGACCGCACGCCCGGCGCGGTTGACCGCGGCCTCAACTTCGCCGAGCAGTGGGGGCGCGCGCTGCAGGAAGATCCGCCGTTTCTTTTTGTCACGGGATGGAACGAATGGACCGCCAGCCGCTTCACCGATTTCTGCGGTGTGCGCGGGCCGGCGGTTTTCCCCGACGAATGTGACCAGGAGCACAGCCGCGATATCGAGCCGATGAAAGGCGGCCACGGCGACAACTACTATTACCAGTTGGCGGCGGCGGTGCGCCGGTTCAAAGGTGTGAGGCCCATTCCGCCGCTCGTCTGCCAGCCGATCCGGATCGACGGCGATTTTGCGGACTGGCGCGCGGTGGAACCCGAGTTCCGCGACGACATCGGCGATCCCGTACGGCGCGATCATCCGGGCTGGGGCAAGGCGGGCCGCTATGTGAACCGGACGGGCCGCAACGACATTGTGGCGGCCAAAGTCAGCGCCGACGCGTCGAATCTCTTTTTCTACGTCCGCACGCGGGCGCCGGTTTCGCCTTGCACGGATCCGAATTGGATGTTGCTCTACATCGATGCCGACCAGAATCCGACGAACGGATGGCTGGGGTACGATGTCGTGGTGAACCGTACCGGCGCGGGCGCGAAAAACACGCTCATGGAAAAGCATCAGGGCGCCGGTTATCGCTGGGGCGCGCCGACCAGCGTCGAATGCCGCGTCGCGGGCAACGAGATCGAACTGGCCATCCCGCAGGCCGCGCTGGGACTGGACCGGATGCCGCCCGCGCTCGATTTCAAGTGGTCCGACAACCTCCAACAAACGGGTGATTGGAGCGACTTCACGCTCAACGGCGATGCCGCGCCCAACGACCGGTTCAACTACCGCGCACGGCTGATGGACGAGAACGACGTCCGGCGCTGAAATCTGGCTAGGCGAGCGGCTGTCTGCGCACCGGAGAGGTGTTCGGAAAAAAGAGGGGTGAGTTCGCATTATCGAGGTTGCCTGATCGTGGCCGTGCGCCGTATATTGGCTTTATGAAAAAATCGATGATTGTAGTGGGGATCGCGTGTTTGTCGTTGGCAACGGCATGGGGGAACGATGACCGCGTGGTGGCTCACCCGATGAACACCGATGAGGCGCTGATCAATCCGGGCATGGGGTGGGTTTGTTTCCACTATTCCAACCGGCTCTGGGCGTACGGTTCGCGGCTGGAGCCGGGTGACACGCTCGATTGGTTCCCGGGCGCGTCGGTGATCTATTTCCGGCTGCCCTGGTGTTATCTTGAGCCGGAGGAGGGCAAGTACCGCTGGGACCTGATTGACTCCTATGCCCAGCCGTGGGTGGCGCAAGGCAAGAAAATCGCGCTGCGCGTGACCGCATGCGAGAACCGCTTCCGTTACGCGACGCCCGAGTGGGTGCAAAAGGCGGGCGCAAAGGGTCTCGACTACAAATTCTCGACGATCGGCAAACCTTCGGACGAGACGCTGTGGGAACCCGATTACCTGGACCCCGTATTTCTTGCGAAACTGGACCATTTTCTGGCCGCGCTCGCGAAACGCTACAACGGTAACCCCGACGTGGCCTATATCGACATCGGCACGTTCGGGATGTGGGGTGAGGGGCATACGGGCGGCACCTCCAAGCTGTCACAGGAAGAGACCGACAAGCGGGTGAGAACCCAAGTCGACCTCTACAAGAAGCATTTTCATGACACGCTGTTGTGTATCAGCGACGATGTGGCCGGATCATCCCGTCCGGGCGATCGTTTCCCGTCCACCGACTACGCTTTTTCGAAAGGCGTGACGCTGCGGGACGACAGCATCCTTGTGCAGAAGGCCCCGAAGCAGTGGTACCACGCCGGGATGGCGCAGTTGTTCTGGCCGACCCTGCCGGTCATCATCGAACACGAGCACTACGGGCTTTCGAAAGAGCGCGACGCGTGGGCCCCTGAACTGTTGCTGGAATCGGTCGAGCAGTATCATGCGAGCTATATGTCGATCCACTGGTGGCCCGACGTTTTCCTCAGCGAGAACCGGGACGCGGTCGCCCGGATCAACAAGCGGCTCGGCTACCGTCTGGAACTGCGCGAAGTCGCGTTCCCGAAGGAGGTCGGCCTCGGAAATACTTTTCGGATCAACACGACGTGGTCGAATGTGGGTGTCGCGCCCTGCTATGCGGGGGGCTGCATCGCGTTCACCCTGAAAAACGCTGCCGGGAAGATCGTCTGGGTTTGCTCCGACGAGACGTTCGATGCGGGGGCGCTGCCGGTTGCCCCTGCAGGCGCTTCGCGTGCGGTGCCGCACGCGTCGTCCTGCACGATCGGTTTCGTAGCGCCCATTCCGGTGATCAACGACGGCGTGGTCAAATACCTGAAGGAGACGAACGACTATCCGTTCGGGGCAAACGTGCCCACGGTCAAGCCCGGAACCTACGGTCTGTATGTGTCGGTCGGCCGGCCGGACGGCACGCCGGTGATCGCGCTGCCGCTGCCGGAGGGTGACGGTGCGAGGCGCTACCGGATCGGGGAGATTACGGTGAAGAGCGAGTGAATGCTGAACGCTTAAGGAGGCATGTATGACGTCGTTGAAAGTCGGAATGGCGCTGGCGGGGATGGCGTGTGCCGCGCTGGCGGCTGAGCTGGAGCCGGTGGTTGTCAAGGGCGCGGCGGGCGAGATGCGCATGGATGCGAGAGGCCTGAGCCTGTCGCCGGCCGTCACGGCGTGCCCGGCGAGCGAGGCGACGGGCGAGGCCTGGTGGGCGCTGGTGCTGGAGCCTGTTGCCGGGCGGAGCGGCGGCGATGTGGTGCTGGACAGCGCGGGGCAGTCCGCACCCCGCGTGAAGCAGTCGCGGAACGGGGTCGAACTCATATATGAAGGCCCGCTGTCTGACGGGAAGACGACTTATGACCTTTCGCTCGAACTGACGTGCCGGGCACACGACGGCGTCTTCGAGTTCGGCGGCAAGATTCGTAACGATACGAAAGAGTGGGTCGTCAAAGGTTTGACGGGGCCTGTTTTCAACGGCATCGCGACTGGGTTGGCCCAGACGCCGCTGCTCATGCCGATCGGGTTCGGCTACCGTTTCAGCGGACAGCCGCAAGAGGCGAAGAAAAAAGAATGGAATTCGATCGCCTGGGGCAAGGCAGGCGATAAACTGGCGCTTTCCGCCTCTTACCCGAGTCATGTGGGCACGATGCAGTGGTTCGCTTTTGCGGGCGAGGCTTCCGGCCTCTATTTCGGCAGCCACGATCCGCGTTATGGCGCCAAGACGATGCGGGTCCGGTATGACCCAGCTCGCAAGGCCTTCGATGCCGCGTTTCAGCATCGGATCTTTGTCCGGGCGGGCGAACGGCACGCGCTGCCGCCCACGGTTGTTTTGCCGTACGCCGGCGACTGGCATACGGCGGCCCGCACGTATCGTGCGTGGGCGGATTCGGTTGGCGAACGTATTGAGAAACCGGCATGGGCGAAGACCGCTTCGGGCTGGCTGCTGGCGATCCTGAAGCAGCAGAACGGCGAGATCATGTGGCCTTACACTTCACTGACCAATCTTTGCGATGTTGCCGACGCCTACGGGCTGGATATGATCGGCCTGTTCGGATGGGGCTACGGCGGGCATGACCACCTCTATCCCGATTACGACCCCTGCCCGCTGATGGGCGGCGAAAAAGCTTTGCGGGAGGGTATCAGGCAGGCGCACGCCCGCGGCAAGCGGGTGATCCTCTACGCGAACGGACAGTTGGAGGAGCGCGGCACGGCGTACTGGACGGCGACGGGGCAGCACCTTGCCGTCACGCGGCGCGACGGCGGCACAGAGCAGGAGTTCTGGCACAAGTACGCCAATACGCCGGGCTACCACTTCGATATCGGTTGTCATGCCACGGAGGGCTGGCGCGAGCGGATGCAGGCGCTGGCGCTTCAGGCCAACGACTTCGGCGCGGACGGGATTCTATACGATCAACTCGGCATGCGCGGCCCGACGGCGTGCTACGCGCCGGACCACGGGCACAGGGTCCCGTTCATGTCCTATGAGGCGGACCGCAAGGCGCTGCTGCGCGGGATCGTCGACCGGATGAAGAAGATCAATCCCGACTTTATCGTGATGACCGAGGGCTTCCACGACGCGATCCTCGATTCGATCACCTGCTTCCACGGGTGTGTGCATGGCACGTTTCAGGATTCGGCACCCAGCGTCGCCCGTCGGCTGGCCGTTGGCGCCGCATCAGACGGCCTGTTTCCCGAGATGATGCGCTACGTCTATCCCGAAGTGGCCAGCACGATCCGGTTTCCCTCGCCCCTTGTGGATCGTCCGATGGCCAACTACACGCTCGCCTATGGCCTGAGGTATGAGATCGAATCGCGCTACACGCCGGACCGGGACTATCTGCTGTCGGGGCGTATCCCGTCGGTTGAGGATTACGGTCTGGTGCTTTCGAAGCCTTCCATCGAGCTGGTGCGGGCGCTGCCGCGGGAAGAGACGGCGGCGTATGTGCGCAGAGCGGCTGAATTCCAGAAGAAACATGCGGACCTGCTGATGACCGGCCGGTTCACGGACACCGAAGGTTTCACGCTCAGCGGTGATCAGGCGGTCTTGGCCACAGGCTTTGAGAACGGCAAAACATTCGGCGTCTTGCTCTGGAACACGTCGTCTCAGCCGGCCGCCTTTACCCTCCGCGTGCCGCAGGCGGAATGCGTCTCGGCATCGGAGCCTGGCATGGATAAGGTGGCGGCGTTCAGTGCGCTTGCGCCGCAGACGGTGCGGCTGCTGGTGTGGAAGAGGAATCATGAATAAAATGAACGGAAGCTCCCCTGTCGAAAGCTCGGGCGGCCGGCCAGACGTTAAAAAAAGAGGATTCTGAAATGAAAACAAGCGTCATCAGCTATTTCGGTTACAGTGGATGCCTCGCATTGGAGAACGCGGGGACGCGCGTGGTGCTCTGTCCCCAGGCGGGCGGACGGGTGCTCGAATATTCGCTCAACGGGCAGAATGTGATGTATCTGAATCCGACGCAGCAGGGATGGCGGCACAAGCCCGGTATCCCATCGGTCGATCCGTGCGGCGGCCGGTGCGATGTCGGCCCTGAGCGCGTCATCGCGCCACATCCCGACCTGTGGCTGGGAGACTGGACGGGGGAGGTCATCGGCGAAGGCAAAGCGCGTTTGACTAGCGCCCGCGACCGCGTGACGGGCCTGCGGCTGGTGCGCGACTTCACGCTCGACGCGGATTCGTCGCGTCTCGTGTTCGAGCAGCGTGTGGCCAACGAATCGGACAAGCCGGTCTCCTGTTGCCACTGGAGCCGCACGCTGGCCGTGGGCGGCGGCATCGTGCTGATCCCGCTGACGCCGGAAAGCCGCTTTCCTAAGCGCTACATCATGTATGGGCCGGGGCCGGTCATGAACTACCAGCCGGACGACCCGAACATCCGGATCCGCGAAGGTTTTCTAGAAATTCTCGGCACGCCGGCGAATCCCAAGCTGGGCATGGACTCGATGGCGGGGTGGTTCGGATACCTCACGCGCAACAATCTGCTGTTCATCAAGCGGTATCCGGTCTATCCGGAGCGCGTGTACAGCGAGATGGCCGGGCTTACGATTTCGATCTGGTACTTCAGGAACGAGATGTGCGAGCTGGAGCCGATCGGCCCGCGCGAGATGCTTGCTCCGGGCGCCTCGGCGTCGTTCACCGAGGAGTGGTCGCTGGCAGCCAGCCGTTTTCCGGCCAAAGGTGAGGCAATGGATTTGAGGCTGGGTTTCTAGGCCGATGATGGCGCAGAGGCTGTCTGACGGGGAATTGCTCATCCCCCGTTGTGTCACTAACTCGGGCTTGCTTAACTCGCGGTCTAGGGGCATAATACGCCCTCAATTTTCTACTGAAACAAGGAGAGTGTCTGATGCGCAGAAAAATCATCGCTGGTAACTGGAAAATGAACAAGACGGCCTCGGAAGCCGCCGCGCTCATCGAGGGAATCAAGAAAGAGATCGCGGACGTTTCGAAGGTCGACGTCGTGGTTTGCCCGCCTTTCACCGACCTGAAAGCGGCGGCGGCGGCTTGCGCGGGATCGAACGTTGAGCTGGGTGCGCAAAATGTGCACTGGGAAGCTTCCGGCGCCTTCACGGGCGAGATCTCCGCCGCCATGTTGAAGGATCTGGGCGTGAAGTATGTGATCATCGGCCACAGCGAGCGGCGCCAGTATTTCGGCGAGACCGACGAGACGGTCAATAAACGCACCAAGGCTGCGCTGGCGGCGGGGTTGATCCCGATCGTCTGCGTGGGCGAGACGTTGGCCGAGCGCGATGGCGGCAAGATGGAAACGGTCGTCGTGCGGCAGACCAAGGCAGGACTTGCCGATTTGGGCGCGGAGCTGTCGAAGGTCGTGGTCGCGTATGAGCCGGTGTGGGCGATCGGGACGGGGCGCACGGCGTCCCCGGCTCAGGCGCAGGAAGTGCACGCGCTGATCCGCCGGACGCTCGCCGAGATGGCGGGCGGCGACCTGGCCAATACGATCCGCATTCAGTACGGCGGCAGCATGAAGCCGGAAAACGCGAAGGAGCTGATGAGCCAGCCTGACATCGACGGCGGACTGATCGGCGGCGCAGCGCTCAAGGCCGATTCTTTCGCGGCGATCATCAAGGCCGGCGTGTAAGCGGCGTCAGCCGGTGAAGGCTGTGGACGGAGACGGGGCGGCATCTGAAGAAAGGTGCCGCCCCGCGTTTTTTTTGGAGCGGGGACGCTTTTCCGCCTTCCTGCTTGCCCGGAGGCGGGCATTGTAATATCATTTTGAACATTGCCATCGGGGTGTCGCGTCAGCGACTGAGAGAAAACCCGTTGAACCTGATCCGGATCATGCCGGCGCGAGGGAATTGGTCAGAAGAACCTGTTTTTGAGCGGACCGGAGACCCGGTCCGCTTTTTGTTTTTGGAGAGTCACGGTATGACGAATGAGGAGCCCGATTTCGGAAGCCTGCGGCAGTCGGTCGCGCTGACGATCGCAGGCAGCGACAGTGGCGGAAACGCCGGCATTCAGGCGGACTTGCGGGCTTTTCACGTGTTCGGCGTCCACGGTTGCACGGTTCTGGCCGCGCTGACCGCGCAGAATCCTTTCGGGGTCCGGGG
This sequence comes from uncultured Lentisphaeraceae bacterium, assembly GCA_964579865.1. Classification (GTDB taxonomy): domain Bacteria; phylum Verrucomicrobiota; class Kiritimatiellia; order RFP12; family UBA1067; genus DAOPZC01. The sequence continues at coordinate 14,290 of CAZOIS010000011.1, read as the reverse complement.
AATTCTCACGGCCGACGCCGAGTTCGTCGGTCTGCAGCTCGACGCGGTCTTGGAGGCGTATGCCGTGACCGCGCTGAAGACCGGCATGCTTGCCGCTCCCGACGTGATTGAGACCGTGGCGGATCGGCTGCTCCTGCAGAGCCGTATTCTGAAAGTGTTTGACCCCGTCATGGTGGCGACGAGCGGTGCGCGGCTGTTGCAGGACGATGCGGTGAGCCTGCTGATGGACAGGCTTTTGCCGCTGGCCACGCTGGTCACGCCCAACCTGCCGGAGACGGAGGTCTTGGTCGGCCGCGCGCTGTTGACCCGCGGGGAGATTGTCGATGCGGCACACGCGTTGACAGACCGGCTCGGCTGTGCGGTGCTCGTCAAGGGCGGACATGACACGGGCCCTCTCGCCGAGGACATCCTTGCCGACGGATCGTCGCTGTACCGGATTTCGGCCCCCCGGATCGCCGCGCCGCTTTCGACGCACGGGACGGGATGTTCGCTTAGCGCTGCGATTACCGCATCGCTGGCGTGCGGAAAAGATTTGCTCGAGGCGGTTGTCGACGGTAAGGCGTATGTCTACGAGTCCATCCGCACCGGCGTTTGGGTGGGCGAAGGGACCGCGGTGCTCGGCACTCCGGCGAAATTGCCGCTCGACCGCGTGACGGTTGAGCCGGTCGTCAACGTTTTGTGAAACGGTTTCATGTCGAAGAACAACCCTAAGGGAAAACGGTTTTTTCTATGACTCAACTGGAAGCGGCGAAGAAGGGCGAGATCACCGAGGCGATGCGGCGCGTGGCGCGGGACGAGAAGGTGAGCCCCGAACAGGTATGTGAGGCAGTGGCCTGCGGACGTGCGGTCATTCCGCTGAACCCGGCGCACGCATCGGCGCGGCCGGTGGGCGTGGGGCGGCTTTTTTCGACCAAGGTGAACGCCAATCTCGGACGTTCGACGACGCGTTCCGGCAAGGGAGACGAGCTGGAAAAACTTCAAATCGCGCTGAAGGCTGGCGCCGATTTCGTCATGGACCTGAGCGTGGGTTCCGATCTGCGGATGATCCGCCAAGGCATGCTGGATGCTTCGCCGGTGCCGTTGGGTACGGTGCCGGTCTATGAGACGATCTCGCGGCTCGAAGGCGATGTGCCGGTGATGAATCCCGACCTGCTGCTGCAGGTGATTGCGGAGCAGGCCGAGCAGGGCGTTGACTTCATGACCCTGCATGCGGGACTTCTTCACCGCCATGTGGATGTGGCGATGCGGCGCATCATGGGCATCGTGAGCCGCGGCGGGGCGATTATGGCCGAATGGATGAGGCGGAACAACGCGGAAAATCCGCTTTACACGCGCTGGGACGAGGTGATGGACATTCTCGCCAAGCACGATGTGACGGTGTCGCTCGGCGACGGGTTGCGCCCGGGCTGTTTGGCGGATGCGAGCGATGCGGCACAGTTCGGCGAGCTCGACGTGCTGGGCGAACTGGTGCGTCGCTGCCGCGCGCGCGGTGTGCAGGTGATGGTGGAAGGCCCGGGCCATGTGCCGTTCAACCAGATCCAGATGAATATGGAGCGTCAGCAGGAGGTGTGTGACGGCGCGCCCTTCTATGTTCTCGGCCCGGTGGTGACCGATATCGCGCCCGGCTATGACCACATCACCTCATGTATCGGCGCGACCGCTGCGGCCACGTACGGGGCCTCGCTGCTCTGCTATGTGACGCCGGCAGAGCACCTCGGCTTGCCGGACGGCGAGGAGGTCCATCAGGGCATGATCGCCTACCGCATCGCGGCGCACGCGGGCGACGTGGCGCGCGGCTTGCCGGGCGCGCGCGACCGCGACGACGCGATGTCGCATGCCCGGGTGGCTTTCGACTGGGATGCGCAATTCGCATGCGCGCTGGATCCGGAGCGCGCGCGGGCACGGTGGCTGAAAACGCGCGTTTGCCAGGGCGAACATGCCGACGACCACTGCTCGATGTGCGGCAAGGAGTTCTGTGCCGTACGCACCTCCAAGCGTATACGCGCATCACTGGGTTAACCCGCTCAGGGAGCCTCCCGTAATGGCGGGCGTGCCACGGCCGTGAACGCGCTCCCCTTTTGCGTGAGCCCTTTTTATCACAGCGCTCGGATGGCTGCTTCCAGCCCAGCCGTTTTCTTTACCTTTGGCATTGCGTTGCCCGGCAGATCACGCTATTGTGACGACGGATATGCGGATGGAACGGTATGGCGATTCATGTGATAATCGTTGAGGATGACAGCCGGTTGCGGTCGGGACTGATGGAAATCATCAACAGCGACCCCGAATGCGCTTGCGTCGGTGCCTACGGCTCCGGCGAAGAGGCGTTGGAGAAGGCTCCCCGTGTGAAGCCGCAGGTCGCTGTGATGGATATCAACCTGCCGGGCATGGACGGCATCGAGTGCGTGCGCCAGCTCTCCGCGATCCTGCCGGCGCTTCAGATCGTGATGCTGACGGTCTATCAGGACACAGACAATCTGTTCCGCGCGCTCGCGGCGGGGGCGCACGGCTATCTGGTTAAGCCCGCGCGGGCGCGCGATCTGTTGGCCGCGATCCGCGACATCCATCGGGGTGGGGCGCCGATGACCAGCGCCCTGGCCCGGAAAGTGGTCGACGCTTTCCGGAAGCAGACGAACCCCGCCGCCGCCTTGTTGAATGCTGCTCCCGTGGCGGGCGAGTCCGACGAGCTTGCGCCCCGCGAGAAAGAAGTCCTGGATCTGCTGGCGCAGGGCTTTTCGTACAAGGAGATCGCCGACAAGTTGAACGTGTCGTTTGCGACGGTGCACACGTATGTGCTGCGCATCTACAAGAAACTGCACGTGCGCTCGAAGAATGCGGCCGTCGCCCGGTGGCTCGGATATCAACGCGGGGAATGAGGGCGAATGAAATGGGACACGACAATCTGATCGGAAGGCGTGAATTCATTCGGCTGGCGCAGGCAGGCATGTCCGCCTTGCCCTTCGTGCCGGCGGTGGCGCCGGGGCAGGAAAACGTGGCCGTCGTGCCGCCGGAAAGTCCCCGCGCGTATGACAGAAAGATCAAGTTGGGGCTGATCGGCTGCGGCGGACGGGGGACATGGATCAGCAACTTGTTCGCCGCGCACGGCGGCTTCGCGTTTACGGCGGTCGCGGATTATTTTGAGGAGCGTGCGGTTCGCACGGGCGCACTGCTGGGGGTCTCTCCGGCCCAGTGCTTTTCGGGCCTTGACGGTTACAAGCGATTGATGGCTTCGGGGGTCGAGGCCGTGGTGCTGCAGACTCCGCCGTATTTTTTTCCGCAGTATGCGGAGTATGCGCTGGAGGCGGGGCTCCATCTCTACATGGCGAAACCGGTGGCTATCGACATTCCGGGGACGGAGGCGATCAAGCGGCTCGCCGCGCGGGCGACGGAACTGAAACGGGTGTTCCAGGCTGATTACCAGCTGCCCCGCGATCCGGTCAACATGGAGGTCGCCAAGCGTGTTCGCGCGGGCGCGCTGGGCAAACTCCAGACCGTGTTTTCTTCGGGGTGGGCGGGCGGCAACGGCTATCAGGACCCGCCGCTGGAGCCGACGATCGAAAACCGCCTCAAAGACTTGGTCTGGTGCAACGATGTCGCCTTGGGCGGCGACTATATCGTCCATTACGATGTGCACATCATCGATGCCGTGGTTTGGGCGCTGGGCAAGGTGCCGGTCGCGGCGATGGGGGCGGCGGCGGCCTTCCGGCCCTCGGCGCATGGTGACGCCCGCGACTCCAGCACCGTCGTCTACCTCTTCGACGACGGGACGGTCTGGTGCCATCAGGGCGTGCTCGGCGCTTACCACGACTGGATCAAAACGGGCCGGCTCACGGCATCGCTGCAGGGGACGCAGGCGACGGCGTGCCTTTCCTACGCGGGCAAATCTTATGTGCGCGGCGGGCCGCGGCATTTCAGCGGCGGCGTGCCGAACCCCGAGGCGAGCGTCCGCACCAACATCGATGAGTTCAGGCAGGCGATCGACGCGGGCGATTATGCGAACGCGCAGGTGCGGCGCGCGGTGGAAAGCAACTTCGCGGCTGTTCTCGGCAGAGAGGCGGCCGCTCGTCGCACCCTGGTGACGCTGGAGGAACTCGTGCGCGAGAACCGCGCGTTGCGCCCAAACCTAAAAGGGCTCAAGAGCTGATTGAGACGTTCGCGTTCCGTGGCCGGCAGCGGGGCTCAACGAGGGCGTTTGGCCGTATCGATGTTGCGAGGCGTCGCCCATTCACGGAAGTCGGCGATGTCTTGACGGACGGCCTCGATCTGCACGCTCAGTTCGTTGATGCGCTTGTCCAAGGAGGGATACGCCGCGACTTGCGCGCTGTTGTCCGGGTCGTAAACCAGCCCGAGAAAAGCATAGAGCGGGGTGAAATAACCGTCGATGGTGTCGATCTTTTGGCTCACGTCGTCGAGGGCGGTTGTCATCGTCTCGGGCGCGGCGCTTGCGCCGGCCGTCTTTTCGAGACGCTTGAAAGACTGGTCGAGGAAGGTGGTCATGCCTGCCAAATAGGTGGGGATGCCGTCGAACCGGGTGAGTGCGGCGGACATGCCGTTGACCTGCTTGGTCAGAGAAACAAGCGCGCTTTGCAGGTTTGCGTAGTCCTCGTTAGCGGTGGCGCTCTGACTGTCGCGGACCGCATTCTCCAGCGCGCTGACGCGGTGGTTGAGGCTTGCGAGTTGGCTGTTCAACGTGTCCATCTTCTGGATGAACGGTTTTTGCGGGTCGGACACGTCGGGCGATTCCGACAGCGCTTTAGAAAACGAAGCCCGTGTGCGCTTGCCCTCATCGCGGATCAACACGCGTGTCGTGAAGAAGGATGCCAGAATTGAGAGGCAGATGGCCAGCGTGCAGAGAATCAGTTTCATCTTTGCCCTCCATGACACAGTTATAATGTGTCTTATTTTAACCGAGCGGCTGCCGGGCCACAATCCAAAGAATGAGAATAGTCCGGAGCAATCTGGGCTTGATGCTTCGGAGCCGAAAACCGATAATGCAACAAAGACGAATGACAACCACATTCAAAGATCCGGGGCAGACGACGGTAGGGGCAATTCTTGACCGCATCGAAGCGGCCGTGAAAGAGGGGGGCGCGGTGGCGGTGGCGGAAACCTGTCTTCCCGTGCTGGCGCGTGAGGCGGGGTGCTGTCCTGACGGCGATGGAAACTTTGTTTTCGGCGCGCCCGCCGCTTCGGCGATGCGGTGCGGGTGGGTTGAACGCGGGTTGTCCGTTCTGCTGCTGGCGGTGTTGTCGCCCGTGTTTGCGGTCGTGGCCGGGCTCGTGTTGCTTTTCGAGGGACGCCCGGTGATCTTCCGCCAGGAACGGTATGGCTGCGACGGCGTGCCGTTTACGGTGTTCAAGTTCCGTACCATGGTGCGGCGCTCCGAGTCGTTGCATGGGAGGTTGCAGCAGAAACTGGGGCAGGAGGGTCATCTGTTCAAGCTGGCGCGCGATCCCCGCGTGACCCGCCTGGGCGGCTTCTTGCGGCGCTCTTTTCTGGACGAGTTGCCTCAACTCCTGAACGTGGCGAAAGGCGAGATGCGGTTCATCGGGCCGCGCCCGCTACCGGCAAGCGACCAGGGACACTACACGCGCCCCTGTCACGCGCTGAGACTGAAAGGCATGCCGGGTATTACGGGGCTGTGGCAGGTGGCGGGCCGCAACGAGCGCACATTCGATGAGATGTGCCTGTTGGACTGTTATTATCTGTGCCACCGGTCGCTCGCTTTCGACTTACACCTGATTATGCGGACGGTGCGGGTGATGTTCAAGGAGGTATGCTTGAAACGCGAACCCCAGTGCGGTGGCGAGCAGCCATCCGACGTCGCTGGCGCAGGCCGCGGCGGCCAACATCGCGACGGCAACCCATAGGCCGCGGGAGAAGGCGTGTTCGTGCGCGAGCTGTACGCGGACACGCTCGCGGTCGGTGGGCGTGAACCGCAGGGTGAGGCATCGGGTGTGCGGCAGGGCGAGCGGGAGCGGGTGGTCGGGAACCCAGGCCAGCGGCCGCTTGAGCAGCGCCGGAGCGCGTCTGTCTTGGATGACCTCGAGGTCGCCCTCGCGGTTCAAGTCGAGCTGGAAACGCGGGGCGGCTCCGCGCGTGAAGGCGGCGATGCGCAGGAGCACGGGTTGCCCTGTCCTGCCGATCCTGTCCAGGGTTTCCCGCACGGCGTGTAAGATGATTGCGCCGTCGGGGGCAAGCGGGTCGAGCGTGGCGAAAAGAAGCTGCGTGGTGGCCTGCGGAATGCGCGGCAGCCATGTGGCGAGGGCGGCGGAGACGGCCGCGGCAAGAAATGCGGGCAAACTTGCTCCGGCGATCAGGCCGGCTGCAGCCGAGGCGAGTAACATGGCGGACACGCATGACATGGAATCAACGTAACGTGAAACAAGCCTGAGGGCAAGTCTTAACCGCACTCGCGGCTTGAGCTGGGGGCCGCCGCTGAGGTACAGTGAAGGCATGAAGAAGAAAACGATCAACAAAGACCGTATCGCCGGGCTGGTCCGCCAGTTGCTTCAGGAGCTGGGCGAGGATCCCGACCGCGAGGGTTTGAAGAAAACGCCTGAGCGGATGGCCGAGTCGCTGATTTTTTTGACGGACGGATATCGCAAAACGCCGAAGCAGATCCTGAACGGCGCCGTGTTCCAGGCGCACATGAACCACATGATCATCGTGCGCGACATCGAGATCTACAGCCTGTGCGAACACCACCTGCTGCCGTTCTATGGGCGCTGCCACGTGGGGTATATCGCGAAGGAGAAGGTCTTGGGGGTCAGCAAGATCGCACGCATTGTGGACTGTTTCGCAAGGCGCCTGCAGATTCAGGAGCGTCTGACCGAGCAGGTTGCGGACGCGATACTGGAGGAGGCCCAGGCCGAGGGCGTGGGCGTGGTGATGGAGTGCCGTCACCTGTGCATGATGATGCGCGGGGTGGAGAAGCAGAACTCCGTGATGACGACGTCGGCGGTGCTGGGTTCGTTCCGGACCGACCCGGCCACGCGCCAAGAGTTCATGACGCTGATCAACCGTTAGGACCTTATGCGGATCGCGCTGTCGACCAATTGGAATGCCGCGCGCCACGAGAACGGCGAAGCCCTGGTGGACGAAATCATCGCGCTGGGGTTCGACGCGCTCGAGGTGGGGTACCACACGACCGAAGAATTGGCCGCGGGAATACGGCGCCGGGTGACGGCGGGGAGTGCAACGGTCGATAGCGTCCATGCGTACTGTCCGGTGCCGATCGGCGCGCCGCACGGGTATCCCGAGCTTTACCTGCTCGCTTCGCTGGACGAGGACGAGCGGGCCATGGCCGCGATCCATATCGGGCGAACGCTGTCTTTCGCGGAGTCGATGGGCGCGCGAGCGGTGGTGCTCCATGCGGGCCGCGTGTTCCTGAAGTCAATCTTTGGCGAGCTGCACACGCGGACGTTGGTTGACGCGCTGGAGGAGGAGGGCGCAATTGAGGCGCCGCGATACCAGCGGCTGCTGGCCAAGGCGCTGCGCCGCCGGCGCGCGCGCGTGGGTAAATACTTTGACGGCTTCTGCCTTTCGCTTGACGCGCTGTTGCCGAAATTCGAGAAGGCCGGCGTGGCGTTGTGCCTGGAGAACCTTCCCTCGATCGAAGCGTTCCCTGACGAACGGGAAATGATGATGCTGAAGCGGCGTTTCGACACGCCGGCGCTCTCCTATTGGCACGACATGGGCCACGGTCAGGTGCGCGAGAACATGGGGTGGATCCGGCATGTCGAGGCGGCGCGGGATCTGCTGCCCGTCACGCGCGGCATTCATGTCCATGACGCGTTGCCGCTGACGAACGACCACCTGCCGGCGGGCAAGGGAATGATCGACTTCGGCGCGTTTGCCTTTTACGGCCCGGATTCGGTCATCAAAGTGTTTGAGCCTGCCCAGGACGTGACGAGCCGCGAGCTCTCCGATGCGCTGTCCCATGTGCGGAAAGCGTGGGGGAGGGCTACGAAGGAAGCCCCGCAGCCCGTTTGAAAAAGGCCTCGAGTTGGCCGATGTTGACCGAGCCGTCGAACTCGTTTTCGATTGTCTTGCGCGCGGCCTTCGCAAGCCGGAGGAGCAGCTCCTTTGAGCTCAGTGCCCGCGCCAGCACATCCGCCAGCGTGGCGGGATCGTCGGGCGGGACGAGCAGACCGTTCACGTTGTCGGTGATGACCTCGCCGGCGGCGCCGGCGGTGGTGGTGACGACGGGCGTCCCGAGCGCCATGGCCTCGAGCAAGATGTTCGCGATGCCGTCGCGGTCGCCGTTCCGCATGCGCCGGGAAGGCAGGACGAGCAGAGAGGAATCCATCATGCGCGTGAGGGTTTCCTCCTCGGACTGCCAGCCCGCGAAGAATACGGTTTGCTCGAGCTCCAACTGGTGCCGCAGATCTTCCAGCTCATGCAGGCAAGGCCCCGTTCCTGCGATGATGCAGGTGAAGCGGACACCGTGCATCCGGAGCAGGGCGCAGGCTTGCAGCAGCGTGTCCAGCCCCTTCTTTTTCTCCAGGCGGCAGGCGCAGAAAAGCACTTCGTCCGGCTGGATCGTGTCGAACGTGAAATCGTTGAGCGGCAGGCCGTGATGGATGACCGAGACTTTGTCTTGCGGAATGCCTGCGGCGAGAACCGCGTCTGCGGCATGTTGCGAGCAGGCCGTAACGCCGGCCGCCGTTTGCAGCCGCCGGTGCAGGGCGCGGGGGTGGACGGTGAATACGTCGTACGCGTGGACCGCGCAGGTCCATGGCAGCCCCATGGCGCGCGCTGCGATGGCGGAGAGGTCCGCCGTGATGCCGGCGAACTGGGCATGAATCAGGCGGCTCTCCGTGTCGGACACCTTTTTGATCAGATGGGCCGCCTGCGGCAACCGTTTGATGATCCTGCAGGCGGCGACCGGAGCGGTGGGCAGTTCGCTGAGGATGCGTGCGCAGGACGCCTTGAAGAAAGGCCAGCGGTATTTTTTCGGGCAGCTGCCCAACGAGAACTTGAGCGGGTTCGTGTCGTCGTTCAACAGGCGTGTGAAAACGGGCCAGTTGCGGCGTTCGAGCTGATCCAACTCGCGTCGGATGAAGGTTTCGCTTCGCGAGATCCGGTCGAGCAGGTATGTGACGGGGAAAGGCATGTTCACGGCTGTCTGGGGTAGAGGTCGAGGTCGGCCGGGATGGCCCGGATGGCTGCACAGAGCAGGTCGACCGTCTGACCCACATCGGAGAGGCTGAGGAGTTCGACCGGACTGTGCATGTAGCGCAACGGGATGCTGAGCTGCGCCACGGCGGCTCCCGACCGCGACATGCGCATGGCCCACGCGCAGGTGCCAGTGCCGCGGCTGCGGACTTGGCGCTGCACCTTGATGCACTGAGATTCTCCGGCCTCCAGCACGAGGCGGCTGAGGCGCGTATGGTAAGTCGGGCCGATCCCCACGACGGGGCCGCCGTCGATGCGGATGTCGCCGACGACTTTCCGGTCCTCTTTTTGCGCGTCGCTGGCGAAGGTGACGTCGACGCACAGGCCGATGTGCGGGTTGATGTCGTAGGCGGTCGTGATGCCGCCGACCAGGCCCACCTCTTCCTGCACGCTGGCGACCATGTGGAGCGCGACGTTCAGTTTTTCGCCCGCGAGGCGGCGCATGGCCTCCGTGACGATGAACGCGCCGATGCGGTTGTCGAAGCCGCGGCAGGCCACGCGGTTGTTGGCGAGCGCGCGCCAGCCGGCATCGACGACCGCCGGACTGCCGAGGTCGACGAGCGAAAGCGCGTCTTCACGGTTTTTTGCGCCGATGTCGACGGCGATCTCCTTGATCTCCTGCGGTGCGACTTTTTCCCGGTCTTTGGCCGACATCAGGTGCGGGGGCCGCACGCCGAATACGCCGTAGACCGGGCCTTGCCTGCCACGGATCACGATGCGTTCCGCCGCGACCAGCGGAATGGTGACGCCGCCGAGCGGGCACATGTAGAGGAATCCGTCGTCGTCGATGTACTGCACCATGAAGCCGATCTCGTCGCAGTGGCCCTCGATCATCACGCGCAGCGGCGCGTCCGGGTTGAGACACGCCCGCAGGTTGCCGTGCACGTCGATCTTCAGGTTGGGCACAGAGGCCGCTTTGAGGTAGCCGGCCAGCAGCGCCATACCGTCATATTCGAAACCGGTGGGAGTGGGGATCGCGACGAGATTCTGTAAAAGGGAGAGAGCTTGTTTGTCCATCTGCAACGCCTTTCTGGGCACGTGCGCCGCCATGGCGCGTGAGCACGCGTTCGATGAGTAGTTTACGTGCGGGCCCGCGGAACTGCAAGGCCGGAAACGAGCGGTGATAGGGCTGCGGGCGAAGGGCGATGTAGACAGGCCGCACAGAAGAAGCGACGGCCGATAAAACAACGTCGGCGATTCAGACGGCGTGCCGCCGGGAGCCAACGGCAAGCGCGATGGTGAGACGGTGGCGGCCTTCGGTTCCCACTCGCCCGAGACGGCGGATTGTCCGGAAATCCTGCGTGCGCAGTCGCTTGAGCCGATCTCTGACCTCAGAGCCCCGCTACGCGCTCAGGATCATCTTCTTGAACTGGCTGAAAAGGTAGCGCGAGTCATGGGGGCCGGGGGCGGCCTCGGGGTGGTACTGCACCGAGAAGACCGGCTCGCGGCGATGGCGCATGCCCTCGACCGTGTTGTCGTTGAGGTTGATGTGCGTGACCTCGACGACCGACTTGTCCAGCGACTCCATGTCGACCATGAAGTTGTGGTTCTGCGAGGTGATCTCGACCTTGCCGGAGGCGAGCTCCTGCACGGGGTGGTTACAGCCGTGGTGTCCGAACTTCAGGCGGCGGGTCTGTCCGCCCAAGGCCCAGCCGAGCAGCTGATGGCCGAGGCAGATGCCCATTATCGGGGCCTTGCCCACCAAGGCGCGGATGTTCTCGATGGCGTACGACAACGCGGCCGGATCGGCCGGGCCGTTCGACAGGAAAATGCCCGCGGGGTTCATGGCGAGCACCTCGGCGGCCGGGGTTTTGGCCGGCACCACGGTGACCCGCATGCCCTGCTGACGCAGTCGGCGCAAGATGTTGAATTTGATGCCGAAGTCGTAGGCCACGACCGGGATTTCGGCCTCCGGCAATTTTTCGTCCGCGATGCCCCAGGTCGCCGATATCGTGTCGTCGGGATCGAAGACATAGGACTTCTTCGTGGAGACCTTCTGCGCGTAGTCCTGGCCATCGAGGCCTTCCCAGGCCCGGGCGCGTTTGACGCCCTCTTCGGCCGTGATGGCGCCCGTGGCGCAGAGGTAGCCTTTGGGCGTGCCCGCGTTGCGCAGCCGGATGGTGAGCGCGCGCGTGTCGATGCCCGCGAGGCCGGGCACGCCGGCTTTGATCAGGGTCTCGGCGAGGGCGTGCTCGGAGCGCCAGTTGCTCGGCTCGGTGTAGTGGTGGATGATCAGGCCCTCGGCATGGATGTGCGCGGACTCGTAGTCCGGCGCGTTGAAGCCGGTGTTGCCGATTTCCGGAGAGGTGAGGGTGACGAGTTGGCCGGCGTAGGAGGGGTCGGTCAGGATCTCCTCATAGCCGGGCGTGCCGGTGTTGAAGACGACTTCGCCGAGGCGGTCGACGGGCGCGCCGAACGACCAGGCCGGATAGACGGAGCCGTCCGCGAGTGCGAGGAAGGCATTCTTTTCGCGTTGTTGTTTCCAGTTGTACATAGGTGGTTTCAGGGTTCAGCGTTTAGGTTCATCGGTTGTAGGGGCGGCCGGCCGGCCGCCCCTACGCGTGCGTGTGGCTGGCTTTACGGTTGTATTCCTGGAGGGAGAGGACCTCGCAGCGTTTGAGCGTGCGCAGGCGCTTGATCCCGTCCACGGCGGACTGCAGTCCGCGCACGGTGGTGGTGATCGGCATGCCGCGGCGGATCGCCTCGGTGCGCATGACCACTTCGTCTTGGGCGGGTTTGGCTCCGGTGGGGACGTTGACGATCCACTGGACCTCGTTGTCGAGAATCAGGTCGAGCGCGTTGGGGCGGCCGTCAGAGATGCGGAACACCGCGCGCGCCTTGATTCCCGCGTCGCGCAGGGCGGTGGCCGTGCCGCGTGTGGCGTAGATCGTGTAGCCGAGGGCGGCCAGTTCGCGGGCCATGGCCACCGTCTCTTGCTTGTCGTGGTCCGCGACGCTGAGGAACACGTTGCCTGCGAGGGGCAACGGGTTGCCCGCGCCGAGCTGGCTCTTGACATACGCCATTCCCGGATCGGGGTCGATGCCCATGACTTCGCCGGTGGAGTGCATCTCCGGGGTCAGCAGGGCGTCGCAGCCGGGGAAGCGGTTGAAGGGCAGCACCGCCTCTTTGAACGCGTAGTGACGGATGGTGACCTCGCGGGTGAAGCCGAGCTCCTTGAGGGTCTTGCCGGCCATGACCAGCGCGGCGAGGCGCGCGAGCGGTACGCCGATGGCCTTGCTGACGAACGGTACGGTGCGCGAGGCGCGCGGGTTGACTTCGAGGATGTACACCACGCCGTTCTGCACGGCGTACTGGACGTTCATCAGGCCGACGACGCCCAGCTCTTTAGCGAGGGCATGCGTGTAGCGCCGGATCTCATCGCAGACCGCCGGCTTGAGGCTGCGGGGCGGAATGCTGCATGCGCTGTCGCCTGAATGGATGCCGGCCTTTTCGACGTGCTCCATAATGGCGCCGAGCACCTGGATCTTGCCGTCGGAGATGCAGTCCACGTCCACCTCGATCGCGTCCTCCAAGAACTTGTCGATCAGGACCGGGTGCCCCTCGGAAGCTTCGAAGGCCTCTTTCACGAAATCGGCGAGCGACGGCTCGTCGTAGACGATGGCCATGGCGCGGCCGCCGAGCACGAACGAGGGGCGGACCAGCACCGGGAAGCCGATGCGGCGGGCTACGGCGAGCGCGCCGGCGTAATCGGTGGCTGTGCCGTTGTCGGGCTGACGCACGCCGACTTTGTCTGCGAGCTGCTTGAAGAACTCGCGGTCTTCGGCCTTTTCGATGCTTTCGGGCGAAGTGCCGATGATGGTCACGCCGTTGGCGGCGAGCGCCTTGGCGAGGTTGAGCGGCGTCTGGCCGCCGAACTGCACGATCACGCCGTCGCAGGCTTCGCGGCGGTAGATGGCCAGCACGTCCTCGAGGGTCACGGGCTCGAAGTAGAGCTTGTCCGAGGTGTCGTAGTCGGTCGAGACGGTTTCGGGATTGCTGTTGACCATGAGCGTCTCGAACCCGGCCTCGCGCAGGGCGTAGCAGGCGTGGACGCAGCAGTAGTCGAACTCGATGCCTTGGCCGATGCGGTTTGGCCCGCCGCCCAGAATCATGATTTTTTTCTTCGTCTTGTCCGGGGCGGGAAGGTCAGAAAGGTCGGCGGCGGTGGACCAGGTGGAGTAAAAATAGGGTGTGAAAGCCTTGAATTCAGCCGCGCAGGTGTCGACGAGGCCGTACACCGGCAAGAGGCCGAGTTTCTCGCGCGCGGCGCGCACGTCCGACTCGGAGGAACGCGTGAGGTTGGCGACCTGCTTGTCGGAATAGCCGAACTCTTTGGTCTGCCGGAAGAGCGGAGCGTCCGCGGCCAGCGCGTCGAGCGAGCCGGTCTTGCGGATCTCCTCCTCAAAGGCGACCAGTTCGTGGAGCTGGTTGAGGAACCACGGGTCGACCTTGGTGATCTTGCGGATGCGGTCGACGCTCCAGCCGCGCACGAAGGCCTCGTGGATGTGGAAGATGCGGATCGGACCCGCGTGGCGCAGGGCGTTCTCGAGCGACTCGTCGGTGAAGTGGCGGCTGACATCCTTGTCTTTGCCGTCCGCGCCGAAACCGCCGCGCCCGATCTCGAGTGAGCGCAGCGCCTTTTGGATCGACTGCTGGAATGTTTTGCCGATAGCCATGGTTTCGCCGACCGATTTCATGGAGGTGGTCAGCGAGGGGTTTGCGCCGGGAAATTTCTCGAAAGCGAAGCGGGGAATTTTGGTGACCACGTAGTCGAGCGCGGGTTCGAAGCAGGCGGGGGTCTCCCGCGTGATGTCGTTGCGCAGCTCGTCGAGCGTGTAACCGATGGCGAGCTTGGCGGCGATGCGCGCGATGGGGAAGCCGGTGGCCTTGGAGGCGAGGGCCGAGGAGCGGCTGACACGCGGGTTCATCTCGATGACCACGAGGCGGCCGTCTTCGGGATTGATGGCGAACTGCACGTTTGAGCCGCCGGTCTCGACGCCGATCACGCGCATGACGGCGATCGAGGCGTCGCGGAGAAGCTGGTATTCACGGTCGGTGAGCGTCATCGCCGGCGCCACGGTGATGCTGTCGCCGGTATGGATGCCCATGGGAT
>CAZOIS010000010.1:0-57334 GCA_964579865.1 uncultured Lentisphaeraceae bacterium | reverse complement strand
CGGGCTACGGCGGCAACGCGCTGCTGGGCAAGAAGTGCCTGGCGCTGCGCATCGCGTCGAGCCTCGCCCGCAAAGAGGGCTGGCTGGCCGAGCACATGCTGATCCTCAAGCTCACTTCGCCCGAGAAGAAGGTCCACTACATCGCAGCCGCGTTCCCGAGCGCCTGCGGCAAGACCAACCTCGCCATGATGGAGCCCAAACTCCCCGGCTGGACGGTCGAAACGATCGGAGACGACATCGCCTGGATGAAGATCGGCGCGGACGGCCGCCTCTACGCCATCAACCCGGAAAATGGTTTCTTCGGCGTGGCGCCGGGCACCTCGATGGACAGCAACCCCAACGCGATGCGCACGATCAAGAAGAACACGATCTTCACGAACTGCGCGCTCACCGACGATGGCGACATCTGGTGGGAGGGCATGGACGGAGAGGCTCCGAAGCACGCGATCGACTGGAAGGGCAATGACTGGACCCCGGACATGCTCGACAAGGACGGCAAGAAGGTCAAGGCCGCGCACCCGAACGCCCGTTTCACGGCGCCGGCTTCGCAGTGCCCGGTGATCGCGGCCGAGTGGGAAGATCCCGCCGGCGTGCCGATCGACGCCTTCCTGTTCGGCGGCCGCCGCCCGACCGTGATCCCGCTGGTGAACCAGGCCAAGGACTGGACGCACGCGGTGTTCATGGGCTCCGCAGCCGGCTCCGAGACGACCGCGGCCAACCTTGGCGCGGTCGGCGTGGTCCGCCGCGACCCGATGGCGATGCTGCCGTTCTTCGGCTACAACGCCGCCGACTACCTGCTGCACTGGCTGACCATGCCGCTGCGCACGGACGCGACCAAGCTCCCGAAGGTGTTCTTCACGAACTGGTTCCGCAAAGACGAAAAAGGCTTCATGTGGAACGGCTTCGGCGACAACGCCCGCGTGCTCAAGTGGGTCTGCGAGCGCATCGAGGGCAAGGGCAAGGCCAAGGAGACGGCCATCGGCTTCCTCCCGACGCCGGACGCCATCGACATGACCGGCTACGTCGACAAGAACCGCGACGCGGCCTGCATGAAGGCGACGATGGAGGCGCTGCTCTCCGTGGACGCTGAGGGCTGGAAGAAGGAGATCGCCACGGTCGCCGAGTCGTACGAGAAGTTCGGCAGCCGCATGCCCTTCGCGCTCAAGGCCAAGCTGGCCGAGATCGAGAAGGCGCTCGGCGCCGCGAAGTAAGCGCGTGCCGCGATGAATCGAAAAGGCCCGGGGCTGATGCTCCGGGCCTTTTTTGCATATCGGGGTTTGACTCTGGAGGGGGGGTTGGGTAAACTCTCATGTCCATACGTGATCTTTATCAGTTGTATTGGAAGGAAGTGCAGCAGTGAGTGTCGTTCAACCGTTGCTCGACCTGCAGGAAATCGATGGTCGCATCCGTAGCCTGCAGCAAGAAATCCGTGACATTCCGCAGCGTAAAGCCCAAGAGCAGGAGCGCCTGAACGGTGCCCGTGAAACCTTGGCCCACGCGCAGGCGGAATTGAGGAACGCCCAGTTGAGAGTCAACGAGGCGGAGTTGGAAGTCAAAGCCCGTCGTGACAAGATCCAGGCGATCAAGCAGAATCAGGTCTCGCTCAAGACGAACAAAGAATTCCAGATGTTCAATCTCGAGATCGCCAAGATCGAGGGCGAGATCGAGAGTTTTGAAGCCCGCCAGCTGGCGGCGATGGACGACGTGATCCCTGTTAAACACCGCGTGGCGGAAGCCGAGTCGAAGCTGAAGGAAGATCAGACCGTGGTGGACGGCTACGTGGCCGAGCTGGACGCGCGCCTGGCCGCCGTGAAGGCGGAGTTGGCCGAGACCGAGACCCTGCGCGCCGAGGCCGCCAAGCATGTGACGCCCCAGTTCATGCTCTACTATGAGCGTCTGCGCACCAAGCGCTGGCCCGTGGTGGTGAGCCTTCAGCCCGATTGTGTCTGCAACGGATGCCATCTGGTGCAGCCGCCGTCTGTCGGACAGATGGTGCGGCGCAATCAGGGGATTGTGGCTTGCCAGATGTGCGGCCGTATCCTCTACATGGCTCAGTAGAAGGCACCCTCTCGGCAGGGTGCCTTTTTTAGTGGGCGATTGGATTTAAAACGATTTTGTTTTGCGGTGACTGTAAGGGGAGCGACCGGTCGCTCCTGCTTTGGCAGGGGAGGAAAGTCCGGACTCCGCAGGGCAAGAGGTCCGGCCGTTAAGGCCGGAGAGGCGCCGCCATATCGGCGCCGACGGAAAGTGCCACAGAAAACAGACCGCCCGGCGTTCGCGCCGGGCAAGGGTGAAAAGGCGGTGTAAGAGACCGCCGGGCAGGCGTGAGAGCGCCGCCGCACGGCAAACCCCCTCTGGAGCAAGATCAAATAGGGAACTCGAGACGCGGCCCGTGTCGTTCCGGCGCAAGCCGGATAGGGTTCCGGGTAGATTGCTCAGATGAATGATCGGAGCCGCTTTCGGGCGGTGAACAGAATCCGGCTTATTCGCACCCTTACAGTGACCGCATTTTTTTCGAGCCGGTGCCGGCCTTTTCTACGCGCTGGAAGGGAGAACGCAATGAAAGTGTGGCTTTTGCTGGGGCTGCTGGTCTCCGCGCTGGGCGCAAGGGCTGCGACGGGCGTTTTCGAGATGCCGTCGGTCTACCCGAAGCACCTCCAGTTGCGACAGCAGTTGATCCAGGCGCTGCGGGCCGGCAAGACCGATGAGATGGAACGGGTCTGCCGCGCGGGGGTTGAGCTTTTGCCGCAGGACGCCACCTGGCAGTACAATCTGGCGTGCGCGCTGGCCTACCGGGCGGACAAGGCTGAGGCGCTTGCGGCGTTGGACCGGGCCATCGATCTGGGCTTTCGCGACGCGCGGGCGATCCGGAGCGACAACGACCTCAAGCCGTTGGCCGCGTCGCCGACGTTCACGCTGTTGGTGAAGAAGGCGGAGGCGCTGGCGGGACGGCCGGTGGCCGGCGCCGTGGCTGTGCGGCCGGCGACCGCGTTCATGGGCTTGCCTGCGGAGATGACCGCATCCAATACGGTGTGGGACTTCGATGTCGGCTGTTTCAAAACCCTGTTCGCGCTCAAGAACGCCGACCTCAAACCGGTTTCCGCGTATGCGTCCGACTATCGCGGGCCGGCCGCCGAGTCGATCCGCGGCTGGATGAAAGAGGAGTCGGCCTCCGGCAATTTCGGCGACCTGTACGTGAACCGCGACGACGGCCACTCCACTCTGGCCGTGACGAACTTTCCCGGGCTGACCCCCGTATCGTATGCCGGGGAGGCGCGCGCGCAGCGGGTGCACCTGAGCATGCCCAACACGCTGTTCGACTATCCGGTCCTGGGCAACTCGTCCATGTCGATGGTGAACGGCCCCCTCTGGCGCAGCTTGGCGCGCGCGGTCGTGTCCGACCCGTACCAGCCACTCGCGGCGTTCCGTTTCTACGTCGGCAACCAGTGCTGGTTTTATCCCGAGCACCGGGACTATGACCCTGAGACGGGTGACCTGTTTCCCGCCAACACGCCGTACTATGTGGTCAGCCAAGGGTCCTCGTTCAGCGACCAGCCGTTCCTGGCGGCTTTCGCGTCGGCGATGGCGGCGCTCCGCCCCGCCACCAAACGGGCGCTGGTCGCGCGCGGGATGTTGGCCCCGACCCTGCAGATGGTTTTTCGCGCCACGCTGAAAACGGTCCGGAAACCGGAAGACTATCTCACCGGCGCCGCGCATCCGGCGGTGTTTGACGCCGCGCAACTGGATGCCGAGGCGATGGCGAAGATGGCGCACGGCCTCGCGCCGGAGGAGATCCCGCCGCTGGTGGCGCTGCGGACGTTGAAAGACGCGCAGCCGGAAATGGGAACCGATTTTTTCGATTTGCGTCCCGAGGGTTTGTTTGACACGCCGTTCAGCATCGCGCGGGTGGTGCGCGGGATATCGCGCCAGCGGAGCATGACGCTGGAGGCTGCCGCCTCTGCGAAACCGAACGAGGTGAATTACCTGTGGGTCGTGTTGCAGGGCGACGCCAAAAAGGTCGTCATCAGGCCACTGACCCCCAACGCTTCACAGGTGGAGATCACGGTGGCGTATCACGGCGTGTACCGCCCCCAGGGTGCGGATGGGCAGCCGTCGCCGATCCAGAGCAGCCGCGTGGACATCGGGTGCTTCGTGAAGGCCGGCGCGCATTATTCCGCGCCGTCGTTCGTCTCGTTCTACTATCTGCCGAACGAGGACCGCGCCTACCGCGACGACGGCCAGATTCTCTCGGTGGACTATACCAACGCGGCGCATCGCTACGCCGATCCCGTGCTGACGATGCAGAAGGGGTGGAAGGACCTGTACGAGTACGATGCGCAGGGTCACCTGTTGGGGTGGTACCGCACGCGCAGCGGCGGGCAGCCGGAGCGCTTCACGTACAAGGGGCACAAGGTGCTGGCGACGGACAAGCTGAACCGTCCGGTGAAGGCCTGCGCGGTGCAATATCTGCCGCGCCAGACCGGCGTGGAGGGCGCGCCGCCGGCGCTGGCCTGTGCCGATACCCCCCAGCTCTTCACCTACACCTACGCCGGCGACTCGGATAAGGTGGGCAAGACGGATATGGCGCCCGCCAAATAGGGCCTCGGGACGGGCCGGCGTTGTGTCCCCGCACCGGTGTCCGGCGTGTTTTTCTACTTTTTCGATTTCTTGCCGGGCGAAGGCATCCGCTGGTTTGCGGCCATGATCAGCGACCGGAGCGTCTGGCACTTGGTTTCGACGCTTTGTTGCAGGTTTTTGTACTCTGTGCATTCCGCAGACACCTTGAGCGTAAGAGCCTGATATTCGGGATGCTGCTGAAGGGCCGCCAGGGCCTGCTTGGCCTGTTCTTCGCCGGTTTCGACGTCCAGCACCTTTTTCTCAACGGCCTTGACCGTCAAGACGGCGTTTTCCACGCACTTCTGAAAATCCTTGTTCGGCGACGATGTGTTGACGAGAGGCTGCAACTCGCGGATCGGGTCGTCCAGTTGCCGCTGGCAGACGGGGGCCTGTTTTTTCAGATCCTCCATGCGGGCGATGAATCCGGTAACCGTGGCGTAGGTTTGTGCGGCCAACTGCTGGGCGGCCTCCCGCTTCGCCCGCTGGCGCACGGCAAGAATACACGCCGCAATCACGACAACCATGCAGACCACGACGGGAACAAATTTGACCTTGGCCGGAGTTGATCTCGCCGGTGCTATCACCTCAGGCGCCGGAGGCGATGCGGGGGCGTGGCGCATCTTGACCGGGATCTTGTGCTTTGCGGGCGGCTCATGGTCGACGGTCACGGACCAACTGCCGTCGGCGGCTGGCTTGGCGACTGCCGGGACGGGCTGTTCATGCGTGACATCTGAATCGCCCTTAACGGCCACGGGTTGCCCGCCGTCCGCCGCTTTATTTTCTTTTTTGGCGAGTCGCGCATGCTTCACCACAACGTGATCGCGCTTGATCATTTGTGGCGCGCTGCCGCCGGATGTCTTTTCGGGGGACTTGACGGGCGGCTCCCGGTTGACGGTCACAGACCAGCTGCCGCGGGCCGGTTTTTCGGGCTGTTTGGAAACAGCGGGCGGCTCTCGGTTGACGGTTACGGACCAGTTGCCAGCTGCAGGTTTTTCAGTCTGTTCGGTTGTCATCTGAAGGACCTCTCGCCGAGTTGTTCAAGGCCGTTCGGTTTTAATCGACGGTGGGCATTAAATCAAAACGCTACGCCGTGACGCGACGGTCAGAAACAAACACCTTAAAGTGACGCCAGTATAAGATCTTTTCAATTCAGGGCACAAAGAAAAAATGAGCCGAAAGGGAAAGGGGCGCACGCACAGAGGTCGTACGTGCGCCCTTCGAGCGGTGTTTCAGGCCGTGGTCGGCGCCAATAACTTTGCATTGCAAAGTACTTTGCAAATGTGATATCTTTCGCCTCATCAAAAGAGGAGCGGAGGTCCGCATGGATGAACACGACATCGATCAGGCGCTGGGCCAGGTGCGCCAGATGCAGGCGCTGGTGCTGGACCGCCAGCGGTTCAAGGGCTTTTCCGGTATGGCCCGCATGGCCGGAGGCGCCGCCGCCCTGCTGGGTGCGGTGATCCTGAGGCATGCCGTTCCCGCCGAGCCCCGGCACCACCTTGTCGGCTGGGGGATGGTGCTGGCCGTCGGACTGGCGGTCAATTTCGCGGCACTTTTCTGGTGGCTTTTCAGGAACAGGCGCGGGTTGCGTCTCGCCGAGCTGTGGCCGGTGCTGGAGGTGTTTCCGACTTTATCCGCGGGCGCGGCACTCACGTTTGCGCTGATCCGGACCGGCCAGCTCGACTTGCTGTTCGGTGTCTGGATGGCGCTCTACGGCGCCTCTCATATGGCGCATCGCCGCAGCCTGCCGTTCCCGATCTATTGCGGGGGGCTCGCGTATCTGGCCGCGGGGATCTTCTTTCTGCTGTGGCCCGGCGTCTCCTTCACCGACCCGCGCCCCATGGGGCTCGTCTTCGGCCTCGGCGAGCTGTTCGGCGGCTGGGTGCTGCTCAGGCATCAGGGAAACGGGCGGCAGGGTGCCGGAACGCCGACTGAGCGGTCTGCGCCCGGCGTTTGATGCTGACGCGCGGGCTGCGCAATCAGGGAATCATGATATGACAGCGAAAACAAACCGTTTCGAGGCGCTCGACCGGGTCTTTCATGAGCCGAACCGGATGTCGATCCTGTCGGTGCTCTGCAACGCGCCGGCGGGGCTGCCCTTCACGGAGCTGCGCGACTGCTGCGGGCTCACGGACGGAAACCTCAACCGGCACGTCAAGACGCTTGAAGAGGAGGGGATCGTGCGTTGCACGAAGGCCTTCGTGAACGGTAAGCCGCGTACGACGGTCGCCCTGACGGCTTCGGGTTCCAAACGTTTCCAGACCTATCTGGATGCGCTGACCGATGTGTTGAAGCAGGCTAAGGCCGCGATGAAGGCTGAGAAGAAGCCACAGACAATGCGGCTCTCCTCCCTCGAAGCAACAACTTAAAGCATAACACGTTGAAAGAGTGAATCGCTCTGCAGAGTTCCGTTTCGTGTTTGATGTTTATTGTTTTTGACGGGCCTGTCGTTCAAAGGAATAGAGGTGAAATATGACGGATCACATTGAGGGTGAAACCGAGCCGATACTCGGTTCGTATGTGAAGGGGAACACCCTAGCGCAGATCCTGTTTGTGGTTGCGTGCGTGGGTTTGGCGGATTGGCTGTTCTATGACCATCCGGTCGGCTGGACTCTCGGCGCGTTCGGCGCTGTGTCGGGCGCGGGGATCGCTTGGCTGGGAGAGGCGCGCTACCGCGCCCTGCCCTCGGTTCTGCTGGGGGCGTGTTTCTTTGCTCTGTGTCTGCGCGCGGTGTTTGATCCTGATCCGCTGGTGATTTTTCTGGGCCTCGCCGCGTGGGTCGCTTTCACGCTGACGCTGCGCGGGGGATGGTCATGGAGCCTGACATGTTGGCTCGGCAGGGGGGCGTTGTTTTTTTGGGGGCTGGTCAAGGCGTATTTTAGCGCGGCCGGCGTTCTGACGCTGCTGCCGCTCGCTCCGCTGCTGGCGCTGCTGAAGGTGAGGCGCCTGCGCGCCTGGCTGATTCCCCTGATGCTCGGTCTCGTGTTCCTCGGCCTCTTCGCGCTCGCCAATCCCGTCCTTTCGCGTGCGCTGAAATCGGTTGGCGATGGCTTCGAATGGCTTTGCGATCAGTTGCCGGCGCTCGTCTCGCTGCCGCGTATTTTCTTGTGGCTGACGTTCGGCGCGTGGCTTTGGACGCTGCTCCGGCACACGTCTCGCGGCGGCGAGGGCTCCGCTGCCGGGCCGGTGCCGCCTCCTCTGCCGGCGTGCGGCCGCGTGCTCACACCCGAGGTCATCCGCAACGCGTTGGTCGTGTTCAACGCGCTGTTCGCGTTCCAGACGATGTCGGACCTCTGGTATCTTTGGGGCGGAGGCGCGCTGCCGCAGGGAATGACGTACGCCGAGTACGCACACCGCGGGGCCTATCCGCTGGTCGTCACGGCGCTGCTCGCTTCCGCCTTTGTGCTGGTGACTTTTCGCGAAGGTGCTGCCGCTGCAGAACTCCGAGTCACACGCTGCCTCGTGTACGCGTGGCTCATCCAGAATGTCTTTCTGGTGGCCTCGGCGGGCTGGCGGCTCGGGCTGTATGTCTCGGTCTTTTCGTTAAGCCGATTGCGTTTGGCCGCCGGCGTCTGGATGTTCCTCGTGGCCTGCGGACTGGTGTGGATTTTCGCGAGGATCTTTGCGCGACGCCCGAATCTCTGGCTGATCAAAGCCAATGTGGTCACGGCGCTGACGGTGCTGACGGCCTACGGCTTATGGACGCCCAACATGTTTATCGCAGAGTTCAATGTCAGGCACTGCCGGGAGACGGGACATCCGACCGCGCAGCCCATCGATCTGCGGTATCTTTCACGCTTGGGGTATGACGCGTTGCCCGCGCTGGTCCGGCTGGAGCGCGAGGTGCAAGACCAGCCGTTGGCCCGGAAGGTCCGCCCGGTCATCGACAGGCTGTCGAAAACGCTGGATGCGCGGCTGGGCGATTGGCGCGGCGTGACGCTGAAGCGCCGGTATCTGCGCGGCTGCCTGGAACGGGAGTGCCGGCCTGAGCCGAACGCCGTGGAGGCGGCGGCAAGGCAAAGCACCCCGTAATGCGGCTGTGGCCATGAGCCTCTTCGCCGAAACGTTCTACGTTCAACGCGCAACTCTTAAGAAGGGCCGAACTTCAGCGTTGAGAGTTGAGCGTTCGGCGTTGGGCGTCCCTTATTCCCACTCGATGGTGGCGGGCGGCTTGGAGCTGATGTCGAAGACCACGCGGTTGATGCCGCGCACCTCGTTGATGATGCGGTTCGAGATGCGGGCCAGCGTGTCGTACGGCACGCGCGTCCAGTCCGCGGTCATGGCGTCGATGCTGTCCACCACGCGCAGGGCGCAGACGTTCTCGTAGGTGCGCTGGTCGCCCATGACGCCGACCGACTTGACGGGCAGGAGCACGGCGAAGGACTGCCAGATCGATTTATAGTTCGGCAACTTCCGCATCTCTTCCTGCACGCGCAGGTCGGCCTGCTGGAGCAGGGCCACGCGCTCGGCGTTGACCTCGCCCAGGATGCGCACGCCCATGCCGGGGCCGGGGAAAGGCTGGCGGTCGAGCAGTTCGGCATCCATGCCCATCACGCGACCGACGGCGCGGACCTCGTCCTTGAAGAGCTCGCGCAGCGGCTCGACCAGTTCGAACTTCAGGTCCGGCGGCAGGCCGCCGACGTTGTGGTGGCTCTTGATGGTCTGGCTCGGCCCCTTGAGCGGGCTGACGCTCTCGATCACGTCGGGATAGATCGTGCCCTGGCCGAGGAACTTGCAGTCCTTGAACCTGCGGGCCTGTTCGGCGAAGACCTCGATGAATTCGCGGCCGATGATCTTACGTTTCTTCTCCGGTTCCTCGACGCCCTTGAGTGCGGCGTAGAAGCGCGCCTTGGCGTCGATCACGTGCAGGTCCATGCCGAGCTTCGACTTGAACATGGTTTCGACCTGTTTGTCCTCGCCGTAACGGAGCAGGCCGTTGTCCACGAAAATGCAGTGCAGGCGGTCGCCGATGGCCTTGTGCAGGAGCACGGCCACGACGGAGGAATCCACGCCGCCGCTGAGGCCGAGCACGACGTGCTCGCCGCCGACCTGCTTTTTCAGCTTCTCGACGGTCTCGTCGACCCAGGAGGAGAGTTGCCAGTCGCCGGTGCAGCCGCACACGGAGAAAAGGAAGTTGTGCAGGATCTTGGTGCCGTGCTGGGTGTGGACCACCTCGGGGTGGAACTGGAGCGCGAAGAACTTGCGGGCCTCGTTGCGCATGGCGGCGTTGGGGCAGGAGAGGGAGCGCGCGGAAGTTGCGAAGCCTGCCGGCAGGACGGACACCTGGTCGCCGTGGCTCATCCAGACGTCGAACTCGCTCGGCAGGCCGGCGAAGAGGTGGCTTCCGGAGACGACTTCGACGCGCGTGTGGCCGTATTCGCGGTGGTCGCCGGGTTTGACGGTGCCGCCGAGCGTCTTGGCCGTGAGCTGCATGCCGTAACAAATGCCGAGCACGGGGATGCCGAGCTCGAAGATGGCGGGGTCGCAGAGCGGGGCGCCCTCTTCAAAGACGCTGTTGGGGCCGCCCGACAGGATGATGCCAGCGGGCATCCGCTCGCGCAGCTGGGCTGCGGTGGTGTCGAAGCGGAGGATCTCTGAGTAGACCTGTTGTTCGCGCACGCGGCGGGCGATGAGCTGGGTGTACTGTGAACCGAAATCGAGAATCGCGATCCATTTGTGCTGCATGGAATAATCCTTTTTCAGGCTAGGAAGGTTGGCGCTTTCTGGTCTGATAACCCCTGCCGAAAAATGGTCAGGGCTCAAACGTTCTCGGCGGCGGGTTAATTGCTGACGTAGTTTATTTGTTTCAGGCTGGCTTGGGAAGGGAAAAGACAACAATGAAGAGCAACCAAACGCGCCGCGCTTCTGTTGAAAAGAAGCGCGGCGCATTCAGGGAGAAAGCCGTTTTGCGGGTTTTTCCCTCCGTCGCCGTTTTGTCCGGTCACCTCAGAAAGAGGACCGTTCCGCCTTCCGAGATGAGCATGAGCGCGTTGTCGCGGCGGATCAGCTTCCAGCCGGAGGGCAGCTCGGTTTCGAGCGTCGGAACACCGGTGACGCCCGCCGTGGTCTGGATCAGGATGTAGGTCTGCGAGCGCTCCAGCGCCCCGGGGTTGTTGATCCGCACGGTCAGGCCGGTGACGTCGAGTGATCCGCTGACGTCCAGCCGGTCGCCCAGGTCGGCGTGATAGCGTGAGCCGGGCGCGAGCTGCACGCCGGTGAAGGCGATTGTGCCGACCGTGCCGTCGCCGGCCGGGCTGAGGACGGTCCCGGCGGCGAGGAAGCCGTTGGAGACTGTGCCGGTGCCGGTGATCGAGTGGACGAGCTGTGTCGAGCCGCCGAGGTCGAGGGTTGCACCGGCGGCGAGATTGACGTCCGCGTCGGCGAGCAGGTGGCCGATGTCTTCGGGGGCTACCGCCGGACGCACGAAGACGTAGAGGTCGCGGACGTTGTACTGGGCGGCGTTATCGGAGAAGGTCCAGTCCGGGTAGGGCGTGGCGTTCTTGCTGAAGTCGGTATTGTTGCCGATGCCCAAGCCGAGTACGTTGCCCGAACCGCCGCAGTGGGAGATGGCGACGAGGGTCTCTTTCGCACCCCAGTTGTGGATCTGGAAGCAGCCGTGGCCGATGCTGTTGGTGTTGCCTCCGTTGTCATCGAAATCGAAGGCGCCGTCGTTTCCGCTCAAGCCGAGTGTGCCGCCTGTTCCGTAATTGGAGGGCCAGATTTCCAGGTTGCCGGTGTCCACGCCGGTGGCTTCGGTGATGCGCGGAGAGTTGGAGCGCACGTCCATGCCGTAGACTTTCCGCTGCCACATGAATGCGGCGCCGTTGCGGTTGGGGTAGCCGAGCTTGGTCCGGTCCTGGGTGTGGGCGTTGAAGGAGACCCAAACCCAAGTGGATGTGGCTTCGCCGGGCTTTCTGAGCTCGTAGAAGTAGGCCACGCGGTCGAAGGGCGTGGTCGCGGCGGAGTTGTCGATGGCGTAGGCCGTGCCGTTGTAGGCGGCGGCGGCGGTGGTCTGGACAGGGGAATAGTAGACGGTGTCATAACCGTCGGCGAGGGTGCCGACCTTGGCGCGGATGTCGGCGGGCACGGGCATCGTGCCGCCGGTGTCGACGATGCGTAGGGTGCCTTCGCTGACCTGAACGTCGGGAGCCTCTTCCATCACGGGCGCGACGTCGCGGGTGAGCACGTAGAGCTCGCGCGTCGTGAACTGGGCTGCGTTGTCGGCGAAGGTCCAGTCGAGCTGCGGGCCGGAGGAGTTGGCCGAGGCGCTGGGATTGTTGCCGATGCCGAGGCAGAGCGTGGCGCTGGACGCGCCGAAATGGTTGATGGCAAAGAGGGTCTGATTCAGGCCGAAGTTGTGGATCTGGAAGCTGCCGTAACCGCTGGCGTTTCCGAAGAAGGCACCGTCGTTGCCGGTGTTCACATCGTCGAAGTCGTAAATGGCCCCGTTGCCGGAGTAGCCGCGGTCGAAGGCGTTGGCGGTGGGCAGGATGTTGTTGTAGTCGTTGGGATACCACTCGATGTTGCCGGTACTGATATCGTCCACGTTCGTGATGTTCGCGTTGGCGCTGGCGCGGACGGTGAGGTGGCTGACGCGGCGCTGGAAGCACATCCGTTTGGAGGTGATCGGGATGGCAAGCTTCGTGCGGTCGGTGAAGGGCGGCTCGAAGGAGGCCCAGACCCACTGGCGTCCGTAGGTCGGGTGCTCAAGGGCCATGACATAGGCCACGCGATCGAAGCGGTTGGAACTGTTCGTGTTCTTGACGCTCCAGAAGGAGTCGTTCAGGATGGTGGCGGACGTGGTGGGGACTGATCCCGAATAGACGAGCGAGAAGCCCTTGGCGAGATCGCCCACGCCGGCGGCCACGTCGGCCGGGAGCGCCGGGACGAGCGTGGAAACCGGCTTAAAGGCGACGCCGAGGTCGTCGTAGGGGTTGTTGACGGTGAAGATCGAGCCGTCACCGGGGTCGGTGATGAACTCGCAGTACTCGACGTTGACGACGTTTCGGGCGAGGCGGTCGATGCCCCAGGCCGGGCGGGAGCCGTCGGACTTGGTCCAGTAGCCGCCGACGCCGCCGCCGCCCTGTCCGGCGCGGATCTCGAGGGCGTGCGGGCCGGGGGAGAGGGTGACGGTACATTGCGTGCCTGCATTGCCGATGACGCGGTAGGGCAGGATTGAGGTAAAGCCCTTGTTGAGGATGACGTTGCCGTCGAGGCTCAGCAGGAAGGTGTCGTCCATGTTCTCCATGAATGTCCAGGTGACGTTCGTCGTCTCGCGGTTCCAGAGGTAGCCGGTGTAGACGTAGACGGAGTTGTCGGGCCACCAGGCGCCGTTGAGGGTCGCGCCGCCGCCGGAGGAGCCGGCGTTGCCGAGGAGGGCGCGGGTGGAGAGCTGGACGACGGGACCGTAGGCGGCGGTGCTCAGCGCGTTCGTGTTGACACTGGCCCCGTTCAGCCGATATTCGAGCAGACCGGGAATCTTGGCGGCACGGATCGCGGCATCCAGTTCGTCGGCGCGCGGGGTGATGCGCGTCGAGAGGTCGAAAGTGCCGGCCCCGTCTTTGACAAGCGAAGAGGTGGCCAGTGAGCCGCTGGCCAGCGTGCCGTCGCCGGTGACGCGCGTGGAGCGGTTGGTGTGGGCACCGTTCAGGACCAGCGTGCCGCCCGAGAAAATGAGGTCGGAGCCGTCGGGCAGAGCGCCGTCGATGGAGGGGATCAGGGTGCCGCCCGCGAGGGTGGTCGGCCCGCGGTAGGTGTTGGTGGCGGTGAGGGTGAGGGTGCCGGGGCCGGTTTTGGTGAGGCCGCCGTCCAGCGCGGTGGGGACACTGAGGGTGGTGCTGCGGACGGAGGCCGCGGAGAGCGGGCCGCCTCCGTTCAGGCCGACGGACGGAGTGGCGGTGTAGCCTGTGCCGGCGGAGAGCATGCGGATGCCGGTCACCATGCCGTTGTTGAGGACCGCTTCGGCGACCGCGCCGGTGCCGCCGCCGCCGGTGATGAGGACGGCCGGCGGTGCGATGTAGCCGGAGCCTTGGGCGCTCAGCTCAATGAAGCCCACACCGGTTTTTGCAGGTGCCAGCGGGAGGTCGAGGGAGGCGCCGACGCCAACGGGAGTGTCGATGACCGCGCCGCCGGAGTGGACGGTGAGGATGGCGGGTGTGTTGTAAGCGCCGGTGCGGACGGCAGAGCCGGATTCGCGCACGGAGAGCGTGCCGCCGTCGAAGTTGATCGCTGCTTGGGCTGTGTTGCCGGCCGCGTTGTTGCCGCCCTTCTGGAGATACTTGGTGTCGAGGACGCCGCCCTTGAGGGTGACGACCGCGAGCGGGGCGCTGTTGCGGTTGGCGAGCGTCACGGTGTTGACGGAAACGCGGGCGTTCTCTTCCAGGGTGAGGAAGCCGTATCCGTTGTTGTACCAGTTGACATCCGTCCACTCGCCGAGGTTGAGCGTGGTCGAGCCGGTGTCGACGGTCCCGTTTCCGGAAGCGTGGAAGTGTCCGTAACCGGCGCGGGTTCCGAGGGTGCCGTTGTAGTAGGCCGCGGGGTTGTCGCCGCCCGTGCCTTGGGCTGCCACGGAACCGGAGTTGAAGACGACATGGCCTTCGCCCCTGACGCGGAGGGTGCCGAAGGCGGAGGTGTTGTGAGAGAGTTGGGTGTAACCCTTGTTGGTGAGTGCGCCGCCGGAGATCTCGTAATAGCCGAAGCCGGACTCGCCGATGCGTCCGTCGGCGGCGGCCCCGCCGGTGTTGAGGAATACACCGCCGGTCTGGTAGACCGCGCCTGCGGATGTGCCATCGCGTCCTAGGTGCAGACGGCCTTTGATGAGGGCGTTGTCGCTCAGCCTCAAGACGCCGCGTGAGGAGCCGAGGGTGCCGACGCCGATGCTGGGCTGGCCGCGGTTGTAGCCGGAGTCGAGGGTCGTGATCGAGGTGTTGCCGGAGAGCGGGAGGAGGCCGCAGGAGGCGGCCCAGTTGTCGAAGCCGACCTGCACGCCGTAGGTGCCGAGATCGAGGCTTCCGCCGTTGAAGCCGTTGAGGTCGAGCGTGCCGTCATGGACGCGGATGCCGGAGGGGGACGGCCATGTGCCTGTGAGCGTGAGGGCGGAAGACCCGAGTTTGGCGAGGCCGATGGCGGGCCAGTCGGCGGTGTAGGTGAGGTCGGCTTCGGCGGTGTCGATGCCGAGATAGGCGGTGCGGGACTGGAAGGTGCCCGACGCGGCGAGCGCCTCAATCTGCGCGAGCGACCAGCCGTCGGCGGCGTTGCGGACGGCAAATTCGCCGTTGCCGGAGACCGTCAGAGAGTCGGAGACGTTCGGGACGGAGCCGGGCGCGTAGGCATGGAGCAGCGAGTTGGTGACGGTGGTGAGGCCGGCGTAGGTGTTGGCCGGGTTGCGCAGGTAGGTGTAGCCGCCGAGGGATTTGAGGAGCCCGCCGGGGCCGGAGATTTCGCCCGCGAGGGTGTGGTGCGAGTACGAATTCTGCCCGTCGAGGATGGCCTGTCCTGCCGCGAGGGTGACGGGGCCGGCCCAGACGTTGTGGTTGGTGCCGCCCGCGCGTACGGCGAGATGCGCTCCGTTCGTGAGCGCCAGGGTCCAGTTGACGGGAAGAACGAGGTTGCACAAGTCGAGACTCGCGCCTTCGGCGACGGACGCCGTGTTTGCGGACGAACCTCCGAGGTCGGTGTTGCCTTCGAGTCCCAGGACGCCGCTTTGAATGTTGAGGGCCGTGCCGAGGGGCGCGCCTGTGGCTTTGGTAGAGGTGATGACGAACGAACTGGAGCCGACTTTGCTGAGCACGTGCCCGCCGAAATCAAGCGTGCCGTTGCGGATGTCGAAACGGCCGCGTGAACCGCTGTAAGGGAGCGGCGTCGGGCCGCTGCCGCCGACGGCGGCGTTATCCGTGAGCGCGACGGATTTGAAGGCGTTGACCTGTTGGGCATCGTAATCCATGCGCAGGGCACCGAGACCGTCCGGCCCGCTACCGGCGATCGTGACGGTCTTGGCCAGGGTGATCGCGTTGTTGGGAACCTGGCCGACGGCGAGCGCGCCGCCCTCAGCGACGGTTACGTCTGGTTTAGTGGATGCCCCGAGCGACTGGGAGTGGCCGATTTCGAGGACGCCGTTGGAGACGGTCACCGGGCCGGTGAAGGCGGGATTGGCCGTGTTGAGGATGGCCCGCCCCGCGCCATGCTGGGTCAGGGGCGCAGGGCCCGAGACGGGGCCGTTAAAGGCTTGCGTGACCGTTGCGGCGGGCGCGAGCGTGAGCGGCGCGTCAAGGCGGGCGGGGCCGGTCAGGGAGACCGGGCCTGAGAGCGTCATCGCGTCGGTGCCGGAGATGGCGAGCGCGGTGGGCGCGCCGTTGTCGGCGAGGGCGGCGGAAATGCTGAGGGGGCCGGAGAGCGCGATGGAGCCGGACGTGGGCGGGGTGCCCGAGGCGGCGGCGAGCCGCTCGTTTGACAGGCCGAAACATCCGCTTTGAACATTGCCGGAAGTGGCCACGGCGTTCACGGCTATTTTGAGGGTGCCGCTGGACGGGGCCATGTAGCGGTAGACGATCGCGTTGGCGGAGTTGGGCTGGCTCGCGTAAATGATGGCGGCGTCCGCTAGCGCGGCGGAGGCCGAGTAGAACCGGTAGAGGCAACGGCGTTCCTGGGTCGAGGGCGGCGCGTCCCAGGCGCGGAAATAGAGGGTAACCTCGTAGATCGCCCCGGGGGTGAGGCCGGTGAGCTGGCCGGTCCAGTCTCCGGCGTAGTTCATGTCGCGGAGAAGCTGCCGCAGGCCGGAGCAGGTCTCCGGCGGCAGCGTGTTGGTCCAGGCGTTGAAGCCGTCGTACCCGTTGCCGTTGGGGAACCCGGAATAACCGGTGCCGGTGCCGTTGGCCGCGCCTTGGATGAAGGCCACACCGTTGATGGTGGCGGCCGCCTGGTTGCCGAAATCGATGAGGTGCGAGTAGGTCTTGGAGGTGGAGAGGCCGGTCGCCGCGTCCGAGGTGAGCGGGACGATGTTGACGGTGCGCAGACCGGGGTAGACGATGTTGGCGGTTGCGCCTGGTGCGGTGAGGGTGCCGTTGACGACGGCGAGTGCGGACGGCGAGGCGCTGAGGTAATCGAGGGCGAGGATGCCGCCGCCGAGGTCGAGCGTGGCGGGGGTAGCGGCCGTGTAGCTGAACTGTCCGAGCGTGGTCAGGGGCGCGGCGATGGAGAGGTTGCCTACGGGGGCGGTATCGGCCGTCGCGGCGGAGCCGGCGGAGTCGGGCAACGTGTCGCCCGTCACGGGAACCGAGGGCAGCGTGCGCGGCGCGAGGCCGCCTGCGGCGCTGTATTGCGCGGGGCCGCCGTTGAGGATGATCCCGCTCACGGGGCCGTCGGAGAGGCCGGTGATGAAGATGCGGTTTGCGGCGGTGCCGGCCGAAGGGGCGTTGACGGAGAGCGTGTTGCCATTGAGGGCGAGCGAGGCGAGCGTGACCGATGATGCCGTGGCTGCGGCGGGGACAAGCAGTCGGGACGGGGCCGTGAGCAGGGTGGCGGAAAGGGCGGCGGAATAGCCGTCGGATGCTCCGGGGTTCAGGGAGAGCGTGCCGCCGCTGAGCACGAGCGGGCCTGAGCCGAGCGCGGCTCCTGCAGGAAGGGCGAGCGTGCCGCCCTCGATGAAGTTTGTGCCGGTGTGGGTGTTGACGGCGGTCAGGGTGAGGGTGCCTGCGCCCATCTTGGCGAGACCGCCGGAGCCGGAGCGGACGCCGGCAAGCGTGATGTCGCCATAGGCGTCAAAGCCGAACGTGCCCGCGCCGGTGAAGGGGCCGGTGAGGAGGAGGGTGCCGGTTCCGGAGGTTTCGATGACGCCGCGGTCTTTGTCGACGGTGAAAGCTTTGTCAGTGGATGAGGCTGAGGAACCGGTGACGCGCAGTCGGGCGTAGACGCCGTTATCGTTCGGATTGGCGAAGTTGAAGTACGTGCAGGAGCCGAGGGGGTTCGGAGTCGCGTTGGGGGCGAGGAAGGGCACTTGGAAACAGTTGCCGCGGTCGATGGTGATGGCGCTGTCGATCTGGTTGTCGGGGTAGCTCAGGATGAGGGTTCCTCGGGTCCATCCGCCGCCGCCTTTGTTCAAGGTGGCCAGGCCGGTGGGGCACTCGAGGCGCACGGAGATGGTGACGGGGTTGACGGTCTGGAGGGCGATGGCGGCCGGGGTGTTCGCCTGGGCGTGGAGGAGGCGCAGGACGGTGCCTTCGCCGCCGGAGATGGTGGCGCCTGAAAGGGCGAATTCCCAGTCGTTGCGGCAGAAGATGTTGGTGGTGTGCGGGGCCAAGATGAGTTCGCTGGGCGGATAATAACTGTCTTTCCAGAGCTGGCCGATCGTGATGGGGCCGGTGCAGGTGACGGGGGCGGGGGAGCGGAGATGGACATAGATATAGTTGTTGTCGTTGGTTTCTGTTCCGGCCGGGCGGCGGAGCGTGTCGAAGGTGACGGGGCCGTTGCCGTAGATGTAAATGTTGCGGCTGGCGTTGTTGGTGTAGCTGAGGGTGAGGGTCTTGGACGACTCGTTGTTGTAGACGCTGAGGTTGCCGCCGACGAGGAGTTTGGCGGCGACGCTCTGGCTGTTGGCCGAACCGGCGGCGAGGGTCAGCGCGGCGTTGGCGGCGAGGGTCAGCGTCTCGCTGGGGAGGCCGACCGTATAGGCGGCGGCATCTGAAGCGAACGTGATGCCAGCGGCGGTCGCGCCGCTGCCGAGCGTGAGGTTGGTTCGGTTGTTGCCGTTGCCGGTGAACAGCGCGGTGTCCGCTGAGGTCGGGGTGGCGTTGCCGGTCCAGTTTGAGACGCTCGACCAGGCGGCGTCGAAGCCGAGGCCGGTCCAGGCGCGCACGTTGGACGCGTAGAAGGTGCCGACCGTGCCGGACAGCGAGGTTGTGAAGGGGCCTCCGCGCGTCGCGGGGACGAGGTCGGTGACGGTTCCGGTGAAGGCGAGCGTGGAGACGGTTGCCGGGGCGAGTCCCGAAAGGGTGAGGGTGACAGTACGCTGGTCAGAGGAGAGCGCGGAGACGGCGGTGACGGTGCCGGCGGGGGAAACACTCCATGAGGCGGCATTGGTGACGGCAGAAGATGCGGCAAGGTCGATGGGTTTGGAGAACGTGACGGTGAGCGTGTTTGCCGAGGCGGTTTTGAGGGTCGCGACGGCGGGCGGAACGAGGTCGCCGTAGGGGGTGACGATGTTGGTGACGGCGGGGAACCACGCGGCCGCCATCTTGCCGTAGCCGGCATTGTTCGGGTGGAGGTTGTCGTACATGTCCGTCCGCTCGAGATAGGCGTGCATGTCGAGGAAGTGGACGCGGCGGCCGGCCGCTTGGTGGGCCTGGACGACGCCCTCGACGTACGGGTTGAACTGGGTGTTGATCAGCACGTACCGGGAGTCCGTGTCGTCCGCGCCGCGCTTCAGCAGGGTGGTGACGATAATGTGCGCATAGGGGCGGGCGGCGGCGATGCGGGAGATGAGCGCGTCGAGTTCGTTGATGGTGTTGGTGTAATTCGGGGCGTCGCCGGTGTCGTTCGTGCCGATGTGGATGAGGACCACGTCGGGGTCGTTGATCTGGGAGAGCCAGGAGAGGATGTTCTCATAGAGGCCGTTGCTGGTGGCGGAGACATGCCAGCCGCTGTGTCCCTCGTGGTTGATCTCCGCGCCGAGGCCGGCGTGGGAGATGGAGGTTTGGGTGCCGATGAAATCGATGTTGTAGCCCGCGTTGGTGAGCGCGACGTAAAGCGGGTAGCGGTAGCCGCCGCCGATGCCGTCGTTGTTAGCGCCGTAGGTGATGGAGTCGCCGAGCGGCATGACGCGCAGCGGCGGGGGCTGGGAGAATGCGGGAATAGCGATAAGCGAACAGAGTAGGGCGGGGTACGAATGACGCAAAACAAAACGGCAGATACCACGCGCGCGGGCATGAGCATTCATGATGACCACCTTTCATGCAACTACAGACAAACTGACAAGAGTATTGACGATTAAAGTAGTCCAATTTCTGAAAAATTCAATCTCAAAAATCGTCAAGGCTGCGAAATGCTCCCCGGTTCCGCTTCGCCCGGGGCAAGGCTTGCTCGCCTCGCCCTGTTCGACGGCTGGGCAGGTTCTGATGAGGAGCGAAGGGCGCGCACGGTCCCCGTCAGCCTCAGATTGCGCTTTCTGGACCGGCCGGCAATCGGGTAAGCTTCACCGCATGGACATCGTGATGGAGGCGTACGCGGGGGTGCTGAAACGGGTCTTGGCGGCGCGGGATCCGGTGACCGGCGTCTGGACGGGGGAGCTCGCGGCCAGCGCGCTGGGGACGGCGTTGGCCGTGACCGCGCTCGACGGCGGCGCGGCGCAGGACCAGGCTCTGGCTGAGGCGGGCGCGGCATGGCTGGCCGCGCACGTCAACGACGACGGCGGGTGGGGCGACACGACGGAGAGCGTCTCCAACCTGAGCACGTCGCTGGTCGCTGCGGCCGCGCTGAGAAAAATCGGAAACCGGAAACCCGGAACGTGCCGGGCGGGAGAGGCCCTGAGGCGCGCGGAAAGCTGGATCACGGAACGCGCCGGCTCGCTGGACTCGGCGGCGGTTCTGCGAGCCCTGACGCGGGTTTACGGCAAGGACCGCACCTTCGCGGTGCCGATCTTGGCCTTCCTGGCGATGTGCGGGAACGATGCTTCCGCATGGCGGAGCGTGCCGCCGCTTCCTTTTCTCATGGCGCTGCTGCCGCAGCGTTGGTACCGCTTCTTCAGGCTCCAAGTGGTGAGTTACGCGCTGCCGGCGCTGATTTCGATCGGTCTTTGCCGGCACGTCTGCGCGGCGCGTTCGCGCGGTCGGCGGGCGTGGGGACATCTGTTCGCCGGGCCGCTGCTGCGGCGACTGGAGCGGCTGCAGCCTGCGCACGGCGGCTTTCTGGATGCGATCCCGCTGACGGCGTTCGTCAGCCTCGCCTTGCGTCAGGCGGGCTATGGAGCCCATCCCGTGACGCAAAAGGCGTTGCTTTTTCTGAGGAGCTCGGCGCGGCCTGAAGGCTGCTGGGCGATCGACTCCAACCTGCGGACGTGGGTGACGACGCTTGCGGTACGGGGGCTCGCGGATGCCGTAGGCTCTGAAGATCGCGGGAAAATCGCGGAGTGGCTGGTGAGAAACCAAACGAAGGCGAAGCATCCGTTTACGGGGGCGCGGCCGGGCGGCTGGGCCTGGACGGACCTGCCGGGCGGAGTGCCTGACGCGGACGACACCGCCGGCGCGTTGATCGCGCTGAAGCGCTTGAAAGAAGCGGGCTGCGTGACGGATGTTTCGGGGGCGGTTCGCGCTGGCGTGCGCTGGCTGCTCGGGCTGCAGAATGCGGACGGCGGGATGCCGACTTTTTGCAGGGGATGGGGGCGCTTGCCGTTCGACCGGAGCTGTCCGGACATCAGCGCGCACGCGCTTGCGGCGCTCGCGGCATGGTGCGGGCCGGAAGCGGGGGATGCCGGGCGCGCGCTTGGCGCCGCCGATAAACTGGTGCGCTATCTGTCGCGGACGCAGGCGGCGGACGGAAGCTGGTTGCCGCTGTGGTTCGGCCATCAGCAGGCGGCGGGCGGTACGAACCCTGTGGTCGGTACGGCTCGGGTGGTGGATGCGCTGCGCGCCGCGCAGCGCGAGTTGGGCGCCCGCGGCGGGGCGCTCGGGATCGGGGCGCCGCTGGCGCGAGGGGCGCAGTGGTTGGTTGCGGCGCAGCATGCGGACGGCGGCTGGGGGATGGGAAGCGGGGCGACCGCCGAAGAGACGGGACTCGCGGTGATCGCGCTGACGGGGGGCGGCGCGACGTCTGCGGCGGCGGTACGGCGCGGCTGCGGCTGGCTGGCGGCCCATTGGGCGGAGGGCGCGGAAAGGCCTGCGCCGATCGGGTTGTATTTCTCGCTGCTGTGGTATCACGAGAGGCTGTATCCGCTGGTCTGGGCCTTGGAGGCGTTCGGCAAGAACAGGGCGTCCCTTTGAACTTGAGACGTTTCGGACAATCCGCTACTGTAGCGGCATTTCCGGCGGAGACGTGAACCTGCGCCGCCGCTAGTGATTCCGGATAATGGCATGGTCTCTCAACGAATGACACGTCAAGACAAGGCGCAGTGGCAACGGCTGTATGCGACGGCCGAGCGTCTGGACCGTCTCGATCCCTGGCAGTGGATGGGGGTCGCCGACTGTTTCGGAATGATGTTCCCCGGAATGGAGGAGCCCTGTTTTGTGGTTTTCGGAGGACAGCCCAAGGCACAAAGGAGCGTCCGCTTCCTTTTGGGCTGGAAGGCGTTTTATGATCTGGTGACGCGGCTGGCCGATCCGTCCAAGCAGGGCGCGACGTGGCTGCTGGAAATCCACATGATCGAATTGCTGTATGTCAGCAGGGAACTGCTGTTCGAGCACGAGCAACGATTTCTGGAGTCGCTCCAGCGCACGGCGGACGACGCGTGCGGCACGCCGGTTTTCCGCTCGATCATTCCGGGGTATCATCCCTGGCTGCCGGATGCGCGGGAACGGGACGTTTTGGAGGCGGCCCTGTATCAGGCGTTCGGCATGGCGATGCGCGTGGAGTCGGACGGCATGCTGCTCAAAGACCGCTTCCCCCGCGAGATTCTGATGCGCAAACAGGATCCGCAGGGGGCGTGGCAGGACACTTGGGTTCCCGTGAAAGAGGTCGGGGACGAAGAGGTGGAGGTCCGGCTCGAATCCAAGCGGCTGAAG
Organism: uncultured Lentisphaeraceae bacterium; assembly: GCA_964579865.1. Classification (GTDB taxonomy): domain Bacteria; phylum Verrucomicrobiota; class Kiritimatiellia; order RFP12; family UBA1067; genus DAOPZC01. The sequence continues at coordinate 35,012 of CAZOIS010000010.1, read as the reverse complement.
TCGATCCGGGCCCTGCCGTTGCAGCCGCGGACGGTGCAGCTCGATTTGGTGTTTACGCCGTTGACGGTCCGCCCGGACGGGCAGCGCCCGCAGACGACGTACGTCCTGCTTGCGGTCGATGCCCAGAGCGGACTTATCATCGCCGGGGATCTGCTTCAGGCCACGGAGGGAATCGCGCAGATGTGGGCGCAGGTCCCGGAGCGGCTGCTGGGGATCTTCGAGAAGATCGGAGGCTGTCCGGCGGTGATCGAGATCAACGGCGACCGCATGGCCAACCTGCTGCGGCCGCTCGGCGAGTTCCTGCCGTTCAGGATGGTGCGCCGCGAACGGCTGGCCATGCTCGAGAAGGCGCGCGAGAACCTGAGCGACTATTTAACGCACCGGGAACCGAAGGGATAGACGCGTGTGAGGGCGGACCGCAAGATTCCCTGCCGGACGATCGGGCTGCTGCTGGCCGTGATGCTGGCCATCATCGTCCCCTTCCTGATGTTCGGCGAAACGATCAACGCCTGGACGGGGCACCTGATCGGGCAGGCTGAAACGAGGCCGTTCGTGACCGGCCTGCTGCTCACGCTGTTGCTGGCGTCGGACATCCTCGTCCCTGTGCCGTCCAGTCTGGTCAGCACGGCCTGCGGCATGACGCTCGGCTTCACGTGCGGCGCCGGCGCCTCGTTTGCGGGCATGTCGATCTCGACGGTCGCCGGCTATCTGATCGGGCGCTATGCGTCCTCGCCCGCCGAACGGCTGATCGGAAAAAACGAGGTCGCCATGCTGCAGGCGTTTCAGCAGCGGCACGGCGCCTGGCTTCTGCTCGCGCTGCGCCCGGTCCCCGTGCTGGCTGAGGCCTCGGTCGTTTTCAGCGGGCTTTCGCGCCGATCTTTCCCGCAGACGTTGGCGGTGACCGCGGTCGGCAACGTGGCCGTTTCGGCGGTCTACGCGGCGGTGGGCGCGTGGGGAAGACTTTCCGATTCGTTCATTCCTGCTTTCGCGGCCTCGATGGCGCTTTCGGGTCTGTGCCTGGGATGGATGCGCTTGAAGGGCAGAACGGCTGCCGGGGGAAATGAAAATGGAGAATGAGCTTTCTTTGCAGGGAATCGTCGGACTCGCCAGTGCCTATTACGGTTCGGCGGTGCTGTTCGCGGCGTTGGAGACCGACGTTTTTTCGCTGATCGCGCGCGAAGGCGGCCGGTGCGGTGCGGAAACGCTCGCGGAACTCTCCGGGTTCGATCCGCGCGGCGTGCGGCTGCTGCTGGACGCCTGCGTGGCCACGGGTCTTTTGCGCAAAGAGCGCGAGACGTACGCCAACACGGCGGCGGGCGCGGCGGCCTTGGTGTCCGGCGCGCCGCACGACCTGACGCGCGCGGTGCGCTACAACCGCGACGTGTATCCGGCGTGGGGGCGGTTGGCCGAACTGGTCAAGAGCGGCAAGCCGGTCGAGACGCCGGAAACGCATCTCGGCGAGGATGCCGTCCGCACGCGCCGCTTCGTGCTGGCGATGCACGGGCGCGCGCTGGGAATCGGAAGAGCGGTGGTGCCGATGCTGGACCTGCGCGGATGCGGGCGCCTGCTGGATCTGGCCGGCGGTCCCGGAACGTACGCGGTGCTGATGGCGCAGGCCCATCCGGAGCTGACGTGCGTCACCTGCGATTTGCCGGCGGTGTCGGCGGTGGCCTCCGAGCTGGTGGCTGCGGCGGACATGGCCTCCCGCGTGACCTGCCGCGCCGGCGACTACCACGCCGACACCTATGAGGCGGAGGCCTATGACGCGGTGACGATCTTCGGCGCATTGCATCAAGAAACGCCGGAAATGATCGTGTCGATTCTCAAACGCGCGGGCGCGGCGCTCAAGCCGGGCGGGCGGATTTTTGTCTTGGACATGATGACCGACGCGACGCACACGCGGCCGGCGTTCTCGGCGCTGTTCGCGGTGAACATGGCGTTGACCACCCACAACGGCTGGGTTTTTTCAGACGGAGAGCTGCACGCGTGGCTGCGCGAAGCGGGTTTAGAAGCGTGGGAGACGAATCCCGTTCCGCCGCCCATGCCGCATTGGCTGGTGACCGCGCGAAAGCCGCCTCACTTGTGACAGAAGACGCCCTCGAAGATCGTGGCGCCGCGGTGACGCACGATGCAATAGGGCCCCTTCTCGTAGAACTCGTATCGCTTGTCTTCCGAGACGTAACGCACGCCGGCTGCGGTGAACGCCTGATAGAGGACGATCCGCTTGCCATCGGGCAGAACCACCCGCACCTTGCCGTCGAAGGTGCAGACCAGCCCGTTGGGCATCGTCTCCGTGCGCTTCTCCTCGCCGTATTCCACCTGCACGCGCTCCGCGTCCATGTTGATGAATTGGCTTTCGCGGATGGGTTTGAAACACATCGCTGCGCAACCGCACAGGCCGGCAACGGCGCAGGCGGCTGCGAGCATCCCGAGCGGTCGGGAAAACAGGGAGACGGATTTCGAGAACGACATGACAGCAGTGTACAGCCTGCCCGGATTTCCGGCAAGAGGGCGATTCCGCGAAGTTTCCGTTTGCGGGTCGCGTGCCGCTTCCGTTATCATAACCGCATGAAATACGTGCTTTCACTGTTTGCGCTCATGGGCGTTTTGGTGGCCGGCTGCCGCGTTTCCGACGTCCGCGAGATGACGGTCAACGTCCCGGCCATGTCCAGCGAAGCGGACGTGCAGCGGGTCCGCGCGGCGTTGGCGACGCTCGGCGGAGTGGACAAAGAAAAGACGGTCTACGATGTGCCGAGCCACACCGTCAAGGTGCGTTACGACTCCATGCAGATCGCGCACAAAAACATCGAGATCGCCATCGCCGAAGCCGGGTATGACGCGAACAAGATCTCCGCGATTCATAAGGGCGCGGCGAAATAGGCCGGTGACCTTATGCGCGGGCAGGTCGCACAGTTCCTCGACCACATCGCCTATGAGCGGGGGCTTTCTGAAAACACCCGCGCCGCCTATGAATCCGACCTGTTTTTCTTCGTCGCGTTTCTCGAGGCGAAGTGCGGTGTCAGCGCTTTCCGCCAAGTCACGCGCGAGCACGTTGCGGCTTTTCTGGAGGACCAGCGTCGGCAGGGGAAACGCGTCACGACGCGGGCGCGTCGGCTGATCGCCATCAAGGTCCTGTTCGCGTTCCTGTGTGCGGAAGGCCATGTGCCCGGCAACGTCGTGGAGGTGATGGCGTCGCCCGCAAAAGGTCGGGCGTTGCCGCGCACGCTTTCGGAGGCGGATGTCGCCCGGCTCATCGGATCGGTCGCGGGCGCTTCCGCTTACGACGTGCGTGACCGCTGTATGCTGGAGCTCTTTTACGCCTGCGGACTGCGGGTGTCGGAGGTGACGAGCCTGCGCGTCGGCGACGTGCGGCTGGACGATGGCATCGTGCGGTGTATAGGGAAAGGCGACAAGCAGCGGGTGATCCCCTTGGGCGGCGCGGCCGCAGAATGGATCCGGCGCTACCTCGCACAGGCGCGGCCCCGTTTCGCGCGCGGCGACACCTCCGCGACGTGCCTTTTCCTGACGCGGCGCGGCGCGCCGTTCACGCGCCAGGGCGTGTACGTCATGCTGGAGAAGCGCGCACGTGCCGCGCGCATCGGCGTTTCGCTCTCCCCGCATGTCCTGCGGCATTGCTTCGCCAGCCATCTGCTGGCGCACGGCGCACAGATCCGCGCGATTCAAGAGATGCTGGGACACGCGGATATTGCCACCACACAGATTTATACACACGTGGATGAGGGCCACGTGGCGCGCACGCATGCGCAATTCCATCCGCGCCATTGAGCGCGAAAGCAGAAAATGCGAGACCTGCCTCGGAAAACGCAAGCGGGAAGAATGAAAAAATCTTGGGCTTTTTTCATTTTTGGTGTTGCTTCTTAGGAAAAAACGACTATGTTGTGAATCGTTGTGGGGTTTGTTTCCCTGCAAAAAAAGGAGTTAACTTATGGCTAAAAAGGCAACGCCGAAGACGAAAAGCGAAATCATGGCCGCCCTGGCCGCGGCTGCTGAGATCAGCAAGAAGCAGGCTGGAACGGTTTATGAGACGCTGCTCGCGGTCGCTTACGCTGGAGCGAAAGATCCGAAGGGCATCATGCTGCCCGGCTTGGGCAAACTGATCAAGGTCAAGCGTCCTGCGCGCACGGGCCGTAATCCGGCTACGGGCGCGACGATCAAGATCCCGGCGAAGACGGTCGCGAAGTTCCGTCTGGCGAAAGCCGCCAAAGATGCCGTGCTCAGCAAGTAATTGCTGGATCGGCGATCTCTTTTTGAGGGTGCCGCACGTTTGTGCGACACCCTTTTTTATTGGCGCTTTATCCCGCGTCGGGGTGTTTGGTATCATGTCCCCGTTCTGAACCGCATTCGGGGTCCGGAGAACGGCGGGACAACGGTTGGGCACGTGAAAATACGAGGTGACGATGCAACGGCTTGAGGAACGGGCGAAGACAGAACTTCTGATTTGCGACGGCGGCATGGGCACGCAGCTTCATGCGCTGGGGCTTGCGCCCGGCGAATGCCCGGAAAAGTGGTGCCTGGATAAGCCCGGTCTTGTGCGGTCGGTGTATCAGGCGTATCGCGACGCGGGCAGCCAGATCGTCGAGACCAATACCTTTGGCGGCAACCGCTACAAGCTGTCCCATTACGGCCTGGACGGCGAGGTGGCCGCGATCAACCGCGCGGGCGCGGCGCTGGCGCGTGAGGTGGCGGGCGATTCGCAGTGCGTGATGGCCAGCATGGGGCCGACCGGCATGTTCATGGAGCCGTACGGCGACGAGACCGAAGCGTCGTTCTATGAGGCGTTCGCGGCGCAGGCCCGCGCGTTCGAGGCGGGCGGCGCGGACGCCGTGATCGTCGAGACGATGATGGCGATCGAGGAGTGCTGCGTGGCGGTCCGCGCGGTGCGCGAGAACACCGGCCTGACCTGTCTGGCCAGCTTCACGTTCGATCCCCAGCCGGATGGCGGCTACGCGTCGATGATGGGCGTGACGCCGGAGCAGTTCGCCGAACAGGCTCTGGCGGCGGGTGCGCAGATCATCGGCTCGAACTGCGGCACGGGGCCGGACCACATGATCGCGATCATCAGGCGGCTCCGCGCGGTCGCGCCGGTGCCGCTGATCGCGATGCCCAACGCGGGCATGCCCGAGCTCGTGAACGGCGCGACGGTCTTCCCCGAATCGCCGGAAGAGATGGCCCAGAAGGTCGGCCGTCTGGTCGAGGCCGGCGCATCGGTCATCGGCGGCTGTTGCGGCACCACGCCCGCGCACATCGCGGCCATGGCGCGGCAGGTGAAGTTGCTCCGTTAACGGCTTTTTTCGAGGACGCTGCGATGCTGTACTGGATTGCGCCTTATCTCACGACCCTATGGGGTCCCTTCCGTCTGTTCTCGTCGCACCTGATGCTGCTGGCGGCGGGCACGCTGACGGCCGGCCTGATCATCTGGAGCTTTCTGCCGCGACTGTGGAGCCGGCTGCCGACCGACCGCGGCAAACTGCTGGCGGCGGACGGCGGGGCGAAATCGGCGGGCAAGCCGACCGGCGCGGGATTTCTGTTGTCCCTGCTGCTGCTGCCCGTCATGGCCCTGTATGTGCCGATGGATGTTTGGGAGCTGGGCGTGGTGGTGTGCCTCTATCTCAGCATGCTCTTCGGCTATCTGGACGACCGCAGCGGTTTGCCGTGGGGCGAGTTCAAGAAGGGGCTGCTCGATCTGGTGGTGGCGCTGGCGGCCGCCTGTTGCCTCTACATGGGGCAGGGCTCGCAACTGTGGATGCCGTTCTTAAAGCACTCGGTGGAGATTTCCCCCTTCCTCTACATTCCCGGCTCGGCGGCGCTGCTCTGGTTCACGATGAACGCCACCAACTGTTCGGACGGCGTGGACGGGCTGGCGGGTTCGCTCACGCTGCTGTCGCTCTTCGCGTTGGCGGGGCTTCTCTACGGCGTGGTGGGCTACCGTCCGGTCGCTGATTACCTGCTGATCCCTCACAATCCCGACGGCGCGCGGTGGGCGATTCTGGTGGCGACGGTGGCCGGGTCTCTGGCCGGATACCTGTGGCACAACGCCGAGCCCAGCCGCGTGCTGATGGGCGATGCGGGCTCGCGCTTCCTCGGCATGCTGGTGGGCGTGGCGGTGTTGGCCGCGGGCAACCCGTTCCTGATTTTCGTGGTCTCGCCGGTCGTGCTGGTCAACGGCGGCACGGGCCTCTTCAAGCTGATCCTGCTGCGCGCTTTCCGGCGCATCGGCTTTGACGTGCGTCCCACGCATCTGCTTTCGCCCGAGGCCGCGTCCAAACAGTGGGTGCTGATCAAGCTGCTCCACAGCATCCGTTTCCCGCTGCACGACCACTGCCGCAAGAACATGCATTGGAGCAACGCACAGGTGCTGATGCGGTTCGTGCTGATCCAGTCGTTCCTCACGCCGTTGCTGTTTGTGGTGCTGGTGAAGATCCGCTGAGGCCGGGCCTGAGCCGTTGGCGCGGCCCCCGCGGGCTGCGCCAACCGGGAGCGGGCCAAGGAGAGTGTGCTGTGAAAAAGATCATACTCGTGTCTCTGGGGGCGCGCGATCGGCTGCTGGTGGACGGCCGGGCGGTCCTGGCCGCGCGCGCGGGCGTGGCGCCGGAGTCGGTGCTATGCCTGGACGATCTGGCTGAGCACGCGCTACACCCGCAAGACGGCGTGATCGCCGCCTGCCTGTCGTCGGCGTGCGACGGGGTCGTCGCCGGGTGCTCGCGGCCGCGCGCCGCGCAGGCGCTGCTGGATTTCGCGGGCGCCGGAGGGGCGTTGCCGATCGAGTGGGTGGCTTTGCCGTTCGACCGGGAGGCGCTGAAGCGCGAGTACGGCGTGCCGTGGTATCCGGTCATCGACCGCGCGCGCTGCTCCGGATGCGGGACGTGCCACGATTATTGCCTGTTCTCGGTGTACGGGCGGGAAACGGGGCGGCCCGCGCCCGAGCAGGTGCGCGTGGGTGCGCCGCTGAACTGCAAGACCGGCTGCCCGGCCTGCGCGCGGCTTTGTCCCGAAGCGGCGCTGATCTTCCCTTTCTGCGCCGAGGCGGAGCTCAACGGCGAGATCGAGAGCCCCGTGCACCGCACGCGCGAGGCGCTGATGCAGGCGCTGGGGGATGACCCCCTGCGTGTGCTGGCGGAGCGGCGCCAAAAAAAACGCCTGATCGACCCCTCCAAGTTCGAGCAGGCGGAAATCGACCGGGTCACTTATTCGGGGGTGCTGTAATGAAGGCTCTGCCGCTGCCGGTCCGGATGCTGCTGGAGGTGCCGCCGCGTCTGCTGTGGAAATTCGCGGTCGGCGCCGGCCTCGGGAACTTGCGGGCGATCCGGCGGTTCGAGCGGGACAAGCGGCAGGGGACGGTTTTTCCGCCGTTCGTGTTCGTCAGCGTGACGCAGCGTTGCAATCTGGTCTGCAAAGGCTGCTGGGCCACCGGCGTTCCGCAGCCGGTCGACATGTCGCCGGAGCTGCTCCATGCGATCGTCGCGGAGAGCCGCACGCAGGGGTGCCGTTTCTTCGGCATTCTCGGCGGCGAGCCGCTGCTGCTGCCGTGGCTCATGGATTTTTTCGACGCCCACCGGGATTCGTATTTTCAGCTTTTCACCAACGGCCAGCTTCTGGACGACGGGATCGCGCGGCGGCTGCGCCGGGCCGGCAACGTCTCTCCGCTGATCAGCATCGAGGGCGGGCAAGACGCTTATGCGGCGCGGCGCGGCGACGAGAAGGCGTACGGCGCGGCGCTGGAGGCGCTGGCCAGCTGCCGCCGGAACGGGTTGATCGCGGGCGTGGCGACCAGCGTGTCGGCCTCCACGTTCGCCGACGTCGTGACGCCCGCGTTCCTCGACGGCATGGTCGCGCGCGGCGCGCACTACGTCTGGTACTACATCTACCGTCCCTCGGGCCCGCAGCCTTGCTTCGAAGAGGCGCTGGACGATGAGCGGGTCAAGCGCTTGCGCCGATTTCTGCTGGCGCAGCGCAGGCGGTGCGCGTCGGCCGTGATCATCGACGCGTACTGGGACCACGAGGGTGAGGCGCTCTGTCCGGCAGCGACCGGCATCAGCCACCACATCAACGCGCGGGGCGAGGTCGAGCCGTGTCCGCCGGTGCAGTGCTCCGACTGCCGCGTCAGCGTGGAGCAGGGCGTGGTGACGCCGGTCACGCAGTCGCCCTTTCTGGCGGCCTTCCGCGGCACGGTGCCGGGGGTGACGCGCGGGTGCGTGCTGATGGACCACCCTGCGGCGCTGTCGGCGCTGGCCCGGCGGTGCGGCGCCTGGGACAGCAGCGGGCGCGGAGAGTTCTTCGACGAGCTGGCGGCGCGTCCCGCCCTCGGCTGTCACAATCACGGCGGCGAACCGATGCCCGAGACCACATGGGCGTACCGGTTCGCGAAAAAGCATTGGTTTTTCGGCTTCGGCGCGTACGGGTGAAGTCGCGCTGCCGTCAGCCCAGGCAGAGCAGGGCGACGCCGGCGAGGACGGCGATGAGCGCCACCCCCTTTTTGCGCACGTTGCGCTCGTGGAAAAGGAGAACGCCCGCGGCGAAGGAGAGCACGACGTTCGAGCGGCGGATGAGCGAAAGCACGGAAATGGCCACGCCTTCTTCGCTGAGCGCGCCGAAATAAAACCAGTCGGCGGCCATGAGCAGGATGCCCACGACGGGGATTGTCCAGCGCCACGTGAAACGCGTGCGCTGAAGCCCGGCGGCGCGCTGCGCGATCAGGCCGAGCCCGAGGATGACGACGAGGTCGAACGCGAACCAGAGCTGCAGGGTGTTGCGCGCGAGGCCGCAGGAACGCAGCAGGTACTTGTCGTAGAGCGCGGAACCGGCGCCCAGCAGCGTGCCGGCGAACGCGTAGAAAACCCCGATGTGGCGGGTGAAGCGGATGCCCTCGGCCTTGCCCGCCGCGGAGAACAGCCAGTAGCCGGCGAGGATGGCGGCCATGCCGGCGGCCTGCGTCGGCGTCGGGATCTCATGGAAGAGCGCGATTGCGCCGATGAGCGTCCAGAGCGGCGCCGAGGCGCGGATCGGCGCCGCGATCGAGAGCGGCAGCGCGCGCATGGCGTAGTAGACGAAGACCCAGGAGGCGGAGACGATCAGCGATTTGAGCGCGACGAACCAGAAGCCGGACCGGGAGATCGTCAGGGCCGCGCACAGTTTGCCGCCTGCGGCGAGCGCCATCGCGAAGGCCAGCGCGCCGCAGGCCGTGGCGAGGAAGAGGACCGGCATGACCCCGTTGTCGCGGACGCTGTGCTTTTTGGCCGTGTCGTAGAGCGCCAACAACAGCGCGGAGATCAGGATGAAGGGTATCCACATGGCGCGGTCGGCTAGGCGGACTCAAGGATCATGTTGGCGTACTGGATCGTGTCGCCGGTGCGGATCAGCCCGATCGCGTTGGGCACGCGCTTTTTAAAACTGATGTGGGGCTCGAAGTCGATGTGGACGCCCTCCAGCGCGGCCGAGAACAGAGCTTGGGTTTCGGCCGTGTTGTGCTTGAGGAATTCCTCGGCCATGGAGACGCGCCCGATGACGAAGTTCGGGCGGATGGCCCGGAGCACATCCAGCACGGAGGGAATGTTGTCGACGAGGGCGAGGTCGACGGTCTCGATCATGGGCCAAAAAGGGAATCCGCGGTCTGCGATCACGAACGTGTTGGTGTGGCGGACGCGGGAAAGCAGGCTGTTCAAAGCGGGGTTGAGGATGCCGGTTTTGAGCATGATGAGGTTCCTTTCACGGTCATTATACAGGAATCCGCGCGCAAACGGAATGGGCGTGTTGGCGCGGTTAAGAATTGAAAGACGAGGCGGAAGATGCGACAATCGCCCCTATGTTTTTCCGTGAGAAAACAGGTGTGCGGCTGGCGGTCGCAGGTCTCATGCTGGCGGGGTCCGGTGCGGGGCTGGCGCAGCAGGAGGGGCCGCGGCTGAGAAAGGCCGATCGGCCGGCGGCGCCGGTGTATTCCAAGGACGGGGCGGTGGTGGTGTATGCGCCCTCTTCGAAGGCCGGTTACCGCATGCCTGTCCTGAGCTTTGTGACGCAGCGCCGCGAGGAGCTGCAACGGGCGGTGAAGTTGAAGCTGGGGACGCAGATGTGCCCGCTGGAAATCGCGATCGGCGGCCAGAGCGACGGCGACAAGCGCGTGCTGACGGCGCGGCTGCGGGATCCGGCCGGCGGGGTCCGCGAGCGGATCGAGCTGCCGGATCCGGAGGCGGCCGATCTCGCGAAGCTCAAGCGGGCTGTTTCCGTGGCGCTGCTGCGCGCCTGGATGGTCGAGGCGGGCGGTTCCGACGCGACGATGCGGGACCTGCCGGCTTGGCTGATCGAGGGCGTTCTGCGTTACATGGACCGCGAGACGCGGCAGGCGGACGTGGACCGGGCGCTGCTGTTGTGGTCGCGGGCTTGCCTGCCGCCCGCTGCGCAATTGTTTGCCGAAGACGGCGAGGCCGTGACGCGTGAGGCGGCCGTGGCCGCGGTGCTGGCGAGCTGGTTCCTGGAAAAGCGCGACGACCGCAATCTTTTCGAAACGCTGTTGCGCGGCGCCGCGACCGGCGCCGAGTGGAAGCCGGAGGTCGCGGGCCGGATTTTGGCGGGCACGCAAGATCCCGGCGCCTTTGACGAGTATGTGGACCGGCGCCTGCTGGAAGAGGGCCGCGTGGTGGCCAAGCCCGGCCTCACAACAGAGGGGATCGTGCGCCGGTTCCGGGCCCATCTGTTGCTCTTCCCTGCTTATTATGGTAAAACGTTGGGCGAAAAGCGGTCCTGGTGCACGTTTCAGGAGGCGGCGGTGAAATGCGCTGATCCGGAGGTGCGGCTCAGTGCGGCCGCCCAGATCGGGCGCGTGAAGATGGCGGCGGTCGGAAGAGATGGTATGCTTCTTGCTGTTTCCGAAGCCTACGTCGCGTTTCTCGAAGCGCTCGCCCACGGTGCGAACGAGGGGGAGCTGTCGCGCCTGTTGATGGAGGCGGAGGGCATGCGCAGGGATCTGGAGAAAAGAGCGGCACGGGGCGCGGTTCTGCAACGGGTGATTGAGCCGTGACGCAGGCCTCGGGTGCCGTGGATCCCGAATGGAAAAAGGATTCTGTTTGATGAAGAAGACGGCGGACGCGCAGAAAACGATTGTCGGCAAGATCCATCCGGATGTCTTGGCGTTTACGGTCGGCAAGGATCCCGTGCTCGATCTCGATTTGGCGGTTTGGGATTGTCTCGGTACGGCGGCGCATGTGACGATGCTTTCCAAAATGCGCGTCAAACCCGCCATTCTGGGGACAGAAGAACGCAACCGCGTGGTGGCGGCGCTGGTCGACGTGATCCGCGAGGCGCAGGCCGGAACCTTTTCGATCACCGAGGCGGATCAAGACGTTCACTTGGCGGTGGAGCGCCGCTTGACCGAGCGGCTGGGCGATCTGGGCCGCAAGGTCCACACGGGGCGCAGCCGTAACGATCAGGTGGCGGTGGACATCCGCCTGCACGCGAAAGATCAGCTGCTGGCGCTGACCGACGAGGTGGCGGCGCTGGCCGAGGGACTCGTGGCGTTCGGCAAGCGGCATGAGAAGGTCCCGATGGTCGGCCGCACGCATCTGCAGCCCGCGATGCCGAGCTCGGTTGGGCTCTGGGCCACGGCGTATGCCGAGTCGCTGTTGGACGATTTGCTGTTGGTGGAGGCCGCTTACATTTACAACGACCGCTGCCCGCTGGGCTCCGCCGCGGGGTACGGCGTGCCGTTGCCGGTGGACCGCGGGCTGACGGCGCGATTGCTGGGGTTTGCCCGTCCGCACCACAACGTGTTTCACGCGAGCAATGCGCGCGGCAAGAACGAGGCCGTGATGCTGGCCGCTTGCGGCCAGATCATGCTGAGCCTGTCGCGCCTGGCCGAGGATCTGATTCTCTTCTCGATGCCGGAGTTCGGCTATTTCGTGCTGCCGCCGGAGCTGTGCACGGGCAGCAGCATCATGCCGCAGAAGTACAACCCCGACGTGCTGGAGCTGATCCGCGCCAAGGCGGCGGTGGTGCTCGGCTACGGGGCGGCGGCGAACACGATTCTGAAGGCGATGCCCGGCGGCTACAACCGCGATTTGCAGGAGACCAAGGAACTATACATGGAGGGGCTGCGGGTGACGCGCGCCTCGCTGCGGATCCTGACGCTGATGACGAAGTCGCTGGGCGTGCGCCCCGAGCGGCTGCGCGCGGGTTTCGCGCCCGGCGTGTTCGCGACCGACCGCGCGCTGGAGCTGGTCGCCGGCGGCATGCCGTTCCGCGACGCGTATCAGCATGTGCGCTCCCACCTGGACGAGTTGGAGGCAGCCGACCCCGACGCGGCGATCGCCGCGAAGACGCACGAGGGCGGGACGGCGGGCTTGGATTTCTGTTTTTACCGGACGCGCGTCGGCGATGTTCGCCGGTGGGTCCGCGAGCGGCGCAAGCACGCGCGGTCGGCCTTCAGCAGGCTGTTGGGCGTGGCGTTCCCGGTGGCGTGAGTTTTTCTGTTACGTGAAAGTCGGTTCGGAGAAAGGATGAAGAGCATGAGGCATCAAAAGGCGGTTGTGGGTGTTCTGGCCTGCATGGGGTTCCTGACGTGCGCGGTGGCGCAGGAGGCGGCTGAGGCCGCGGCGTCGCCGATGGTCAAGACCTACGGCATGTCGTTCAAGCAGGCCTGGGAGTACGGCGGCTGGATCATGTGGGTGCTGGCCGCGATCTCGGTCTTCGCGCTGGCGATGGTCTTCTATTTCGTGACCGTGCTGCGCGCCGGAGCGGTGACCCCGCACGAGCTGATGATCGACCTTCTCGCGCGGGTCCGCGCGAACGATTTGAACGAGGTGCGCCGGCTGTGCGACCGCCATCCTTGCCCGCTGTCGGCCGTGGTGCTGGCGGCCTTGGACTGCCTGCGGAACGTGCCCCAATGCGACGTGTCGCTGCTGCGCGGCGCCACGGAGGCGGAAGGCGCGCGGCAGGCGGACGCGATCCAGGGCCAGACCGAGTTCCTGCTGGATGTGGCCACGATCGCGCCGCTGCTGGGATTGCTGGGCACCGTGCTGGGCATGCTGACGGCCTTCGGCTCGGTCGCGAGCGATGTCGCGAGCGCCAAGCCGGTGGTGCTCGCGGCCGGCGTTTCGCAGGCGATCGTGACGACGGTCTTCGGGCTGGTGGTGGCGATCCCCTGCATGGCGTTCTACGCCTGGTTCCGGCGGCGCGCGAGCCGCCAGATCGCCAACCTCGAAACGGCCTCCGCTGAGATTCTGACCGCGATCATCGGCGCGGGCTCGGGCACCAAAGCGTCCTTCATCGACAGGATCGACAGAACATGAATTTCCGCAAAAACCGTCGGGGCGTGCTTCCCTCGTTCCAGATGACGTCCATGATGGACATCATCTTCTTGATGCTTTTCTTCTTCATCACGACGTCGATTTTTTCCCAGTGGGAGTATGAGATCGATATCAGCCTGCCTTCGGCTCAGAGCGGCAAGGTGCCGGACCGGCTGCCGGGCGAAATCATCATCAACATCGCTCAGGACGGGCGCGTGTCGGTGAACCAGCAGGACTTGACGCTCGACGCCCTGCGGACGCGGCTGGACCGCCTCGCGCGGTATTTCCCGGGGCAGCCCGTGGTGCTGCGCGCGGACAAGGCGACGCGCTACGAAGACCTGATCAAGGTGGTCGACACGTGCCGCAAAGCCGACATCTGGAATTTCTCGATGGCCACGAGCGAAGACAAGGGCGTCGCGACGGAGAATCAATGAGGGCTCGCTTACAGAGTGTGTGCGCGGGGCTGTTGCTGGCTGCGGGCGTCGCGTTCGGAGCCGACCCGGTGGAGCTGGGCGACCGGCTGCAGCTGGCGGACGGCCTTTTCCGGCGCAGCCTGTTCGAGCTGGCGGCGCGCGAGTATGAGGCGCTGGCGGCGGCACCCGACGTGCAGGGCCTCGACAACGTCCTGTTCCGTCTGGGCGAGTGTTACCGCAGGACCAAAAAGTTCCCCGAGGCCGAGGCGGCCTACAAGCGGCTTGTGGAGTCGTTCCCGGCGAGCCCCAACGTGCCCCGCGCCTATCTGCAGCGCGCGCTGATCCTGATGGACGCGGGCGGCGGATCGTTGGAAGGGGCGGCGGCCGCGTTCGAGAAGCTGGTAAAGCCCGACGTGCCGTCTGATGTGCGGGCGGCGGCGCTGTACCACTGGGGCGAGACGCTGGAGCGGCTGAACCGTCCGGCGGACGCGCTGGCGCGGTATGAACAGCTGGGCAAGGAGTTCGCGGAGACGGACTACGGCATGTACTCGGGGCTGCGCACCGCGTGGCTGCTGACCCGGACCGGCAAGCCGGAAGACCGGCGCCGCGCGATGGGGCTTTATCTCGATCTGGCGCTCAAGGCGAAAGACCCCAAGGTGGCGGAGGAGGCCTCCTATTTCGCGGCGCAGGTCGCGTTGCTCGACGAGCGCTACGAGGAGAGCGCGAATCTGTTCCAGACGCTGAGGACCAAGTATCCCCAGTCGCCGCGCGTGGCGGAAAGCGCGCTGTCGGCGGGTTGGGCGAACTATTACGCGGGCCGCTACAAGGAAGGCTCGGAGATCTTGGACCTGATCATCGGCAACGCGCAGCACGCCGCGCGCGAGGAAGTCCTCTACGTCAAGGCGAACTGCCTGCGCCAGCTGGAGCAGCGCGGCGAGGCGGTGGCGGTTTACGCGAAGCAGCTGGCGGAGTTTCCGTCCGGCCGGCTGGCTAAGCCGGCGTGGTACGAGAAGCTTTCGACCCTTTATCGCGACGGCAAGTATCAGGAGGTTCTGCGCGTTTCGGCCCAGGTTCAGCCCCCGCCCGAGGCGTTCGCGGACAACGTGTACTGGATGAACTCCGAGTCGGCGATCGCCGTGCAGCAGCCGGAGATCGCGGTGCAGAACTGCCGCCTGCTGGTGGACAAGTGCCCCAAGAGCCCCTTCGTGAAAGATGCGCTCTACCGGTTGGGCTGGCTGCTGCAGAAGCAGGAGGCGTGGGAGTCGGCCTCCTCGTGGTTCCTTCAGGTGGCGGAGCGCTTTCCCGACGACACGCTCGCCGCCAAGGCGCTCTACGCCTCCGGCGTGTGCCGCGCGCGGCTGAAACAGGGCGATGCCGCGCTGCGCGACTGGACTCAGCTGCTGACCAAGTATCCGAACAGCGAAGAGGTCTCCGAAACGCTTTACCAGAAAGCGATGGAGGAGTTGCGCGCAAAAGACTTGCGGGCTGCCGGCGCGACGCTGGACGAGCGGATGCGCCGTTTTCCTGAAGACGCGCGCAAAGCCGAGACGTTGTACTGGCGGGCGGCGGTGTGCCGTCAGACGGGTGACATGGCCGAGGCCGAGAAGCTCTTTCTGGCCTGCCTGGCGGCAACCCCCTCCAAGGAGTTCGAGCGGGAATCCATGCTGGAACTGGGGATGATTCTGCAGCAGGTGGGCCGCAAGGCCGAGGCGGCCGCGCTGTTCCAGAAACTGCTGGATGCGCCCATCGCCGAGAAGCTGGGCGCGGACCGACTGGCGTGGCTGGCGGAGTTCCAGCTCGAGCAAAAACAGCCGGATGCGGCGGTGAAGGCCGCGAACACGCTGATCGCGCTCAAGCCGGACAAAGGCTGGCTGCAGACCGCGTGGACGGTGCTGGGCCGCGTCCACCGCAGCAAAGGCGAACGCGACCCTGCCATCCACGCGTTCACCGAAGCGCTGAACGCGGGCGCTTCGACCGCGTATGGCGCGGAGGCGGCGCTGCGGCTGGGCGAACTGCTGACGGAGGCCGGCAAGTTCGAAGAGGCGGGCAAGCATTTGAACGACGCGGCTGCGCGCGCGGCGTCGCCGGAGCTTTTGGGGCTGAGGGCCCACGCGTATGCGGGGTTGGCCCGCAACGCCGAGCTGAAGGGCGATGTCGAGGCCGCGCTGCGATACTACATGAGCGTGGGGATCCTGTTCGACGATGCCACCTTGGTCCCCGAGGCGTTGCACAAAGCGTCCGTCCTGCTCGACAAACTGGGGCGCGCCGCGGAGGCGCAGGCGATGCGGGACGAGCTGAAGACCCGGTATCCGGATTCGCCGCAGGCCAAGCCGGGACAGGCCGGTGCGGGGGATCGTGAGAGGAAGGGCAACGCATGATACCGTACGGATTCGGGCAGCATCAGAGGCATGGCGACCATCACTGGATGTTGGCCTGCGTCGCGGTCTTGCTGTCCGCGATCATCCACATGGTCCTCATGTTTTTCTTCGCCGACTGGGCGATCAGCGGCATCGCGGGCCTGAGGGAGAAGGGGCGCGAATGGTTCGACGACGACCGGGTGCCTCCGATGCGCGTGGAAACGATGCGCGCCGATCCGATGCGCATCGCGAAGAAGGTCGCCGGCGAGCGCGACATGCCGAGCCGGGGCCCCATCGAGGTCGGCGACAAGGTGGAGGCGCTGAGCCAGAGCGCGAATCCCGCGCTGACCGCGCCGCCGCCCATTCCGCGCGAGGCGCTCTCGCCCGGCGTGCCGGCGCTGAAAGAGACGATGGCCGAGCAGGTCGACACCACGCCGTGGATGCCGCGCCAGGAGATCGCGCAGATTTTCGACCGCACCGTGCAGGACAGTGTGGCGACCCTGCCGCGGCGCGAAATCCCGATGATCGAACGCGTCCCCAAGGCGCCGGACATCGTGCCGTCGATCGATCTCGCGGGGCGCCGTTTCGGCAAGGACCCGGAGCCCCCCAAACCGTTCGACTCGGCGGAGGTGTTCGACACGGAGATCAGCAAAGGCACGTTCAAGGTGCCTTCTGCGCAGGCGCCGGGAACGCCGTCCCAAGTTTCTGCCGGCGCGACAGAGGAGCGCTTCGCGATGCGCCCCGGCGAGAAGAGCGGCAAGTCCGGTGCGACGGGGCGCGCGGACGGCACGCAGCTCACGCAGGGCCAGCAAGATCTGGTCCAGAAACAGGTGGACGCCGCCAACAAGCAGGTGGCCGTCAGCGCGCTCAGCGAGGAGGAGCGCAAGGCGCGGGAGGCGCAGGCGCAGATCGCGGCGCTGCAGGAGACGATCGATTATGTCCCGATCGACGACCTGTTGGCGGTGGGGCTGGAGACCTACCGCGATCCGGAGGAGCCCGGGCGCGTCTATTTCCGCATCGGCATCCAGCCGCGGACGGACAAGAGCGTGCCGACCATCGCCAAGGACATCGTGTTCGTCCAGGACGTCTCGGCCTCCATGTCGGAGGAGCGGATGGTCTTCTGCCGCCGCGGCATGGCTGCGGCGTTGCAGGCGATGAATGTGGGCGACCGCTTCAATGTGGTCGCGTTCCGCGACAACTTTGAGAACTGCTTCCCGGACTGGGCGCCGGCGACCGCCGAGAATGTGCAGAAGGCGACCACGTTCGTCGAGGGAATGCGCGCCTTCGGGCAGACCGACGTGTTCGGGTCGCTGCGGTCGCTGATGAAGCTGCCTCGCGACGCGAAGCGCCCGATGATCGCGATGATCGTGACGGACGGCAAGCCGACCTTCGGCATGACGGAGAGCGCCAAGATCATCGGCGAATTCTCCAAGATCAACAATGGCCTGGTGTCGATCTACATGTTCGGAACCCAGAGCAAGGCCAACGTCTATCTGCTCGACATGCTGACCTACTGCAACCGCGGCACGTCGACGGTGCTGAACGGCAACCGCTGGGACATCCCGGATGCGATGGAGACCGTGTACGGCGGCATCCGCAACCCGGTGATGGGCGACATCACGGTGGTCTTCGATTCCGCGTCCAAGAGTGAGGTGTATCCCAAGAGCACCGCGAACCTTTATAAGGACCGCCAGTTGGAGCTGTGCGGTGTGTGCCCGGAAACCACGGAAGAACTGGTTTTCCAGGTGCGCGGCTTGGCGGCGGACAAAGGATATGATTCAATCTTTCGGCTGAGCATGACGCGCCACGCCAAGCTGGGCTCTTCGACCGTGAAGACGCGTTGGGCGCGGCAAAAGATGTATCATCTGGTCGGCGCCTATTCGCGGGAGGCGCAGCAGCAGCTCATGGCGGAGATGCTCAAGGTCAACGCCAAGTACGGAGTTCCGATTCCGTACGAGACCGAGCTGAAATAGGTTGGATGCCGCAGGGCCCCGGCCGCAGCCGGACGGTCCCGCCTTACATCGTCTTCAGCAATTCGCGCTCCGCGTGACAGAGAATCTCGTACATCTCTTCTGCCGTCGTGGCGGCGCGCAGGTCCGAGAGCAACAGCGTGCCGTGTGCTAGCATGCAGAGCCGCGCCAGCGTGTGCAGGTGCAGGGTGTCGTCCATGCAGCAGATCAGGAAGAAGAGGTCGGTCTGTTCGCCGTCCTGCGCGCCGAAGAAGATGTGCTGCACCGTCTTTCCGAGCACGACAAACGAGTCTGACGCCTGGTACGGATCGTGATAGCGCGCGTGCAGAAACGCCGCGCCGCCGCCGATCGCCGTGGAGCTGACGTTCTCCCGCTCTTCAATCTCGCGCTGCAGGGCCGCATCGTCGTACAACAGCCCGGTCGAAACCGCCAGGGCGACCATGTCGCGGATCACGCCCGGTTTGGTGCGTGAGGCGAGTGCGGGGTCGATCCATGCGGGGCGGAAGAGCCGCTCCACGAGAACGTCATCGGAGGCGGCGCGGGCGCGTTCGGACGTCGCTTCGCGGTGGTGCTGGGTCAGGGTCTTGGCGGGCAGCCCGAGGATGCGGCGCTGCGCCCAGTCGTCGAGCTGGCGGTGCTCGAAAACGATCTCTTCGCCGTGCCGCAGGAACGGGATCTCTTCGCGCTGCACCAGATGAAACAGTTCGCGCTCGGGGATGCGGATGTGTCGTGCGGCCTGTTGGAGAGAGAGCATTCTGTGGGGCATAATGCGCCTATGGGGTGATGCGGGCAACGTCCCTGCCGGCGTGTGACATGCCGTGGCGAGGTGCGCCCTGACGCGTCAATGGAACGGTTTTTGAAAAAAGCAAAGTCAATTTTAATCCTTTTTTTCCGTCCCGTCAAAGCGGAAGAGCGCGGGCGCGGAATCGTTAAAAAAATGGCGTTTTCGCCCCCTTTTCGCTTTTTGTTCAATAGACAAAAAAGCGTTCCGCTGATATAATAGCGACATGAAAGCGGAACCGTACCGTGTGCGGGCTTTTCATACCATCCGACAGGCAAGACCGGCGGATGGCTTGTCATTAAGAAAAGGTGTAATAAAGAAGGGAGCGTTCGGTTATGAATGATCATGATCAACCGGGCAACGTGGCGCTGGATACGCATGTCGCGGACCTTACCATCACACCGTCGGAGCGCGATGTTCTGAGGCGGTTGGGTGAACGGGTCATGGCGTTATCCACGCGTCAAATCGAGGCAGAAAAGAAAGTGCTCTGGACGCGTCAGAATGCGTTGCAGCCTTCGCGTCCTCTCATCCTGTGCGACCCCGAATTCAGCTGGCGAGAGATCATCCCCGAATCTTCGCTGGAATGTACGCACGATCTCGCCCGCCACTGGGAGCACCGTTTGCGCAAAGAGATTTTCTGGGGCGAGAAGATGGGCGACGACCGCGTCGTTGAAAGCCGGTTCAGAGTGGGCTGGATATATAAGCGGACGTTCTGGGGCCCCGACACCTCATCGGTGAACCCGCAGCCGACGTTGAGGGATCTGAACGATTTGAGCGGCCTCCAATTTCAGACGATCACCGTGGACCGGGATGCGACGACCGAGGTCGTCCATCTTGCGCGCGAGATTTTCGACCGGGTTCTTCCGGTCAAGTTGCGTCAACAGTGGTATTGGTCGTTGGGCCTGACGCGCGAGCTGATGAAGCTGCGCGGTTTCGACCAGTTCATGAAGGATATCAAAGACAACCCGCAGGGGGTGCATAACCTGATGGCTTTCCTGCGCGACGGAACGCTGGATCTGGTCACCTTCCTTGAGAACGCGGGGCTTTACAGCCTTAACAACGAGGGCGATTACATCGGGTCGGGCGGGTTCGGCTGGACGACGCAGCTGCCGGCCAAGGATTACCAGGGGACGGCGCGCGCCAAAGACCTGTGGGTCCTGTTCGAGAGCCAAGACACCAAGAAGCTGGCCCCCGAGCTCTTCGACGAATTCATTCTGCAGTATCAGAAGCCCGTCATGGCGCGCTTCGGCCTGGTCTGCTACGGCTGCTGTGAGCCGATCTCCGAGCGCTGGCATCTGCTCAAGGATGTGCCGAACATCCGCCGCGTCAGCGTGTCGCCGACCTGCGACCGCGCAAAGATGGCGGCGGCGCTGCAGGACAAGTACGTTTACTCCTGCCGCCCGAATCCGGCGATCCTTTCAACGAGCGTCTTCGACGAGGCCGCCGCGCGGAAGGACATTCGCGATATTCTCGAGAAGGCCAAGGGATGCCACCTCGAAATCATCATGAAGGACCACGACACGATCCACAACGATCCGTCGCGCGCGATCGCCTGGTGCAAGATTGCCAAAGAAGAAATCGCCCGCTACTACCAGTAGCCGGACGCGAGGGCGGACGAAACGCAAAGCCGGGGATCTTCCCCGGCTTTTTTTGTTGGGCCAGACCTATTGCGCGTCTTTCTCCCACCACGGCCGCGAAACGAAAACCGTTTGGAGGTCGGCGGCGAGGTTGAGGACGGTGCGCCCGTCGGGGGTGGCGTAGGCGCCGGGATATTGATACCAGTAACAGCGCACGACCGGAAACCGCGCTTTGTCGTAGGGCCTGTTTTTCGGCTGCTGTACCCTGTCGCCGTGGAGAAGTTGCCAGCTTTTGACCTCTGCCCAAGAGACGGAGCCATCCCGGTTCGTGTCCACGTCTGACGGGGCGGGTCGGTCGCCGAGGTAGGAAATCCAGTCCCATTTGCAGGCGGCCGCGCTGAACTCGTAAAGGTAACTGACGCCGGGCTGATCCGTTTCTGCGGCCTGTCCCCAGTCGGTGTAGCTGTTGGGGACGCCGCCCTCCTTTCCCGCCGTTGGGTCGGCGCTGGAGACGAGCCCTGCGGGCGGGAGATACGCGTGGCGGACTAGGTCCGTGAGCGCGGGAGGAAGCTGGCCGCCGTGGTCGCGCGCATAGGCCTGAAGGGCGACGCCGATTGCCCGCAGTTCCGCGGCCAGGCGGCCGTATTGCGCGGCGGGGGCCATCGACGCATAGGGAAGCGCCAACAGGGGTTCAAGCTTTTCGGGCTGTTTCTCGGCTGGCGTCCGCTGGACGGACGCGCAGCCTGACACCCCCGCGATCAATGCTATAAGAACCGGAATGCCCTTCATTTTCAGTCCCCTTTCGCTGTCGTTTCGGAGGGGGCGAAGGGAGCCGCGCGCCGTACGGCGCAAACGGTCTCCCGTATCGTTTCCCGCCCATATTTTCATTATGAAAAGTCCGGGCTGGCCAAGTCAATCTTCATTTCTCGGGGAGCGCCGCTCGCTTTGCGCTCGCGGGAGCCTGGACAAATGGGGTTTGCGGCACGGGCGCGGGTTTGATAAGTTGGCCGGTCCATGGGACAAAAGAGAGAACAGCCGGAGCGGCAGGCGGGCGGGATCGGCCCTTTGCGCGAGGGCGATGTCGCGGAGCTGCTCGGGCTCATGAAGGTGTTTTACGCGCATGAGCGGTTCGATTTCGAGGCGGAGACGAGCGGCCGTCTGATACGCCACTTGTTGGAGCATCCGCAGGCCGGCTCCGTTTTCATCGCGCGTGAAGGGGGGCGTGCCGTTGGGTATATGGTGTTGACGCGCTGCTACAGCCTCGAGTTCGGCGGCCCCTTCACGTTGCTCGACGAGATCTTTCTCCTGCCGGAAGCGCAGGGGCAGGGGCTCGGCAAGCGGCTGATCGACACGGCGGCAGGGTATTGTCGGGAGAACGGTTTCGGCTATCTGCGCCTCGAGGTCCAGAAGAAGAATCGCCGCGCGATCGACGTCTATCGGGCCGCTGGCTTCCACGCCGAAGACCGCTTCCTCCTGAGCCGGCCGGTCGTCCGACGGGACTGAAGTTTGGGCTTGTTGCGGCCCTGGATTTTTTGCACCATACCACAATTTCAAATGGAGTTTCCGCATGGCACAGAATATCGTTGAGAAAATTCTTTCGGCTCACCGCGTTTCAGGTGACCTCGTCCCCGGCAAGGAGTTGGCGATCCGCATCGACCAGACGCTGACGCAGGACGCGACCGGCACCATGGCCTATCTGCAGTTCGAGAGCATGGGGCTTGACCGCGTCAAGGCGGATCTGGCCGTCAGCTACGTGGACCACAACACGATCCAGGTCGGGTTCGAGAACGCCGACGACCACGCGTATCTCAAAAGCGTGGCGCAGCGCTATGGCATCGTGTTCTCGCGGCCGGGCAACGGCATCTGCCATCAGCTCCACCTCGAGCGTTTCGGCAAGCCGGGCGCGACGTTGCTCGGCAGCGATTCGCACACGCCCACCGGCGGCGGCATCGGCATGGTCGCGATCGGCGCGGGCGGCATCGATGTGGCGGTGGCCATGGGCGGCGGGCCGTTCTATCTGACCTGCCCGAAGGTGACGCTGGTGCGCCTGACGGGCGAGCTCAAGCCCGGGGTGTCGGCCAAGGACGTGATCCTGAAGGTGCTTTCCGTTTACGGGACCAACGGCAACGTGGGGCGCGTGCTGGAGTACGGCGGCCCCGGCGTGGCCAGCCTCGGCGTGCCGGCGCGCGCGACCATCACCAACATGGGCGCGGAACTGGGGGTGACCACGTCGGTCTTCCCCAGCGACGCGGTCACGCGGGCGTTCCTCAAGGCGCAGGGCCGCGGGCAGGACTGGAAGGAGCTCGTGGCGGACGACGGCGCGGCCTACGACAAGGTGCTCGAGATCGATCTGGCGGCGGTCGAGCCGATGGCCGCATGCCCGCACTCGCCGGGCAACATCGCGACCATCGCGTCGTTGGTGGGCCGTAAGGTCAACCAGGTGCTGATCGGCTCCTGTACCAATTCGTCGTACCGCGACCTCAAGACCGTGGCGCTGATGCTGCGCGGCAAGAAGGTCCACCCCGATGTGGAGGTCGGCGTGGCGCCGGGGTCGCGGCAGGTCGTGGCGATGTTGGCCCAAGAGGGCTTGCTGACCGATCTCGTGGCCGCGGGCGTGCGCATGCTCGAGAACGCCTGCGGATTCTGCATCGGCAACCACATGTCGCCGGGCACGGAAGCGGTGAGCCTGCGCACCAGCAACCGCAATTTCGAGGGCCGCTCGGGTACGCAGTCCGCGCAGGTCTTCCTGGTGAGCCCGGAGACGGCCGCCGCCGCGGCCCTGACCGGCTTGTTCACCGATCCCCGGACGTGCGGCTCCGTGCCGTCCGCGGTGGCTGAGCCCGCCGCCTTTGAGCTGGACGACAGCATGTTCCTTTTCCGCGAGACGGCGGGCAGGGGCGTACCGGGCACGGCGATCGTGCGCGGCCCGAACATCGGACAGGTGCCGTCCGGCAAGCCGCTGCCCGAGACGCTGAACGGCGTGGCGGTCATCAAGGTCGGCGACAAGATCACGACCGACCACATCATGCCGGCGGGCGCGCGCCTTAAATACCGTTCCAACGTGCCGCAGTATGCGAAGTACGTGTTCGAGCATGTGGACCCCGCATTCCACACGAATGCGTCGGCCAACCGCGACGCGGGGTTGCACAACGTTATCGTGGCGGGCGAGAGTTACGGGCAGGGGTCAAGCCGCGAGCACGCGGCGATGTGCCCCATGTATCTGGGCGTGAAGGCGCTGGTGGCCAAGAGCATCGAGCGCATCCATCTCGCGAACCTGATCAACTTCGGCATCGTGCCGCTCATCTTCGACAACCCGGCGGATTACGACGCGGTGGCGAAGGGGGACAAGTTGGCGATCGCCGGCTTGCGCGAAGCCGTGGCCGGTGATGGCAAAGTGACCGTTAAAAACGTGACGCGCGGCACCGCGTTCAAGGCCTCCACGGCCTTGAGTGAGCGCCAAAAAACGATTCTGCTCAACGGCGGATTGCTGGCGGCAGTCGCGGCCGGGGCGGTGTGATAAAACACATTGACCGTACGGTCAGACAAAAGGTAACATGATTAAACCATGAGCGAGAACGAAGAGGCGAAACCTGCAGAGCAGGATAACGGCGGGATGGTGTTGGATCTGAGCTTTGCTCCGAGCTGGGCGCGAACGGCCCCGGATGCAAGCAGCCAACGCTATCAGAACGAGCGGTTCGAAGGAAGCGAAGACGGCGAAGGCCGTCATGGCAGCGGGCGCGACGGAGGTCGTGATCGCCGTCCGAGGCGCGACTTCGATGACCGCGACCGCCGGAAGTTCGACCGCCGTCCGCCTCGCCGTGAGGCCGATCGCGGGCCCCGTTCCGCCTCCGACATGCCGCGCCCCGAGTCGCGCGCGGCCGTGGCCGATTTGCGCGGGCCGCGCCCTGAAGGCGGCCCGCGCCCGGAGCGCCGCGAGTTCCGCCCGCCGCGTCCCGAGACGCCGCCGCTTCCGCTCGAGATCCGCGTGTTGCCGGAGCAGAAGGCGCTCGGGGCCGTGATCCGCCGCATCCAGACGTCGCATCACGCGTTCCCGCTTCGCGATATCGCTTGGCTTTTTCTCGACAACCCCGCTTCGTGTCTGGTCCGCGTCGAACCGCTCAAGGATCAACAGGTGTCTTTGTTCCAGTGCAAGGTGTGCGGCATGCCCGCGCTCACCGAGGAGGAGGTCCGCGCGCATCTGGTCAACCGCCACATGGACGATTTCTTCGATGTGGAGGAGGTGGCCTGTGAGCCGCCTTCCGGAGCGTTCGTGTGCGTGGCCCGCTGCGGGCTGAGCGGCGAGCTGTTGGGTCCGCCGAACCATCACAGCTTCAACTCCAAGGTTCACGAGATGTTGCGGACGCGTTATCCGAACATGTCCGAAGAGACCTATCGGTCGCGCATCGAGACGGTCCGCGAGCCGGAAGTGATCGAGCAGTGGCGGCAGCAGTGCACCAAGAAAAAAATTTATCGGCGCAAGGGGGCCGCACCGACGGTGGCCGAGCCTGTGCCCGCCGAGGCGTCCGCGGAAGGCGCGGCGGCCGACGCCGCGGCGACCGAGGCCGAGCCCGCTCCCAAAGCTCCGCCGATGGAGCGGGATGTGGCGGAGCTGGTGTTCATGCGGGAGATCCTCCCCGAGCAGATCGCGAGCGTGCGGCACCTGATCTGCACGGCGGCGGTCGCCATGCAGACGTCGAGCCGCCCGCTTTATTTTGCGCTGAAAGACACGTTGAACCGCGAACGCCGTTTCCCGGCTTCGCTCTTCTTTGCGCTGCGCGGCGCGTTCCGTCACCGCAAGCTGCATCTGTTCCGGGTGAACGATCCCAAGGGGCAGGATTTCGTGATGCTCAAGCCGGCTTTGCCGCTCGATCCGGCCCATACGGTTCAGACGCTGCGCGATGTGCTGGTCTATGTGAACGAGCATCCGGCATGCACCAAGGCTGAGATGGTGACCGCGATCGCGGGCGGGGACGAGGCGAAGATCAAAGAGACGCTGGTTCAGCTCGCCTGGCTTGTGGAGAAGGGCCATGTCGTCGAGTTCTACAATGACGTGCTGAGCGCTCCGCTCGAATACCCGGCGTTCCGCTTCCTGCCCGGCGAGAAACAGGCCGGTGGCCTGCCGGCGGGGGGCGGCGTGCGTCGGCAGGACGTCGCCGCACCTGCCGCGGCGGCTCCTGTTGTGGTGCCTTTGGCGGCTGTCGCCGCCGAAACGCCGGTTCCTGAAGCGCCGGAGGTCCCTCCGCCGGCCGAAGCGGCTCCGGCCGCTTCCACGGAAGCGTGCCCCGCATCTGCGGAGTAACTCCCTTCCTTATTCGCTGAGCGCGTGTGGGATTCGGGCGTCCGGTTTCCGGACTACGCGATCACCACGCGCCGCCCATCAATCGACAGGCGGCCTTCGGCGAGCAGCCGCAACGCTTCGGGATAAGCCTTGTGCTCTTCCACTTGGATCCGCGCGTGCAGGGTGTCGGGCGTGTCGCCTTCCAGTACGGGGACGGACCTCTGGACGATAATGGGGCCGGTGTCGGTCCCGGCGTCAACGAAATGAACGGTGCATCCGGCCACTTTCGCGCCATACTCCAAGGCCTGTTTCCATGCGTGAAGCCCGGGAAAAGCGGGAAGCAAGGCGGGGTGGATGTTCAGGACGCGATGCGGGAATGCGCTGAGCAGCCCCGGCTTGACGATGCGCATGAAGCCCGCCAGGATCACCGTGTCTACGCCGTAGGCCTTCAGCATCGTGATGCAGTTCTGCTCCGCCTCGCCGTCCAGTTTGGTTTTGAAAGGCGAACAGTCCAGCCACTCGCACGGGATGCCGTGACGCTTGGCGCGGTCGAGAATCTTCGCATCCGCGACGTCCGAGAGAACGAGCCGCATTTCCGCGTTCAGCGTGCCCGCCTGAATCGCGTCGAGGACCGACTGCATGTTGGAACCTGAGCCGGAACCCAGCACGCCGATCTTTAGAAAGCCGGAAGGTGTCTTCATGAGAACAGGTTAATACAGCGGGGCCAAACGTCCAAGCGGAAAAACAAAAGACCGGCGGCAATGAAGCCGTCGGTCATCGGACTTGAGCCGGCCGAATTACTTCTTCAGCGCGCCATCAAGTTTCTTCTGCAGATCGCCGCCGGCTTTCTCGGCGTCCTTGGCGGCCGCGTCGGTGCTCTTCTCGGCGGACTTGACAGCCTTGTCCATCTTGTCGCCGATCGATTCTTCTTTCTTGCAGCCGACGAACGCGAACGTCACGGCGGCCATCATCGCAACCATCAACAGACTCTTCATTGTGAGCTCCTTCTTAGTTTGCCTTATTCCTAAACGGGCCTTGTTCCCAAGGCCATATTATTAGAATACCAGAACGGCGGCCTGACAACAAGTCCTGTATGGTTGTAACACGCGATCCGATGGGTCCCGCTCCGGTCGTTCCGTCTGTGGGTGCCGTGCTCAGGGCAGGGGTTCGACGGTCACGTTGCGGAACTCGATGGGGCCGCCCTCGCTCTGTAAGCAGATCTGGCCCTCGTCGGCGTAAACGTCCCGGCCCTTGTTCTGCAGCACGCCGTTCACGCTTGACTCGATCGTGTTGCCCCGGACGATGATGTCGACGCTGTTCCACTCTCCGTCAGCCTTCTCGGAACTGTCGGCCATCTTCTTGACGGCACGGACTTTCGGGTTGTCGAGGCCGTTCAGCGTGGCTTGGGAAAGCAGTACGAAATCGCCGGCGTTGCCCTTCTTGAGCTGGGTCTCGACGGCCTTGGGGAGGAAGAAGGTGTCCGGGCCGGTCTTGAACACGAAGACGCCGCTGTTCATCTGCTCGGAGGTGCCGTACCAGCGGTACTCCACGTGGAGTTTGTAGTCCGCGTAGCTCTGCTGGGTCATCAGGTAGCCGAAGGGCTTGCCGGTGCAGCGGATCACGCCGTCCGCGACCGTCCAGGTCACATCGGGATCGCTGCCGGGCTCGGCGGTGATGACTTTGGTCCAGCCCGCGAGATCCTTGCCGTTGAAGAGGCTGGTTTTCTGTGTGGGGCGCACGGGGACGGTTTTAACAGCCATCTCTGCGGCGGTGACGTTCAGGACACAAAACAGCAACATGCCGGACACCAGCGTCTTCATCGAATCCTCCTTGTTAAAGATTAAAAATCAATTAAAACACAGAACAGACCGGATGACAAAGGTTAAAGGCCGTGTTTTGAAAAACGTTTTGCCCCGGCACGGCGGTCGCCGCCGCGTCAGGCCACCGGCGGCAACGACCGAGGATTGCGCGCGATAACCCAGACGCAGCGCGAACGCGCCTTGCCTCCCTTGTAGGCCGGCACGTGGAACCGGCGGAAAAACAGGTCCGCCTGCCGCAGGCGGCGTTCGAAGGCGTTGTCGATCGCGCCGGACCAGACCGAGAGGCAGCCTTTCGCGTGCAGGGCGCGCATGCAGGCCGCGATGCCCTCGCGGCTGTAAAGGCGGTCGTTGCCGGCCGACGTCAGGGCTTCCGGACCGTTGTCGACGTCGAGCAGGATCGCGTCGAAAGCTTGCTCTGACTTCCGGATGAGTTCCATGACGTCGCCGATTTTCAGCACGACGCGCGGATCGCGCAGCGGATGTCCGTTCAGTTCGCCGAGAAAATCCCGGTTCCACGTGACCACGTCGGGAATGAGTTCGCTCACGACGACCGTCGCGCCGGGCTGGAGCAGATCCAGCGTCTGGCGCAGCGTGAAGCCCATGCCGAGTCCGCCGATCAGCACCGTCGGAGTCTGTTGGGACAACAGCCGTTGGCATCCCAGCCGCGCGAGTTCGAGCTCCGACTCGTGAGCGCGGCTGGTCATCAGTTCCTGACGCTCAACCTTGATGGAGTAGTCGGCGTCGTGCCGGTAAAGCGCCAGCACCTCGCCGTCCGGCGTCCGGGTCGTTGCGATCTGAAGAGTCGGTTTCATGGCGTGCAAAATCAAAAGATTAGCTCAACACGAGAAGGAGTGCAAGAGCCTCTTCCGCGGAGTCGCCGTTGATTTTTTTGGGGGGCCTGTGGCGGCATTTTCACACTCGACCCGGTCGACGCGGTCATGGTATTTTACTTTCCATGTTACCGTAACCTTGGGGGACGGCTGATTGTTTCGCCAATCTGCCCAACATAATTATCAGAGGGAATCATGAGCACATCACGCAGAGACTTTCTTAAGAACGCGACGCTTGCCAGCGTGCCTTTCGTATTCTCGGGTTGCGTCGCGCCGGCGGCCGTGAAGGTCAAGGGCCCGAACGAGAAAATCAACATGGGGTTCATCGGGATGGGGATCCAGGCGCGTGGCCTGCTGGGGAATTTCCTCAATCAGGACGTGCACGTTTTGGCGATCTGCGACGTCGATACGACCCGCCGCACGGACGCGGTCAAGCGCGTCGACGATTTCTATGCCGCGCATCCGGAGAAGGGCACTGTCGGCGTGTGCAAAGCCTACAACGACTTCCGCGAGGTTCTGGCGCGCAAGGACATTGATGCCGTGTGCGTGGCGACGCCGGACCACTGGCACGCGATCATCACGGTTGCGGCCATGAAGGCGGGCAAGGACGTCTACTGCGAGAAGCCGCTGACGTACAACATCCAGGAGGCGGCGGCGGTGATGGCCGCGGCCCGGAAGACGGGGCGCATCCTGCAGACCGGCGCGATGCAGCGCTCGAGCTTCGAGTTCCTCACGGCGGCCGAGCTGGTGCGCAACGGCTGCATCGGCAAAATCACCCATGTGGACTGCAACTTCGGCGGGCCTTCGCGTCCGCACGTCGACCCGAAAGAGGCGATCCCGCTGGAGCCCGGCCTGGACTGGAACCTGTGGTGCGGCGGCGCGCCGCTCGTGAAGTACAACGACAAGCTGTCGCCGCGCGGCGTGCACACCTTCTTCCCGATGGTCTGGCGCATGGACGACCTGTTCGGCTCGGGCTATTGCGGCGACTGGGGCGCGCACCACCTCGACATCGCGCAGTGGGGCCTCGACATGGACGCGAGCGGTCCGGTCCGCGTGATCAAGGCCGAGCGCAGCGACGCCGACAAGGCCAACGTTGAGCTGGGCGGCCGCGCGCAGTCGGGCGTGGTCCTCGAGTTCGCGAACGGCGTGAAGCTGAAGCACAACCCCTTCTCGCTCTTCGGTACCGTGTTCTACGGCACCGAGGGCACGGTCTCCGTGAACCGCGGCAAGTTCGAGATGCTGCACGGCAAGGAGACGGTCTCGCGGTTCACCAAGAAAGAGGACGGCGGCTCGCTAGAAGGCGCGCTCGCCAAGGCCCGCAAGGCCTTCCTGACGGACAGCACCTACAAGACCCGTCTCTACAAGACCAAGGGCGGCCACCCGGCCGACTTCGTCGCGTGCGTCAAATCGCGCCAGCGCCCGTGCTCCAACGAGGAGGTCGGCGGCCGCGCGGCGGTGCTGTGCCACCTCTGCAACATGTCGTACGTCCACGACGCCAGCTTCGACTGGGACCCCAGGCGCCTGCGCTTCGCGAACGGCACGGGCGACGCGAAGTGGCTGTCGCGCGAATACCGCGGCGGCTGGTCGCTCTAGGGCCCCGGCATGTCTGCGTCAGCTCTCCAGACGGCGCTGGGCACCGGGCTTGCCCTGGCGGTGCTCGGTCCGGCGCTCGCCTCCGACCTTGGGCGCGAGACGCTGGACCGCTGGTCCGCGCCGTACCGGGGCTGGACGTATCACGCCGACCACGTGATCCCGGCGGAGCCGAAGATTCCCGGCCACGAGGCCTTCAAGAACACCGACGTGCCGTGCGTCTATCAGCTGCCCGGCGCGCCGGAGCTCTGGTACATGAGCTTCATCGCCTTCGACGGCCACGGGTACAACTCGTTCGTCGCCGAGAGCCGCGATCTGGTCCGTTGGACGCGTCCGCGGCTCGCGCTGGGGTTCGGTCCGGAGGGGGCCTTCGACCACGGCGGCCGCGTGCTCGGCGCGTACCTGTACGAATCCGCCGACATCGCCGCGCCGCGCGTGCTGAAGAAGCGCGACGGACGCTTCTGGTCGCTCTACGGTGCCTATCCGCGCCAGGGCGGCTACGAGCTGCGTCCGGGGTACGAGGGCGTGGCGGTCAGCGACGACGGCCTGGTCTGGCGCCGCGCGAAAGATGAGCCGGCCCTCGCGGTGCAGGACCCGGACTGCGCGGCGTGGGAGCGGGACTGCATCTACCAGCCGTGGCTGGTCGAGCACCAGGGCCGCTTCTTCAATTTCTACAACGCGGCCCACGGCGGCACGGAGCAGACCGGGCTGGCCTTTTCGGCCGACCTGCTGGGCTGGGTGCGCTATCCGGCCAATCCGGTGGTGCCGGTGCGGGCAGGCGGCTACGACGAGAAGTTCGCGTCCGACCCCAAGGTGTTCCGCGACGGCGACCACTGGACGATGTTCTACTTCGGCGTGGGGCGCGGCGGGGCGCACATCATGGCGGCTTTCTCGCGCGACCTCGTGTATTGGACGGCCCATCCCGAGCCGCTCTACAAGGCGGGCGGACATCCCGGCGGGCTGGACAAGCAGTATGCGCACAAGATCTCGCTCGTCCGCAACCCCGCGAACGACACGTTTTATCTCTACTACTGCGCCTGCGGCAACAAGGGCCGCGGCATCGGCCTCCTCACCAGCAAGCCGCTGCCTTGAGCCGGCATCAAACGGAAGGGATTACTATGATCGGGCGGCGGACGTTGGGGGTGTGGCTGATGCTGCTGGCGGTGCAGGGCTTTTGCGGCGGACGGGTCGACCTGGCGGCGCTGCGGTCGCCGATCCTGTTCCACGGCGACGCGGCGACCGCGTACCGCGATCCAGCCGCAGTCTATGACGGCGGCTGGTTCAGGCTCTTCTTCACGCTGGTCAGGATCGAGGACGGCCTGCCGTATTCGTATCTCGCGTGGAGCAAGAGCCGCGATCTAACCTCATGGAGCGCGCCGGTCATCCTGACGCCGCGCGACCGGAGCCTCAACTTCGGGAGCCCCGGCAACGTGATCCGTGTCGGCGGCGATTGGGTGCTCTGCCTGCAGACCTATCCGCGGCCGAACGGCGAGCCATACGGCAACGAGAACTCCCGCCTCTGGACGATGCGCAGCCGCGACCTTGAGACGTGGGGCGCGCCGGAACTGTTGCGCGTGAAGGGCCCGGACGTGCCGCGCGACAAGATGGGGCGGATGATCGACCCTTATCTCTTGGCAGACAAAGACGACCCCGGCAAGTGGTGGTGTTTTTACAAGCAGAACGGCGTCAGCCGCTCGTGGTCGCGGGACCTGATGACGTGGACGTATGCCGGACACGCGCCCGCCGGCGAGAATGCCTGCGTAGTCGTCGACGGAGATGAGTACGTGCTGTTTCACTCGCCGGAGAACGGCGTCGGCGTGAAGCGTTCGCGGAACCTGGCGGACTGGCGTGACGAAGGCATTTTCACGCTGGGGCAGCGCGATTGGCCGTGGGCGCAGGGTCGGCTGACGGGGGGCTTCGTGCTGGATCTGCGTCGCGATCCCGCGGTGGGCAAGGCGTTGCTGTTCTTCCACGGCTCGGCCTATCCCGAAAAGGATCCGCGCGGCGGGTTCGACAACTTCGCCTGCATCGGCTTGGCGTGGAGCGACGATTTGAAAACGTGGGGCTGGCCGGCGGTGCTTTGAACCGGTCACGGTCGATGTCCGGGGCCAAGTTCAGGCGAGGGGGAACGCGAATCCCTCTGGAACCTGAAGAGACTCGCGGAATGGTTTTATGGCATGTCGTTCGGCAAGAGGATGCGGGCGAGAAAAGCGAGGTTGGAAACGTGAAGCGGATAAATGTTTTGGTGCTGTCGTCGGTCGCGGTTTTCGGGATGTGCTTGGCGATGGCGGGCGCGCAAGGTCCGGAACGGGCGCCAACGATCTTCTGGGCGAGCGATCCGGTCCGCCCCGGCGAGACGGCCATGGTGATCGGCGAAGGCCTCGGCGACGCGCCTTCGGTTGAGATCGCGCGGCTGCCCGACGGGCGCGCTGGCGCTCCGGCACCCGACGCCGCGGCTTGGCCCAAGCGCGGCGTCCAGAAGGTGGCGCCGCTGCAGGCGAACGCGCAGTCCGTCAAGTTCGTGGTTCCCGCGGGCTTCGATGCCGGGCTTTTCGCGGTCCGCGTCACTGCCGCGGGCGGCTCTGCCGTGCGCGTGCTGAATCGCCCGCAGGTCTGGTGGGCGCAGGGTGACGCCGGCACGGCTTCGACGCCGGGCGGCTGGGTGCGCGCCTTCGGCAAGAATCTGGCGGTGCCCGACAACGCGGAGTCCGAGGTGCGCCTCGACGGTCCACGCAGCCTCTCCCTGAAGGCGGACACGGACGGCTATGCGGTGAAGGCGGCGCTGCCGGCGGATCTGCCCGAAGGCGCCTACCGGCTCTCCGTGCACGGCGGCGCGGGCGGCGGCGCGGGGTGGAGCGAGAGCGTGGCGCTGACGGTCGCGAAAAAGAACGCATGGCCAACGACGATTTTCAACGTGACGAACTTCGGCGCGCAGGCCGATGGCTTGAAGGACGATACGGCGGCAATCCAGAGCGCGCTTGCGGCGGCTGCGGCGAACGGCGGGGGCGTGGTCTATTTTCCGCGCGGCCGGTACGCGCTCTCCGACGCGCTGGCCGTGCCGCGCCGCACGGTGCTGAGGGGCGAGCGCCAGGAATGGGTCTCGCTGGCCTGGTGCGATTTCCAGACGCCGCCCGAAGCGCTGGTGCAGGGCACGAACTCGTTCGGGGTGGAGAGCTTGACGCTCTACGCCAACAACCATAAGCACGTCGTCGCCGCTGACCTCGGTGACAGGCCGGAGGCGGGCGACGTGTTTCTGCGGCGCGTGCGCGTGCGTGCGAACGCGTACCGCGGCCATCCTTCGCAGGTGGAGGTGAACGCCCGTTTCGCCGACTCCATGAAGTGGTCGACGGGCGGCGGCGACACGGTGCGGATGGGCGGACGCAACATCGAGATCACGGAGTGCGATTTCTACGGCACTGGCCGCGCGCTGTTTCTGAGCCGCGTCCGCGGCGGCCTGGTCTCTGGCAACCGCTTCTTCAACGGCCGCTGGGGCTGGTACTGCATCTCGGGCAGCGACGGGCTGATATTCGAGAGGAACGAAATCAGCGGTGCTGACCTGATGTCGACGGGCGGCGGCCTGAACTGCCTCGACGGCTCGCGCTACTCCCAGAATGTCTACTACGCCGGCAACCGGCTGCACCTGATGCACGGCTGGGACCGCGAAGCGATGACGTCGGACGCCGGGGGCGAGGCGTTTTCGGGGAAGGCCGGCGCGGTGAGCGGGACCGCGCTCGAGTTGGCGGGAAAGCCCAACTGGCGCGGGCGCGACTGGCAGGGGGCGGCGGTGTTCGTGCTCGCAGGCCGGGGCGCCGGGCAGGTCCGCCGCGTGACGGGCCACGGCGAGCGCTCCGTCGAGGTCGACCGCCCGTGGGACGTTGAGCCGGACGCAGGCTCGGACCTCTGTGTCACCATGTTCCAGGGTCACTATCTGGTGATCGGCAACGAGTTTTCGGACTGCGGGCCGATGCAGTTCTACGGCACCGCGGTCGAGAACATTGTGGCGCGGAACACCGGCACGCGCATGTCGGGCTTCCGCGGCAAGGGCCTGTGGTACCACGGCTACCAGCCGAACTGGTACTGCGAATTCCGCGACAACGCGATCACTGAGGGCAACTACTACCACTGGGCCACGGCGGCCGACTCCGTGCTGGAGATCAACGGGATGCGCCATCTGCCGTACACCGGCCCGATGAACGTCGGCGCGGTCGTGCGCGGCAACCGGCTCGACAGCAACGCGCACATCCGCATTGACGGCGACACGCGCGACGCGATCGTCGAGGCGAACCGCGTTGCGAATGCCGCGCAGGGCATCTTCGTCAGCCGGAACACGACGAACGTGCTGGTGCGGGCCAACGCTTTCGAGAACGTCCGCGAGGCGCTCACCGACGAGCCTGCGCAGCGGCGCGCCGCTGAGGAGAGGCTGCGGCGCTACCTCAACCGTCCCGAGCCGGTGGCGGGCTGGACGTTCGAAGAGCTGCGCGGGGGGAAATTCGCCGATGTCTCCGGGAACGGCTTCCGCGCCGGGTGCAACGGCGGCACGGCCGGCGTTGCGGCGGGGCAGGCCGGCCGCGCCGCGGGCTTCGATGGCACAGGGTGGCTGCGTGTGGACGAGCCCGGCGTGTTCAACGCGCCGGACCTGACGGCGGCGCTCTGGATCAAGCCCGCGACGGTGCGCGGCCGCCGGGGCTTGATCTGCAAGCGCTTCGGCGGCGCGGAGGCCCCCTTCATTTTCACGCAGAACGGGGCGTCGATCGCGTTCGAGGCCGCCGACGCGGAGCACCGCTGGTCGTTCAACTTCCAGTCGCCCGCGGTCCTGAAAGAAGGCGTCTGGACACATGTCGCCGCGGTCGCGCAACGCGGCAAGGGCGTCACGCTGTACGCCGACGGCAAGGCGGTTGCGGAGAAGAAGAACGCGGCAGACCGGGTGACGAACTACGAGCCGCTGATCATCGGCCGGGAGCAGTGGGGGGGGGATCCGGCCTCGGGCAAGACGCCCGGTTTCTTCGTGGGCCAGATGGACGAGGTTAAGATCTGGACGCGCGCGCTCCAGCCGGATGAGATCCTGGCCGAGTTTTCTCGCAAACCTTGAGGGTGTCGGACGGAT